>DASRIZ010000354.1:0-4057 GCA_035649735.1 Blastocatellia bacterium | reverse complement strand
TCGAGCTCCTGGCAATAAGCGCCGCCGCCGCGAGCCCCGCGACGCCGCCGCCGATAACCGTCACGTCGCCCCGAAATAAAGTTGAATCCATCTTGTTCGCCTCCTGTCTGACGTAAACACGATTTGGCAAGCCAAAAGGTTACACTCGTTTAAGGGAATTTTGAGTCTGGAGGCCCGAAAAATTCTTTCGAAGGGCACGCCGCACGACCTTGAAAATGATGTTTGAACAATGATACACACTCGGCTGACAGCTTCGATGGCTCGTGCGATGCTGGCAACCTGTCCGGGAGCGGGTCCCACTTTTATGGACGATCAGGATATTTCACGGCGGCAGTTCATGATCAAGTCGTGCGCGAGCGTGGGCTCCGCCTGGATTCTTTCACACTTACCCGAGATCGCCGCCGCTCAGCAACATGCCCGACACGTTGTTCAGTCGCCGGCCGATGACAAGTTTGAATTCTTTACCGCCGAACAGGCCGCCGAGACCGAAGCAATCGCAGCGCAGATAATTCCAACCGACGACACACCCGGAGCGCGCGAAGCCCGAGTTATCTATTTCATCGACCGGGCGCTTGCGACCTTCGCCTCCAGCGATCGGCCGGTCTTTGTCGACGGGCTCAAAGACCTGGAAAAACAGACGCGAAAACGATTCGGCAAAACGAAAACGTTCTCTGCTCTAAGCTCCGAGCAACAAACTGAGCTGCTCACAGGGATTGAAAAGAGCCCGTTCTTTGAACTCGTTCGCACCATGACCATCCTTGGCATGTTTTCCAACCCCGAATACGGCGGCAATCACAACCAGATCGGCTGGAAGCTGCTCGGGTTTGAAGACCACTTTCACTTTAAGTCTCCGTTTGGCTTTTATGATGCCGAATAAGAATCGCGCTAGAGAGCACCCGGTTATGATTCACCAACAGGTCAGGTTTGACGCACAGACCGAGATTGATTTTGTGATTATCGGCGCCGGCGCGGCGGGGGGCATCATAGCCAGGGAATTATCGACTGCCGGGTTTCGGATCGTTGTCCTCGAACAGGGTCCGTACATGACCGAGAAGGATTTCGAGCACGACGAACTGAAGTACATGCGGCAGCGGGCCATTACCAACGACTACAAGCGTGAGCCAAATACGTTTCGGGCCACCGAGAAGGAAAAAGCAAAGGTACAGCCGGCGGTCATCTATGGCCGCCAGGTGGGCGGGGGCACCGTCCACTTCACCGCCAACTTTTGGCGCTTTCACGAGATCGATTTCAACGAGCGCAGCCGCTGGGGATCGATTGCAGGCTCAGGGTTCGACGACTGGCCGATCTCCTACGCCGAGCTCGAACCCTACTACACTAAGACCGAATGGGAGCTCGGAGTTTCCGGGCTTGCCGGCGCGAGTCCGTTTGACTCTCCTCGCTCCAAGCCCTATCCGCTACCGCCGCTTCCAATAAAGTCTTCTGGCGTGCTCGCCGAACGAGGCGCAAAGAAGCTGGGCTGGCACGCATTTCCGGCGCCCATGGCAATAATCTCTCAGCCTTACCGTGGGCGCAGCGCCTGCTTGCACTGCGGTTTCTGCGAGTACTTCGGATGCGAAGCAAAAGCCAAGTCGTCCACGCTGGCGACGGTTATTCGCGAAGCCGAGCAGACCGGACGCTGCGAAATTCGCGCGGACAGTTGCGTGCGAAAGATCGAAGTCAATAAGGCAGGTTTGGTGACCGGTGTCACCTACTTTGATAAGAGTGGCCGGGAGCACTTTCAGCGCGCCAGGGCAGTTGTGCTTTGCGCCAACGGGGCTGAGACCCCGCGTCTGCTGTTTCTGTCGAAGTCGTCGTTGTTTCCGCAAGGTCTGGCGAATTCAACCGGAAAGGTTGGCAAGTACCTTATGTTCAACGGGCACGCGCGTGCCTCCGGTTTGTTCGAGCATCCGTTGAACGAGTTCAAGAGCGTCGCCGTTAGCCGAGTCATCCACGACTTCTATGACAGCGACCCAAAACGCGGTTTCTACGGCGGCGGGGGAATCGATATGCGCTTCGTTTCCTACCCGATGAACTTCGCGCTGGGAGGCCTGCCGCCGGACTCGCCCAGATGGGGGCCCAAGTACAAGGCCTTGCTTAGAGAGCATTTCACTCGGACGCTGCACGCAACCGGACACACGACTTCGCTGCCGGTGGAGTCAAATAACATTTCCCTCGATCCTAACGTGAAGGACGCCTGGGGGCTGCCAGTAATGCGGGTGACCTACAAGGACCACGCCGAAGACATGAAAACGATGGCGTTCTTCCAGGCCCGCTGCAAGGAACTGATCGAAGCGGCCGGTCCTCGAAAGGTGTGGACCCGCGAAGTGCGAAACCAAACATTCGGGTTTCACCTCCTTGGGACTTGCCGGATGGGTAACGACCCGCGCACCTCTGTCGTAGACAAGTATCATCGAGCTCACGACGTCTCCAATCTCTTCATCTGTGATGGAAGCAGCTTTGTGACATCGGGACGTGGGCAGCCGACCTGCACCATACAGGCTCTGGCTTTTCGCGCCTCCGACCACATCATTCGCATGGCGAAAAACGGCGACATCAAATCAGCGATCTGACCGATTGGTTGGACGGCGGCGGTTTTGGAGTGCGGCGGCAAGGTACTCCGCGACGCCGCTTCTAACTGATTGCAAAACAAAAGCGGCGTCGCGGAGTACCTTGCCGCCGCACTCCAAAGGAGAAAGGGATGCTATGAGAAATTTGAAATCACTGGTTGGCGCGGCAGCGATCGTTGTCGCTCTTTGCGCGGGCGCCAACGCTCAGGCCAAGGCCCGGGCGAAATCAGCAGCCGCTCAAAACACGACGGTTGAATACCAGAGCGCTTCGAATCCCTCGGCCAGAACGCTTTCTGATTTCGTGCGAGTCGGAAACATCCTCTACTTGTCGGGCAAGCTGGGAACGGATACCACCGGCAACCTGGTGCCCGGAGGCATCGGACCCGAGACAAAGCAGACGATGGAGAACATCAAGGCCGTCCTCGACAAGAACGGATCCTCGATGGACCACGTCATCAAATGCACGGTCATGCTGGCGGACATAAAAGAATGGGCCGACATGAACACGGTTTACACAACGTTCTTCAAAAAGGAGCGCCTGCCGGCTCGGAGCGCGCTTGGCGTCAGCGGATTAGTTCGAAACGCGCGCGTCGAGATTGAGTGTATGGCAACGCTCAAGTGAAGTTCCCGGGGGCCGCAGGCGTCTCGCCTGCTTGCTTGGGAATCGTGTCCTGCGAACTTCATGCAGCGAGAACACCAGCATTCCCGGCACGGAGGAGCCTATGGACATCGATCGAAGAGCCTTCCTGGCCACGTTGGGTTCTGCCGTCGCGATCGAAGCGATGTCGGCTGAAGCGCTGGCCGACGCCCTCGAACACCATATGATCGACCGGCTGGATCAGACGGCCGTCGTGCAATCCGGTGAGCGAAAAGAACGACCTTACCGGCGAGGTATCGGATCGGTCTTCGTGTTGAGTGGTTCCGGGGACGGTGTGTTTGCAGCGAACAAACTCGAGCCAATGCCGGTCAAGCCAACGCTGCTCGACTTCTTCAAACTGCGCTTTGCGCCGGCAAACCATGTGCTTCAGAGCGCAACGCGGGCGCTTAAGACTGGCATGAACGAGGAGACGATCATTGCCTGTCTTTTGCACGATGTAGTGCTGAGCCTTATGAAGCCCGATCACGGGTGGTGGGGCGCGCAACTGATCGAACCGTACGTCTCCGAGAGGGTGAGTTGGGCGATTCGTTACCACCAGGCGCTGCGCTTCTATCCTGATGAGGCGGCGGGTTATGAGTACCCGGAGATGTACAACAAGATCTTCGGCAAGGACTACGTGCCGGCGCCTCACATCAAAGCGGCGTACACTTATGCGCGGAATCACAAATGGTATATGAACGCGCGGCTGATCACGGTTAACGATTTGTATGCCTTCGATCCAGACGCCAAAGTTTCAATCGACCCATTCATCGACATAATCGGCCGCCATTTCAAGCAACCGAAAGAAGGGTTGGGAAACGACAACAGCCCGGTGGCTCACATGTGGCGAACA
>DASRIZ010000353.1:0-4480 GCA_035649735.1 Blastocatellia bacterium | reverse complement strand
TAACGCGTTAGCCGCGCAGACCGGAGGCATCCCGTTTGCCGAGGGCTTTGTTGTAGTCGCGGTCGTAATCGGGGAACTGCTGCTGATCCTGCGGCTCTCGGCGATCTGGCGGAACGGAGACAAAACCGGCCGAAGCGTGGGTGACCGCCGAAATCTTCTTGTCTGGATAGTGGCCATTGTTTGCGCGGCAATAGCCGCTTTCTTCTGCGTGAAGTACCTCTGGTTCCTGTCGCCAAACGCCAAGGGTGCAGGCCTCCTAACCTGGTTTCTCATTCTGCCGTTGATCGTAGTGACTCTTACTGGCGGTCTTCTCCTGTTCAGGCTGGCTGTAACGAGAGACAGCAAGGCTCCTTTTAGACTTGCGATTTTTAAGGAGGAGGGCGCAGCGCACGGTGGAAGAGCCCTTTATCTTCTAGCATCGAGCTGTCTATTGCTTGCGGTTTCCATAGATTGCGGCATACACGCGATAGCGCGGCACAGCGGATTCAACGACACGCTCCCATTCCTGCAACTGCCTATCCTTGTGGCTATACTTGCGGGCGCGGTTTTCCTCCTCAGGGTTGCCGCAGTTGAAATAGGAGCTCAGGAGTCTTCCAATCAGTCGTCGGAGGAGCGATCAGTACTCAGGAAGCTCGAGCGCCTGATGGTCGGTTTGAAATGGGTAGCTGACTGGCTCAAAGGCAAAGTAGGCGACACCAGGGACACGACCGAGTGGGTAAGGGGCCATCGGGAACCATTGCTGACGCTTGTTGCGTCGACTTGCATGCTGTTGTCACTTGGACTGGGTTGGTCCATGCATATGCCCGGCGGAAAAGCTGTGCCCACCTTCTCGCAATCCTCGTCGTCGCTCGCTCCTGTTCTTTTGGGTATTTGTCTGGTTCTGTTGAAGACGACGGTTGTCCGGCTGAAGAAGACTGACAATCCTACTCCTCGTAAAACCAAATCCAAGAAACGCACCTGGGCCGACAAACACAGGTCAGCTTTGCTTTGGGGGCTGGCGACATCCTCCGTCGTGCTTGCGGTTTGGACGGGATGGGTGGCGCGGGCTGTCGTTTCCGACGCGTCGAGGGAGTACCACGGGACGAGCATGGCGCTAACCAGCCCCACCTTCATTGGCATCGTACTGTGCGTGACTTTCGTGATTTTTGAAATGAGGTGGGGCGAGGGCGAGAACCGACGCTCGCTGTGGCTGTTGACCTCGGCCTATGTCGTCCTTGTTGCTCTCCTCACTGTAAGCTTGAGCGAACAGACGCAGATGATGAGGCTGATTCAGGCAATCATTGGATTGATGGCTGCCGCGCTTGCCTGGGTAGTCGGGCTGGGTTGGATGGCGGACCCAAACGCCTATTCGATGCACTTGTTCTATAAGGCGCGGCTGGTGCGTGCTTATCTCGGCGCGTCGAACTTCAACCGGCTAAAGCAGCAAAAAGAGATTACCGAAGCTGTCGCGGGTGACAACGTCCTGCTCAAGGAAATGCGAAACTGCGGCAGAGGGGCTCCCTATCATCTAATTAACACTACACTGAATTTGGTCGCTTCCCGAGACCTGGCGACAGCGCAGAGGTCGGCAGCCTCCTTCGTTTTGTCCCAATTGCATTGCGGCTCTACGCGGACTGGATATCGCGCAACAGGCAAGTACATGGGTGGGCGACTCACTCTTGGCACCGCGGTGGCTGTTTCAGGCGCCGCAACCAGTCCTAACATGGGTTCTCGAACGCCGACGGCGGCGTTGGCGATGCTGATGACGCTTCTGAACGTGCGACTCGGGTATTGGGCGCCAACTCCAAAGAACCCGGATTGGAAATCTCCTCGCGCGCGGTTGTGGCCTTTTTATCTGCTCCGCGAGTTTCTTTCGCATACCAACGATGTATCGGACTACTGCTACCTTACCGATGGAGGCCACTTCGACAACACTGGTCTTTATTCGCTCGTCGAGCGAGGCTGCCGTTTTATTGTAGTCGCGGATTGCGGAGCCGACCCTGAGCCAAGCTTCAGCGATTTGGGAAACGCTATAAGGCGTTGCCATATCGACTTCGGAGCGGAGATCGAGCTGAATATAACCCCGTTCAAAAAGCTTGTTGAGAATCGCGCCACCCAGCACTTCGTCAAAGGCAAGATCGTCTACTCCAAGGCCCATGCCAAGGCGCTCGAATGGGGTGAGGTAGAAAGTGAGCATGAACGGACCGGCACGATTATCCTGATCAAGCCGTCGCTGCTTTCGGACAAGAAGTCCGACGAGACGGCCGACGTCCGGCAATACGCGATCCAGAATTCGGATTTCCCCCAGCAAACAACTACAAAGCAATGGTTCGATGAGGCGCAGTTTGAGAGCTACCGACGCCTGGGCGAGATTTGCGTTCAAAGCATCTTCTGTGACCTCGACGACGGTGGAAATTCGCGAACCAAAGAAGCGGTTGAAAGGATCAAGGACAAGATAGAGCGTCGTGCGGGCATCTCAACTAAGGACATTGGAGAACTCTTCTACGATACTACTCGGGCGACTGTTGACTACCGCGCTCAGTCGCCACAATTCGAGTGACTGTCTTGGACGGATCAGTGCGCTTTCGATTTTAAAAGACTCCCCAAAGTTCACGCAGCGAAATATCAATATTCGTTTAGACTGCCACGCGGTTTTATGCTGTTACTCGCCACGCGCGATTATCTTGTGAGACATAAGTCGCGGCTATGACTTCAGCTTGCCCGTGACGGTCTTGCCGACGCGCGGGCCCCGATTGTCACGCACCGGCGGGCGATCGAGGTTGGCTGTTCGCATTCCGATCTCATACGCGTATTGCCCGATCCGCGTCATCTTCTCGAAGTTGATCTTCTCAACGCTGTCGGTATTCGCGTGATAGTCCGGATGCAGCCCGGTTGTCAGAAACACGATTGGTACCCCCTTCACCGCGTAGCTGTAGTGATCGCTACGATAGTAGATCTGTTCCAGATCGGTCGGATCATTCATCTCATAATCGAGCTTCAGCGGTTTAGTCAGGGCTCCGTTCGCATCAACGGTAATGTTGTGAAACTCGGTGCTGATGCGATCCGACCCAACGATATAGACAGAGTTAGCCTCTTCGGGTTTGTTGTCGCGGTTGCGCCCTACCATGTCCATGTTGACCTGGGCGACTATTTTCTCCATCGGCACCGTTGGGTAGTCAGCAAAGAATCGCGAACCCCATAGTCCTTTCTCCTCGCCGGAGTGCCAGACAAAAATTAGAGACCGCCGCGGCTTCGGGCCGGTCGCGAAAGCTTTGGCCAACCCCATGATCGTCACCGTTCCCGAGCCGTCATCGTCGGCGCCGTTCCATACCCGATCGTCAACAGCGCCGGCGGTCACTCGGCCGCGAGCGCCGCTCCGAGTCTGTCCGCTAGCGCCTTGAATAACCTCGCCTTCCGCATAACCGACGTGATCATAGTGAGCTCCGAAGGCAACATAAGTATCTTTGAGTCTTGGATCCGAGCCTTCGATTATCCCCACAACGTTGTGAGTATATTGCGTTCGCAAGACTTGATACTTTGGATCGATGTTAAAAGTCACCTTTACGTTCTTGAGGGTGAAACCGGGTAGCGGCTCACCCTTAGAGGCCTTATCTTTCAACTCTGCATATTTCACATCGCTCGCGCTGAATAGAAACTCGAAGAAATCATCCTGCCCGCTAACCGCCGGCGGAACTGGAGTATCGAGCCTCTGAACGGTCGTGAAGTCCGCTCCGTCCGTCTGACCACCGAACTGACCGCCTCCCGCTGGTCCACCTTGTCCCGGTCCTTGTCCCGGTCCTTGCCCCTGGCCGGGCTGGCCACCGCCGCCGCGCCGGAACCCGCCCCCCACACCGATACTTGCTATTGCGCCTTCCTGCTCGGTCGCGTAACGAGAGCGGCCGCCCAGCGCGCGGCGGTAGGGCCCGCTTTCCATTCCCTTTGGAGTCGTGGTCCCGAGAAACACGACTACTTTGCCTTTTACGTTCTTGTCCGCATAGTCGTTATGCTTCGCTAGCGGCGCGTTCAAACCGTAGCCTACGAACTCGATCTGGTCTGAGGTGAGCGCCTGTTTGCCGCCGACGTTTGAAGAAAAGCTGATTCCCTCTCTGTTCTTGAACGTGCGAGTCTGGCCCGCCGCTTCTACGGTAATCGATGAGTTGTTTTCGCTCTTGACGCTCAATACCGCGGCTCTCTGGAAATAGGATCCATTGGGACCGCCGGGTTTCACACCCCACGATTTGAGTCGTTCGGCGATATAGGCCGCGGCGAGTCCGAGCCCTTCAGTGTACGTGTTGCGACCCTCGAGCTCATCAGAGGCCAGATAGGTCAGCCACTCTTTAAGATCTTCCTGGGTAATCGAGTCACGGCCGTTGCCTTTTGCCGAGGTGATTGAAAACGTAAAAGCGGTTACTAGAGCCAGTTGTGTAATGAGAGCTATAAGCTGGCGAAGACGAAACATAAAAGTCTCCTTTTTGGTCGAGTTCTGTGGATTGTCTTATAC
>DASRIZ010000352.1:0-17972 GCA_035649735.1 Blastocatellia bacterium | reverse complement strand
CCGAGGGCGGCCCCTCCGACATTAGTCTCGTTGACTACTTGCTGATGAGTTACTCGCATACTTACACGGCAGAACAAAACGCACTTCGAATGACTATTTCGCCGGGGACGCAGGCCCAGACTATTTCGGGGTTCAGTTCTCCCTTGATTCGTGTTTTCGATGTGAGTGATCCAAGTTCCGTTTCTGAAATTACCGGCGTCATTGACACGGCCGGAACGAGCTATGCAATTACGGTCGGACTGCACGGCTCGGCGGTCGGGAGCCTGCTTGCCTTGACGGATGACCGGATCTCCCATCCTCTGTCGGTCACTGCCAATAGACCATCGAGCTTGCGACAGCCGTCTAACGGCGCTGACTTGATAATCATCACTCATTGCGATCTTGCGGACAGCTTTGAGCCGCTCAAAGTCTTCCGCCAGAGTCAAAAGCTCAGTGTTGCAATAATTGATATTGAGGATATCTACGACGAGTTCAGCTTTGGCAAGAAGAGCGTGGAAGCCGTTAAAGATTTCCTGTCGTACGCGCGAACGAGCTGGAAGAAGAAACCACGGTTCGTTCTTTTGGGAGCAGACGGGAGTTTTGACCCGCGCAACTATCTTGGCGCCGGCGACACCGATCTTGTTCCCGCCAGGCTAATCGACACCGATCTGATGGAGGCCGCATCCGACGATTGGTTCGCCGATTTCAACAATGACGGCCTGCCTGAAATGGCTGTCGGGCGTCTCCCGGCCAGAACAGCCGAAGAAGTCCACATAATGATTAACAAAGTGATCGGGTACGAGTTTTCGAGTGTTTCCGACGAAGTGTTGCTTGTTGCGGATAGGAACGAAGGATTCAACTTCGAGCAAGCCAGCAACGATTTGAAACCGCTCCTACCCGGCAAACTGCGAGTGAATGAAGTGTACCGAAGCACCACCGATGACGCGACTGCAAAACGGAATCTGCTCGAAATGATCAATCGCGGCCAGAAACTGGTCAACTATGTGGGTCACGGGTCGGTTGACTTGTGGGGAGGGCATTTGTTCGGCTCGGCTGATGCGCTTGAGGTGTCGAACTCCGGCCATCTGTCGATATTTGTGATGATGACCTGCCTGAACGGCTACTTTCAGGGCATTGTCCTTGACTCGCTCGCAGAAGCCCTTGTGAAGTCGGAGAAGGGCGGGGCCGTGGCGGTCTGGGCATCGTCGGCGATGACCTATCCCGAGCACCAGGCGCTAATGAATCGAGAGTTCTATCGTCAGATCTACTCTGGTCAGACGACGCTCGGCGAAGCGGTCGCCGGGGCGAAGGCCGCTACCGCTGATTTGGATGCACGCCGGAGTTGGATATTGTTTGGCGACCCGACAACCAGAATCAAGTAGGCGCAAATGCGAATCTTTTTCCGAAGCGTTCTGCGAGCCGCAATCATGATGGGTGTCTAATCCTGAATATTTGTCCGGATTCGCTCATTCAAGGCGGCGCCAAACGATCGCTGCCAATCTCAATCGTAAAGCTCCAAACCAACAAGTCCTGATGTCCGACAAGCCGCGTCGGTCAGGCCCTTCCACTCATAAGTGTCCTTACAAACTTGCAACGGCGTCGCTGTTGGTCCATCAGCTCAATAGAACGCGGACGAAAGTGCTTTGGTGATGGGTTGGGCTTTGCTAAACTAGGCAGCCTCAAGCTTGAAGGACGCGGCTTTTCTAACTAGTATGCGAGGTGAAAAGCGGGTCTGAACCGACTCACGGGCTCTTTTAACCATAGCATCGCTACCCGGAATTCAAGGAGATGAAACTATGGCATCTGCGGCTGTTGCTGTAGAAAAAGGCGGGCACAAGACTGTTGCCCTCGGCTGGATCATCAACCAGAGAGAGGATCTGGTCTGGTTTATCGGCAGCGTCGTCACCAGCTACGCTTTCCTTGCTGCTAACCTGCTCCTGGTCAAGCTTGGCCTGTCGGTGATGATAATGACCTGGATATGGGCTCTCGGATTTGACGGGCCGCATGTCTTTGGGACTATTTCACGAACCTATGCCGACAACGAAGAACGGCGCAAGCGAGCCAGGCTTTACTACGGAACTCTATCGCTGTTTCTGCTTGGACCGGCGCTGGTGCTTGCGGGGCAGGCGAAGCTGCTGGGCACCGAAGCCTGGGGACCGATGTTTTTCTTCTTTGCGTCGCTGTGGGCTTACTATCACCTTGTGAAGCAGCATTACGGCTTCATGATTCTGTATAAGAAAAAGAATAGCGATCTGGCGGAGATCGATAACCTGATCGACCGCACGTTTATTCTGCTGGGCATGACTTATCCGTTTGTTCGCTTTTTGACGCACAGCTATGCGGCGAAAGAACGGCTCGAGGGAATGGGACTCTCAGCTCAATCGGAATCGGTTTGGTGGTTTGAAACTCTGGTGTTCTCGGCATTCGTCGTATCGTTGATTCTTTTTGCCGGACGCCAGGCTCAGAAGCTCTATATGAGGCACCCGGTCAACATTCCAAAGCTGCTTCTGCTCGCTGCCGCGGTGCCCATGCATTGGATCGTGTTGTGGTTTCTCGAGCCGGTGCAGCCACCCTCGGCGGCAGCGCTGGCGGCGGTGGCCACTTTGACCATCTATCACAACATCCAGTACCACCGGATAATCTGGTTTCACAATCGGAACAAGTACGGGAAGGCAACCTCAAAGAATTACGGCGCCGCGTCCACGATCAGCAAGAGCGTGTGGACTTATATTGGATTTGCGCTTGTATTTGGCGCGCTGTATCACATTCCGCATTACACCATTGTAAAGCCCGATAGCTTCTGGATGGCATTCATATGGGGTGGTGCGTTCACTCACTACTACCTCGACAGTAAGATCTGGCGCGTACGGCGAGACGCTCAGCTCAACGACAATCTTCGAATGGCGCGAGCCGAAGTAACATAGACAATAGGGCCTATAGGATCCTTATATGACCTGATTGGACCTATAGGACCTATGTTGCTGTCGACCTTATGAAGTGTTTCAATCACCAGGGCGTCGACGCGGTCGCGATCTGCAAAAACTGCAACAAAGCGCTTTGTCACGACTGCGCGGCAGATGTAGGCAACGGTGTTGCCTGCATTGGTCCGTGCGAAGAGGAAGTCAAAGCGCTCAACGAACTCATCCGGCGAAACCGGACTGCCGCCCAACGAACCGGCTACGCATATCACCGGAACGCTATCGTCTGTTCGCTTCTCGCACTAATATTTGCCTATCTCAGCGTTGAAGCATATCAGTCAGGCCGGTCGCCGTATTTGGTGGTAACCGCCGGATCTGCGGTGATCTTTTTCATGGCTGCTTTCTTCAACTACACGGCGGGTCAGAAGTTCATGCGAGGCGGCAGTTGATAGGGATGGAACCGGAACGCAGCCAGACGTTCACCGTGAGTGGCTGAACCGTCCTTGGACAAGTATGGCGGTGATTCTAGCGATAGTTTGCATAACCCTGGTGCTGATCGGTTACGTAATGATCGAAAAGAGGATCAGTCTTCGTCCCTGTCTGGAGTGCGGCTTCAGGGTAGCGCTGGACGGCCCGGATGAGAATTGCCCGCGCTGTGGAATGCTTATACCTCGCATATCCGAGACTGATGAACTTTAGAAAATGACTATAAAGCGCTTCAGCTGGCCGCGGCTCGTGTTCATATGCGTGCCGCTGCTCATAGTGATGGTAGACGCGTTCGTACTCGTCGCCGAGCACCTTCAGCCTGATGCCGAAAAGGCCATTAGGCTGGTGAAGGAGAGCAACTCAAGGAAGGAGAACTTTACTGTCCAACAGTATCTATATATGACCGTCTTTCACCGGAAGAGCTCTGGAGAGTCGATCGACATCGAAGGATGGCGCGCGACTTTGTCAGGAGGAAGCGAGTCGCCAATAAGCGTTGAGTTCAGCTACACGGATTCGAGCCGGACTCATACTGCGACGTGGGAGGTGAATCTCCGGCAGGGCTCAGTTAAACCGATGAACGAAGAGGCACTCGATCTTGCGTGGCATTGATAACGTTGAGAACCCGGGTTGGAATGCTGAAGACCCTTCGCAAGACTTTGATTGATGGCTGAGCCTGGATGACTCTAACGAAACCGTATCGATTCAATCGTCTTGTTGTGACTCTGGAGCTCTTGGTCAGACGAGAATGAAATGATAAAGCTTAAGGCATATCCTTTAAGTAGCGTGCTGAAGTATTTCTGGTGAATCGTGTTCGTTCCAATTGTTAACGTCGTGTCTAAAACGCCGAACACGATCCCGCCAACCGTTTGATTATAGATCTCCTTCTCAAAAGAATGCTGAATCTTTGACAGCGAGAGCCCCTTCCTGACGTGGAACAAGTAATCACTCCCGTTCTTTAGGCCCGGCAGACCTTCGATCCGTTCAACCATGCACATAAAACTTGGGTTGAATTCAACTGGCGAGCCTAGAGGATGTTTAAACACTGTGAGTAATGTCAGACTCCTCAGTTCCGAAGCGCTATACATCGAATTCAGATTCTTATCGTCGCCCGCCGCAAGCGCTTTACCGCGTTCCAGCAGTGCCCGCGTGGCTTCGTTGTCTTGCACCTGCCAGCCTTCCGGGATTCGCAGTTGCATTCCAAAATAAGAGTTTGTGTAAGTCGAATCCTTGACGCTTCCCGCATCAAGGCTAGGCGCCCCGCCCTGAGGATATGCGCTGGAGTAAGCCAGAAGCATTAAACAAATAGCCCCGGCCCAAACAGATCCCTTCATCAAGCGTCAGCTCCTTAACAAATCGTCGATCGACGTGTATTCAAGCCCCTGGTCCACCGCGACAGCCTCGTAAGTGACCTTACCACGATAGGTATTAACACCGTTCCTTAGGTGTCGATCCCGTCTGAAAGCTTGCTCGGCGCCATACTTGGCGAGCTTCAACGCGAAAGGAAGCGTCGCGTTTGTTAGCCCAAACGTAGAGGTGCGCGGCACCGCGCCGGGCATATTGGTCACCCCGTAATGAAGAACATTCTCGACGTAATAAGTCGGCTCGCTGTGCGTTGTCGGTTTGGTAGTCTCGATACAACCGCCCTGGTCTACTGCCACGTCCACGATCACCGAACCTCGGGGCATATCGCGAAGCATATCGCGGGTCACCAGTTTGGGCGCCGCCGCCCCGGGAACCAGCACCGCGCCGACAACCAAATCGGACGCCGCTACCGAATCCCCGATCGTGTAGGGATTCGACGCAAGAGTGCGGATCCGGCTGCCGAAAATATCATCAAGGTAGCGGAGCCGTTCGAGATCCCTATCGATAATGATGACCGCTGCGCCAAAGCCCACCGCGATCTTCGCCGCGTTGATACCGACGACACCGCCGCCGATAATCGTCACGCGACCGGGCGCAACGCCGGGAATGCCACCCAACAGCACGCCTCTTCCACCGTTGATCTTTTCGAGATACGTGGCCCCCACCTGTATCGACATTCGACCGGCAACCTCGCTCATGGGGGTGAGCAAAGGAAGATGACCCTGTTCGTTGGTAATGGTTTCGTAGGCCACGCCAATTACGCCGCCGTTCAACAGCGCTCGGGTCAGTTCCCGTGCGGGAGCGAGATGAAGATAAGTGAAAAGAATCAGACCCTCGCGTAGAAATCCATACTCGGAGGCTATCGGTTCTTTGACTTTGACAACCATCTCAGCACGAGACCAGACCTCCTCGGCTGAGTCCACGATGAGACCGCCGGCGTTCACAAATTCCTGGTCGGTGATCCCCGAGCCGTCGCCGGCTGTTGTCTGCACCAGCACGGTATGTCCTCCGCTGGTCAGGGCCTTAACGCCGGCCGGAACCAACCCCACCCGGTACTCGTTGTCTTTCACTTCCTTTGGTAATCCGACAATCATAGAGCTCCTGCTTTGGTAGTCCGTAGTCCTTAGTTCGTGACGCGAATATAGGTCCTATACGTCCTATAGGTCTTATATTCGGACCACGGACTAACTATCTATTTGCGCCCGTTGAAGCTTGCCCGAGTAGTCAACATAAACGGACTTCCACTCCGAAAAAATATCCAACACCTGAGTGCCGCCTTCGCGATGGCCGTTACCGGTCGATTTTGTTCCGCCAAACGGCAGGTGAACCTCGGCGCCGATTGTCGAGGCGTTTACATAAAAGATACCGGTTTGCACGTCCTCCATCGCGTGAAAGGCTCGATTGGTATCACGGGTGTAGATCGAGGCCGAAAGTCCAAACTTGACGCCGTTGGCAATATCAATCGCGTGATCGAGATCCCGGCACTCCAGAACAGAAACGACCGGGCCAAAGATCTCCTCCTGCGCGATCCGCATTTGCGGATCTACGTCCGCAAACACCGTAGGCTCGATAAAGTAGCCGTGCTTCAAATCACCTTTTTCGGCTCGCCGGCCTCCACACATCAACTTCGCCTTGTCCTCACGCCGGCCGATCTCAATGTATTCGAGAATCTTTTCACTCGCGTCCCGATTGATTACCGGGCCGACGTCGGTCTTTTCGTTGAGACCCGATCCCAGCCGCAATTGCTTTGTTCGATCCACGAGCATGTTCGTGAACTTCTTTGCTAATTTTCGGTGAACGACAACCCGCGACGTTGCTGTGCATCGTTGACCGGTAGTTCCGAATGCGCCCCAAAGTACACCTTCAAGCGCGAGCTCCAGATCGGCGTCATCCAGGATCATGATCACATTCTTGCCGCCCATTTCGAGCGAACAAATCTTATCGGTGGCCGCGCACGCCTGGCCGACGATCCGTCCAACTTCCGTCGACCCCGTGAACGAAATCAGCCGAACCTTTTCATGAGACAGCAATGCTTTCCCAACCTCTACGCCCCGGCCGGCAACGATGTTCAGCACCCCAGGAGGTACGCCCGCCTCCGCTAGCGTAGACACAAAGTTGTAAGTAGAAAGCGGCGTATCTTCGGCTGGTTTGATGACCACAGTGTTGCCGCAAACGAGCGCGGGAAGAATTTTCCAGGAGGGAATCGCCATCGGGAAGTTCCACGGCGTAATCAGCCCGCAAACCCCGATCGGTTCACGCGAACACATCGCGTACTTGTTGGGAAGCTCCGCCTTCGTTGTATAGCCGTGAAGGCGGCGTCCCTCACCCGCGATGAAGTAAGTCATGTCGATCGCTTCCTGCACGTCGCCGCGTGTCTCTTTCAACACCTTTCCCATCTCGCCGGTCATATCGCGCGCGAAAGCCTCTTTGCGTTGAATGAGTAATTCGCCCGCTTTGAACAGAATTTCGGCGCGACGCGGCGCTGGAACCTTGCGCCATTTTTGAAACGCTTCCGCGGCAACGTCAACGGCGTGTTCGACGTCTTCGGCGTTTGAGGCGGGAAACCTACCAATGAGTTCGCGGGTGTCGGCGGGATTTCGGTTTTCGATGTAACTCCCTGACTTTGGAGCGACCCATTCTCCGCCGATGTAATTCCGGTATTCTGGTCTTACTTTGGCTGCCGGTTTGGCCATATGAAATCTACCTCCCAATTGATCGACTTATAAAATCGTGCGCTGGCGACCTGGGGCTCTGGCAGCTTGTGACAAGCGTAGCAAGGCGTGGTCTTGTCGCGGTCGGTTGGCTTGCCTTTGTTAGGATGCCGCTCCCAGACCTTCGAATCGGGTGTGTGACAACCCCAACACGTCTCCCGCGTCGTTTTATTGCTGATGCCGGAATGTTCGGCGCGCGTGGTCATCGCGGGTGGCTTACGACTTATGATCCAGAGGAAGGTAAACAGGGCAATTATGCCAACAGCAACCGCCAGAAAATAAATGTCTTTTCTATTCATAAAAGCCGAGCGGAAGTTGGCTCCGCGGGTGAGTCGCCTTAAGTGGCGAATCTAGCAAAGCGAGTATGGGGTGTCAAGAAAGTTGGATTTGGGGCTGTTGGTGTGTGAAAACTCGAGTAATACCCCCAACTTCAGTTGGGGGTCATTTAGTTTCAGCCTACGTGGTGCGCGTGTGGTTTCTCGGCTTTCCAGCCGGGAAGCGAAGGAGTAACTGACTGGGCCTTCGTAGGTTGAAACTAAAGACCCCACAAGTGAAAGTTGTGGGTGTTGGGGGGGCGCACAGCCGCGCCGATACTATGCCGGAGTGGAAACCATCTCCTGATCGCCCACTGCCACAGTCGCTCTCGTGTCAATGACCGCCGTTACGCTGATCGACGGTAACTCCGCATTCACTTGACGGGCGGACTCGGCTTGGGTCACGACCTGCCAAAAGAGTCCGCGGGCTCGGTCCCAGTCACAAAGCAGCTCGCCCGCTCGGCGGCTATCGGTCATTTCGAAGTGGCGCTCGACCAGCGCGCGAAGTGCGAGAGACCTCTCTTGCGTCAGTCGAACAAGCGTTACGAGCTCCTCGTTGCATCTCCGCTGAAACCTGCCGAGTTCGTCAAACACAAAAGCGACGCCCCCGGTCATCCCAGCCGCAAAATTACGGCCAACTTCTCCTAAGACAACAACCGTGCCGGCGGTCATGTATTCACACCCGTGATCCCCAACGCCCTCGACCACGGCAAGCCCTCCGCTGTTTCTAACGCAAAATCGTTCGCCCGCCCGGCCCGCGGCAAACAATCTTCCCCCGGTCGCGCCGTACATTACGGTGTTGCCGATAATGACATTCTCCGACCATGGGAAACTCGATTCGTTCCGTGGGCGAATTACGATATCGCCGCCAGACATGCCCTTTCCGACATAATCGTTCGCCTCACCCATCAGAGTAAGTCTCAGCCCGGTGATGTTGAAGGCGCCAAAACTCTGGCCGGCCGAACCTGCGAACTTGAGATTGATAGTTCCGTCGGGAAGACCGGCGTTGCCAAAGCGCCGGGCAATTGCTCCCGCTACGCTGGCGCCTACTGTCCGATCGGTGTTGTTGATTTCAAAGCTCGCGGTGAATGTTGAGCCCTCATAAATTGCGGCCGAACAGGATTCTTTAATTCTGTTCAACAGCGAGCCGACATCTTTTGTGGGAGCTGTGACAATCGATACCGTGCTGGAGTCTTCATCGACCCGCCGGAACAACGGACTCAGGTCGACGCCCGCGCTCCGCGGGAGCTTCGCATCGGTCTTTTGCGATAACAGCTCGCAGCGGCCGACGATCTGATCGAGCGACCGGACGCCGGACTGGGCGAGCAGCCGCCGGACGTCTTCAGACAACGCCCGAAAAAAGCTCACGACCATCTCCGGAGTTCCGGTGAATTTGCGCCGCAGCGCGGGATCCTGGGTCGCAATGCCAACCGGACAAGTGTTCATATGACATTGCCTGGCCATCACACAACCCAGCGCCACGACGGCCGCGGTGGCAAAGCCAAATTCGTCCGCGCCCATCATCGCGGCGATGACCACATCGCGGCCGGTCTTCAGTCCCCCGTCGACTCGAAGCCGAACTCGGGCACGAAGACCGTTCATCACCAGAGCTTGCTGAGCTTCGACGAGACCCAGTTCCCAGGGCGTCCCGGCATTCTTTATCGATCCGAGCGGTGAGGCGCCGGTGCCTCCATCGTGCCCGGCGATGTGAATCACATTCGCGCCGGCTTTAGCGACTCCGACGGCGATGGTTCCGATGCCCGCTTCAGAAACGAGCTTGACCGCGATTCGAGCTGCCGGGTTGATTTGCCTCAGGTCATAGATCAGTTGCGCGAGGTCCTCTATGGAATAGATGTCGTGATGCGGCGGCGGAGAGATAAGCGTAACGCCCGGAACAGAATGCCGGATCGCGGCAATTTCGGCGGTAACTTTATGGCCCGGCAGCTGTCCTCCTTCGCCCGGCTTTGAGCCCTGGGCGATTTTGATCTCCAGCTCGTCCGCCGAAACCAGGTATTCGGGTGTCACGCCGAACCTCGCCGAAGCGACTTGCTTGATCCTGCTGTTTGCGAGATCGCCGCCGGGTCTTCGTTTGAACCGGCGGCTGTCTTCGCCGCCTTCGCCGCTATTGCTTTTTGCTCCGAGCCGGTTCATCGCGATGGCGAGAGTTTCGTGCGCCCGTTTTGAAAGTGCGCCGTGCGACATTCCCGATGTCGAAAAACGGGCGAGCACACTCTCAGCCGGCTCGACATCATCGAGTGCAATAGCAGCACCAGGTCGGATCTCAATCAGGTCGCGAAGCGTAGCAGGAGGGCGACCCAGCACCTCCTCGGCGTAACGCGCATACTCGTGAGGCTCGCCGGCCCTCACAGCGCGGTGGAGGGCTCGAAACACCGCGGGATTAAAGCTGTGATATTCGCCCCCAAATCGATATCGAAAGAAACCGGCGTCCTCGAGTCCCGGCTCGATCTGCGCCTGGTAGAACCGGCGGGCGTCTTCTGCGATTTCCTCAAGCCCGATTCCGCTCAGGCGACACGCAGCGCCGCTGAAGTATTCGTCGGCGATATTTTTGTCGAGGCCGACGATCTCGAATGTCTGGCTTCCACAGTAGCCGGCGAGCGTTGAGATTCCCATCTTCGCCATTATCTTGAGCAGACCATCTTCGAGTGCTCGCCGGTAATTCCGTGAGGCCTCGGCCGGTGTCATTCCTCGCCTCGGTGCCTCGTGGGCGATCACATCAAAGCCGAGCGACGGACACACCGCATTGGCCCCAAAGCCGATCAGGCAGGCGATTTGGTGATCGTCACGCGCTTCGCCGGTGCGAGCTATAAGCGAAGCGCTCATCCGCAGACCTTTGCGGATCAGGTGATTGTGGATCGCACCTACGGCAAGCAGCATCGGTATGGGTGCGGCCGATGCTTCCAAGTCTCCCGACTCCAGATCGCTTATGATAAGGATCGACGATCCCGCTTCAACGGCGTCGCTTGCGCGCTGGCAGAGATCCGCGATCGCGTGCTTCAAACCAGGTCCGTCCTTCGCGATATCAAATAGAGCCGCAACGGTTGAACAAACAAGGCCCGGTTCGGTCTGCCTCGTCAACCATTCCACCACTGAATCAGAAAGAATCGGACTAGTCAGTTTGACCAGCAGCGGATGGTCTGGTTCGCGATCGCTGAAGCCGGCGCGCCGGCCCAGAAGCGTGTTCAGCGACATCACCATGCGCTCCCGGATTGGATCAATAGCCGGGTTCGTCACTTGTGCGAATCGTTGCTTGAAGTAGCAGTACAACAATCGCGGTTTTGTTGATAGAAACGCCAACGGCGTGTCGTCACCCATCGACCCCACCGGTTCTTTGCCGTCGACCAGCATCGGACCAAGTATTCGCTCGACATCCTCGACCGTATAACCAAAACGCTTCATTTGCCTGATTAGTGTAGATTCGTCTCCGATCGACGAGCGACTGTTATCGTCAAAGTCCGTACAATCAACAAAAGAACGAATCGACGAAGTGATTTCAGCGGTGCGTTTTGCAGTTAGACGCTTGATCTCACCGTTTGTGAGCAAAACTCCGGACTCGGTATCAACGGCAATCATGTGTCCTGGGCCAAGTCGTCCTTTTCTTACGATCAACTCCGGAGGCAGTTTTACGACTCCAGCCTCTGAGGACACTATGACGCGGCCGTCGGCGGTCACTGTGAATCTCGCGGGCCGGAGCCCGTTGCGATCAAGCGAGGCGCCGACGATTCTTCCGTCGGTAAACGCGACGGCTGCCGGCCCGTCCCACGGTTCGGTAAGACTGGCTGCGTAATCGTAAAATGCGCGCAGCTCCGCGGATGTCTCACCCGACGTTTCGTAGGCTTCCGGGATCAGCATCATCAACGCCTCGGTCACTTCGCGTCCTGATCTGGTCCAGAGCTCAAGCGTGTTATCGAGGCTTGCAGAGTCCGATCCCTTGTCCCATATGACCGACTGGAACTCATCTGAGTTTTCGGGCAAGCGTTCGGCTAGTTCGCGAGCTCGGATCCATTTGCGGTTGCCGGAAATCGTATTGATCTCGCCGTTATGCGCCAGCATACGGAACGGTTGCGCGAGCGCCCAGTTGGGAAACGTGTTTGTTGAATAGCGTTGATGAAATACAGCCAGGGATGCTTCGTAATCCGGCTCTCGGAGATCCGGATAAAACGCTCCAAGCTGACTTCCAGTGAGCAGCGCTTTATAGACAATAGTGCGGGATGAAAAGGAAGGTATGTAGAAGTCTTCTATCCGTGAGGTCTGTTGCTCAATCTCGCGGCGCGCGCGGTGCAATGTGTTCTCGAACTCGGCGTGGGACAGGCGGCCACGGTCGACCAGCAGTTGCTCAATCCTCGGTATCGACGAAAGAGCTTTGGCTCCAAGCACACTCCTCTCTACGGGCACCTGTCGCCAGCCCATCAGAGTCAATCCGTGTTTGCTGATGATTTGAGATGTGATTTCGCGGCACAGAGCGGCCGGTGTTTCTTCCAACGGAAGGAAGAACATCCCCACGGCGATATCGTGATTCGAGATGTTTCCCAATCGCTCGGCTTCCCGGCGAAAGAAGCGCAACGGCAACTGAGTGAGCAATCCGGCTCCGTCACCGGTGCGGCCATCGGCATCGATCGCTCCCCGATGCGTTAGATTCCCGAGAGCCTCGAGCGCGGTCTCAATGATGTCGTGTGTTGGGCGTCCGGAAACATTCGCGACAAATCCAACACCGCACGCATCGTGTTCGTCGTGCGGGTCGTACAACAATTCGTCGCGTTTGTCTCGCATTCTTCTCCTGCGCGGGGTCCATACATCATCGAGGCGTCCAACCGGTGTGTCCTTCGGGCTGCGATTGGCCAGCCGCCTCGGTCCAGAAAAAGTGTGAAGCAATATGGCATGCGATCCTACGGGCCTCGCCTAGAGCAACGCCGGTACCACAAAAAGCAAATCGGGCCGTTCATCGACGGTTAATCGCTCATTTAGTGTTGCCGAAGCGAGATGGTTGTATCGGAATACGCTTTGCTGTAAAAAACCGTTTGTCTATTGCAGAGCGGCCTAAGACAATGCGGTTCGTTAACTCGTTTGTGATTTGTGGGTTACTTCATTCCCGAACAACAGCGAAAACACAAAGTTGAGTGAGCGCAGACCGTCAGGCCAGATAGCGCGCTGATTGCGGTAAGGGAGTTGACCGCAGCCTTGTGCGCGACAATAATGTCGAGGCCCGGCGAGACGCCGACAATTTTGTAGGAAATCGATCTTGAAGACATGGCGACAAAACCCGATCAGACAGGTGAGATCCGAAAACTGACGACGCTTGTGGAAGTAAGCCAGGCATTGTCCGGGACGCTCGATCAGAAGGCTGCGCTTCACCGCGTTCTGGAGATTCTTGAAAATCACCACGGTTTTGTCAGCAGCGCGGTAACATTGCTCCGTCCGGATTCGCGTGAAATTTATATTGAGGCGGCTTGCGGTCTTACGCCGGAAGGCCGCCGAGCGCGGTATCGGTTAGGCGAGGGCATAACCGGAACGGTGGTCGAGAGCGGCAAGCCGGTAGTTGTTCCTCAGGCCAGTAACGAGCCGCTGTTTTTGGGCCGCGCCGCGTCGACGAGAAAGTTGAGCAGACAGGAGATCACCTTTATCTGCGTGCCGATAACGCTGAATCGCAAATCGGTTGGCGCATTGGCCGGAGTGCTCAGGTACAAGAAAGATCGCGACTACGATCGCGCAGTCAAGTTTCTTCGAGTAGTCGCGTCGATGATCGCCCAGGGTCTCAAAGTCCACCAGATGGTCGAACTCGAAAAGCAACGCTTGCTCGACGAGAACATTCATCTCCGGCAGGAGCTCAAACAGCGTTATGATTTCTCCAACATCATCGGCAACAGCGGCCCGATGCGACAGGTCTACGAGCAAATCTCACAGGTCGCTCCCACAAACACGACGGTTTTGATTCGCGGCGAGTCCGGCACCGGAAAGGAGATGATCGCGCACGCGATTCATTACAACTCGCCGCGCTCAAGCAAGCCTTTTATAAAGGTAGCGTGCGCCGCGCTCCCCGAGAGCTTGATTGAATCGGAGCTGTTCGGCTACGAGAAGGGCGCGTTTACCGGGGCCAGCAGCCGCAAAAAGGGCCGCTTTGAAATGGCGGAAGGCGGAACGCTTTTTCTGGATGAGATAGGGGAATTGAGCCAGGCGACTCAGATAAAGCTGCTCCGAGTGCTCCAGGAGCGCGAATATGAGCGTCTCGGCGGCACCGAAACAATCAAGTCGAATGTGCGTCTGATCGCCGCGACCAACAAAGATCTCGAGAAGGCGATTCGCGAGGGCGCGTTCCGCGAGGATCTTTATTACCGGCTTAATGTGTTTACCATCTACCTCCCGCCTCTGCGTGAGAGGCGGCCTGATATTCTCGAGCTTGCGGAACATTTCGTTGACAAGTATGCGCGCCAGCATCACAAGCGAATCAAGCGGATTTCAACTCCGGCAATCGATATGCTCACTTCCTATCACTGGCCCGGGAATGTGCGGGAGCTTGAAAACTGCATCGAGCGGACACTGCTGGTATGTGACGGAAATGTTATTCACGGCCATCATCTGCCACCAACACTTCAGACCGCCTCGGCCAGCGATACCGTAACAAGGCTTTCGTTGGCGGCGGCCATCGAGGCTTACGAGAAGGACTTGATCCAGGACGCGCTGAAGACCGCACGAGGAAATCGCGCTCGTGCGGCAAAGCTCCTGGATACGAGCGAACGTATACTCGGCTATAAGGTTAAGAAATATATAATTGACTGTCAGCGTTTTCGCTAGCAGAGCGAGTTCCAACAAAATTGTAAGGATCCTACAGCCTACCGACAATTTTGTAGGTCAGTAGCCTTAACCCAGGCTCCGCGCCGGCTCTTCCCATTCCAAGAGATTTCAGCCTTGAGTCCAATATGTTGTGGTTAAACGCAAGTGGCACACTTGTTGCCGTGGTCTGCGTGGCCATTGGCCTGCGGGGGCTCGAAAAATCCGGAGGTGGTTGATGAGGCTGAATTGTAGATCCTGGTTGATGATGGCGGGTTCGGTGCTCGCATTGGTTTTCCCGGTGTTGGCCTCTGCTCAGACCAGCGCCGACGATCAGATCAGGAAACTTCAGGAGTCGATAGCAGGCGCTCAAGGCTCTGCGGATAACGCGTGGGTGCTGGTGTGTGCCGCTCTGGTGCTGTTGATGACCGGGCCGGGGTTGGCGCTGTTCTACGGCGGTCTTGTGAACCGCAAGAACGTGCTGGCCACGATGATGCAGAGCTTTGTGTTGATGGCCGTGGTAACGGTGGTTTGGTTTGTGTGCGGGTACAGCCTGGCCTTTAGCGAAGGCGATGCAGTCATCGGCGGTTTTGGTCACGTGCTGCTTCGGGGCGTTGGAATCACGCCGAACCCCGATTATGCAGCAACGATTCCTCACCAGACTTACATGATGTTTCAGTTGATGTTCGCGATCATAACACCCGCGCTGATAACCGGAGCGTTCGCAGAGCGCATGAAGTTCAGCGCGATGCTGGCGTTTACCGTGCTCTGGTCGCTTTTGGTCTACGCCCCGCTGGCGCATATGGTTTGGGGCAAGGGCGGCTTACTGAATGCGGCCTTAGGCGGAAGATTTCCCGCGTTGGACTTCGCGGGAGGAACCGTGGTTCACATCAGCTCAGGAGTCTCGGCACTTGTTTGCGCGATCTTCATTGGGCGGCGGATTGGTTACCCATCGTTGCAGTCCCCGCCGCATAACTTGATCCTCAGCTTTATTGGAGCGTGCCTGCTGTGGGTCGGATGGTTTGGGTTTAACGCAGGCAGCGCGGTTTCGGCGGGCGGGCTTGCGACGACGGCGTTTGTGGCGACTCACTTTGCGGCGGCGAGCGGCGCTCTGGGATGGATGGCCGCCGAGTGGGCGCGGACCAACAAACCGTCAGTGCTCGGCGCGATAACCGGCGCAGTCGCCGGTCTTGTAGCTGTCACTCCTGCCTCAGGATTCGTGAGCCCGGGCTCGGCGTTGTTGCTTGGTGTCATTGCCGGCGCCGTTTGTTATGTGATGACCGGACTGGTCAAACGGAAGCTGGGCTACGACGATTCGCTGGATGTCTTCGGCGTCCACGGAGCCGCGGGCACGATAGGAGCGGTGCTGACCGGCGTTTTCGCCACGAGTGCGATCAACCCGCTTTTTAAAGATGCAAGCGGCAACGCGCTTCCTGTTGGAGCCATAGACGGAAACCCACGGCAGATACTGAACCAGCTGATCGCCGTTGGATTTGCGTGGTTGATCGCGGCAGCAGGGACGATCGCCATTCTAAAGCTGGTAGATGTGACCATCGGGTTGCGGGTCTCTGAGGAGGAAGAGGCGATTGGGTTGGATCTTACGCAACACGGTGAGCTGGCATACGCTCACGAAGCCGGGGCGGACTTTGCGTTCGAGGTCCCGGGCGGAATGGAAGGTTCTGTCGATGCGCTGAGTCATTCACCGGCGCTGAGTGAGGCGGGTGATTAACCGCAATGATGAGGAGCAACATGTTTATTGATGATGAAAAGACCTACGGAGAATTGATGTCGTTTTTGCTACAGAGGAGACGACACCACGGCACTGACGATAGATTTAGGGCGTATGTCGCCGACTCGGTTCAAGCGTTAGCCAGGGACTTGCGGGACTTCGGTCTGGAGGTGTCGATCGAAAAACGCGCGGCGCGCTCGACGGCAAGACGACCGGAGAATTCCTTGAGTGTCGGCTGCGAATGAGGACGCGCGAACTGCCAAATTGCACAACCTGACGGCTTGAGCGAGCTTAGCGTCGCGCGTTCGTCGCGGCGTCTCGAAACCCCCGTTATGTGCGCCCTGCAACGAAAAGCCCGTGCCCGTCGGCGCGGGCTTATCGCTGTCTCGGAATCCCACCACCGCCTGGAAAGGGACGGCCTATTTGGACTGCGCCGCCTCTCGGCATTGCACGGCTTACGCATGAGTAGCGGCGCTTTTGTAGTGTGGTGAAAGAACAGCAAAAGACCTGAGTTATTGCGCCCACACTACAAAAGCGCCGCCGCGCATGCGAGAGACACCGAAAGAGTACGAGGCGGCGCAGTCCAAATGAGGGCGTCGCTTTGAATGCGTGGTGGCATTCAGGGAAGACCTGTTTGCGTGGTATAAACTTGAGGTCTTCTATGGATTGGATCGAGGTCAACAAACCAGAAGCCAGAAACCAGAAACCAGAAACCAAATTGTATGATCGTCATGAAATTCGGCGGCACTTCCGTTCAGGATGCTGCCGCCATTATTCGCGCGGCTGAAATTGTTTCGGGGCGTCTGGACCGCTCGCCTGTCGTTGTCGTATCGGCAATGGCGCGAGTGACTGAAGCGCTGCTTGGAATCGCGTACGCCGCCAAAGCCCGCCGCGTCGATGAAGCGTCCGACGGCATCCGTGAACTCTTAGATCGGCACATCACAACCGCTCGTGAGCTTCTCGGCGAATCGCAAGACTCTGCGCTTTCGGTTGAGCGAGAACTTCAGAGTCAGTTTGCCGAG
Source organism: Blastocatellia bacterium (assembly GCA_035649735.1). Lineage (GTDB taxonomy): Bacteria > Acidobacteriota > Blastocatellia > UBA7656 > UBA7656 > Onstottus_A. Next base: position 668 of record DASRIZ010000352.1, on the reverse strand, counting down.
CTTGAGAACCTTGCGCGTTCGGTTGGAACCCTCGGCGAGCTCACCCCGCGCAGCACGGACGCGATTGTCTCGTTTGGTGAGAGGCTGTCGTCGGTAATCATTGCGGAGGCGTTTCGCTCGCGTGGGATCCCGAGCGAGCTTACCGACTCGCGCGACTTTATTATTACCGATGACCGCTTTACTCGAGCGGCGCCGGATATGCAGGAAACCACGCGCCGGACTAGCGCTGCTCTCGGGCCGATAGTTAAGTCGGGACGCGTCCCGGTTACTCAAGGGTTCATTGGTTCAACCGCAGAGGGTGTGACAACCACGATCGGACGGGGCGGATCGGATTACTCGGCGGCTTTGATTGGCGCCGCGCTCGGGGCTGAAGCGATCGAGATTTGGACTGATGTCGATGGGTTAATGACTTCGGACCCGCGAATCGTCCCCGGCGCGAAACGGATTCGGGTCATCTCGTTTACCGAGGCTTCTGAGTTGTCATACTTCGGCGCTAAGGTTTTGCATCCCAGCACAGTCCTGCCGGCTGTCGAATGCGGGATACCTGTCCACATTTACAACACCCACAACCCGGGCTGTGACGGGACGCTGATTGTCGCCGCGCCGCGTCCGTCGCGTAACCTCATCAAATCGATTGCGTTCAAGCGAAACGTAACAATCGTCAACGT
>DASRIZ010000351.1:0-12223 GCA_035649735.1 Blastocatellia bacterium | reverse complement strand
AATCGGCGCTCTTTCATCTAACACGGTAACGCAGCCAACTTTTCCTTGACGCTGTTTTAGCGCGGCAATACAATCCTTCAACCAATCAGGTTAATTAAGCATACATGAGTTGACGAATAGATTTTCTTTCGTAATTGCTGCAGCTTTTTTGTCCCTTGGACCGATACTACTACGGCATTATCAAACCGCCGTTTATCTGAAGCGTATGCCCCGTTATGAAACCGCTATCTTCCCCAGCTAAGAATGCAACCCCCGCTGCAATCTCGCTTGGTTCGACAGGCCGCCCCATAGGAATCTCCTTGGCGGCAGCCGCCCAAGCCTCTGGTGAATACCTACTCATAACGCGCTTCGTCGCGGTCCTACCGGGAGCAATCACGTTAACGTGTATACCAAAGGGCGCCAGTTCTAACGCCAAAGACTTGGAAAATCCAATGATGCCGGCTTTGGATGCCGCATACGCCGTTCGTTCTGCGCTTCCGGTGAAGCCGATATCCGATGAGGTATTGATAATCGCTCCCTTGCGATTAGCCTTCATCGTGACGACAACGGCCCGGCAGCAAAGAAACGTTGACGTGAGATTTGTGTCAATGACTTCGTGCCATTCATCCGAAGATAACTCCTCGATTTGCTTTTTGTGTAACGTGCCCCCTGCAAGGTTAACCAAAACATCGACCCTTTTTAAATCTGAAATGATTTTCTCGAATACACGATTAACTTCGTCTGGCTTTGTCAGATCAATCGCAAAGAAATCTCCCTTTCCACCACGACCCCGGAGTTCCGTAAGAATCTGACTGCCAGCTTTTTCATTTTTGTCCAAAATAACGACGCAAAACCCGTCGCGAGCTAAGCGCAAGACTACCGCCTCGCCTATTCCTCCCGCACCACCATTGACAACTGCAATTCTATTGTGCGCTAGATTCATCTTCGCTGGGAAACTTAAATTGAAATTCCGTATAGGCGCTTTGGGTTCTCGTAAAAAATCATGCGCCGGGAGTCATCGGAAACATCTTTCCGCGCAAAGAATTTTGGTAGGTCATCAAGAAAAGCCGAGCGATCCCGCTCGTGAGGGTAGTCGGATGCCCAAATTAACTTCCTAGATCCGAATGTTTGAATGAAGAAAGGCAGCAAGCGCTCTTCCGCTTCAAACGAGAAAAAAATGTTGTCACTCATCAAATAGTTGCTCGGTTTCTTCTTCAAATCCTGAGCTCCCTTGCGTTCAAATTGTTCGTCCAAGATATCCATTAAGTACAAGATCCAACCACAACCGGCCTCGAGATAGGCTACGCGGAGCTCAGGAAACCGCTCGTAGACACCCTGAGAGATCATATTGGTCGTCTGTACAAATTGCGGTATCACGTGTTTGAGCGCTCGAACCTCACGGTAGCTCTGGAGTGCATCCGTAAAGCTCATCCCGCCAATCGCTCCCCCGTGAACTGCCAGCATCGTATTCAGTTCCTGAGCGGTCGAATATAATGGGTCAAAGTCTCGACTGCCAAGACCCTTGATTGGCGATGTGACCGTAGGGAGCATCCCTCCCACAAATCCATATTCATTCACACAGCGCCGTAATTCTTGGGCTGCTGCGCCTACGTCCTGAACTGGCAAAAGGGCTATTCCTTTTAGACGATCGCTCTGGCGTGAGAAATACTCATATAGCCAGTCATTGTAGGCCCGGGCTAGATCGACAGACCATTCAACGTGGCGTATCAAACTGTGACTGAGTGTGTCCGGATAAAGAACGGTCGCTGCAATTCCCGTATCGTTCAGAAATCTCAGCCAACCTTCCGCCGTCACTGATTCCTGTTTGAAAGTTTCGCTTAAGCCGAAAGTCCATCCCTCCAGCGGAAAAAGCGCTCGCGGCGTCCGAAGATATTTCTCCGGCAAGTATTTCCGTATTTCTTCATCCCTCTCTACGATATGTCCGTCACTGTCGATAATAGGATAATCAACTTTCATCACCTAACCTCACCATCGGAAAACTGCCTTGGGGATCGCGCACTGCCTTCAAACTCAGGGCGAGGGCTCCGATCGCCGCCACAGAAATCAATTTCCATTTCAAGAAATCGGCCTGAGACTTCTGAGACTCAATGATCTCAGTTCGAAGCTTGACTCAATTGGTTCACTCGGAGGATCCATGTCAACCCAGTATGGAGCAGGAAAAGGAATTACAAAATCGAGCCGGTTCAACTTTCGTCAACAAGGAGATTTTCCTGGAAAGGACCAAACGTTAAGTGCGCCAAGTCCGGTGCAAATTCGTCCCTCCCGTGTCTCGTTCAGTACCGCTTCATGCAGTCGTCAGAATCTGGAGCAGTAGCGGCCGATGATCCCATCCGGGCACGCGAATTCCTTGCCCAGGACACGCAGACACGGCCACGAGACAATCCATCTGGGCAAGCAGCTCCAGGTAATCACCGGCCTTGGATTCCGGATCCTCCTGGAACAATCGGTCTTGGGTGTCAAGGCCGGTCTTCATGAAAATGTTGAAGGCATCGTGGACATCATGAACGGTCAGACCGAAAGGCTCGATCGCCCGCGCCAGATTGTCCTGGCAGTTAGGCGCATTCTCCAGACCGTCGCGATATCTCCACAGTTGTGAGCTGCAGCGAGCCCACAGCAAATCGTGCGATTTCCCGCCGAGCGGGGAGGGCCTGTGCTTTACGGTATCAGCAGTAATAGTGAACATGACCTCCATACCGGGCGACGACCAGAGACGGCCACCCGCCGTGAGATGCGCTCCCTCCAGAATCCGGGTGCGGCCTGACCAGAACTTCTCCTTGAAATCGGGCAGGCTCCAGGCGTTAAAGTCAGCGACCTGGCCACCCTTAACATCCACAACGCGCAGCACCTGGCCCCGCTGTAGCGGGCAAGCGGCTCCCTTGCCAGCAGGCACGTCGACAGATTTAACGACTTTCATCGTCACTCCCTCCCTCTTTCTTTCTCGTCGATACCCAGTATCTGCGTTACAACGACGTTGGTCCCTACTCACCGAGCTATCACTTGGGCTTGGCGAGATGCGGAGTGGGCAATGCCGCGGCTCGCTGCCGCAAACGCGCTAAAGCGTCTACGTAATGCTGCTGGTAATACCAGTCGGAGATCTCCTCAGCGGCAGCGACCCAAACGTGATTATGGCGGATAATGTAGTCCAGTCCCTTGTCAATCCACTTGGATCGGTGGGCTTGGCCGGCGATGAACGGATGCAAGCAGAGACCGAAGATACGTCCTGCTCGAGCGCCCTCCGCATAGAGTACGTCGAACTGGTCGCACATCATTTGGTAGAAGCGTTCGGGGTCGAGACCAGCGCCGAGGAAGGCATAGATATCGTTGATCTCTATGCAATACGGTATACCAATCAGCCTGCCTGTGCGGACCTCGATGGGATAAGGCTGGTCATCGTTGCACCAGTCCGACACGTATTCGATGCCCAACTCAGCTAGGAGTTCCAGCGTGTTAAACGTCTCGACCAGCCCCGGCCCGAGCCAGCCTTTCAGGCGCCGCCCTGCAGCAGAACTCAGAGTTTCCACGCACGTGCGGATGACTGACCGCTCCTCGTCCTTCTGCAGGCCACTAAGGGTGTGCGAGTTGTTGAGACCATGGCCCATCAGCTCCCAGTTGCGCCGGACGGCTTCACGCACCACCTCGGGGTAGTGGATGCACACTTCGGCGTTCGTTGGCGCTGAGGCACGGATGGCGTACTTGTCGAGCACCTCCATGAGGCGCCAGATGCCGACCCGTGAACCGTAGTCACGCCATCCCGCATTCTTCGGATCAGGGACGGGGGACGGAGAGCGACTTGGTGGGAGGGCTGTACCAGAGCCGTCGATCTCCCAGTGCTCCAAGTTCACTTGGACCCACAGCGCCACGCGCGCGTCCCTTGGCCAACGAAGTGGTGGGCGATCGATCAAGGCCGTATACCCGATGGGAGATTCTGCCATTTCTACCTCCGACGTGAACTCCACACTGGCCCACGCATCTAGACTGAGGCGTCGGGCGCTCGGTCCGATACGCTTGCGGCGAAACCGCACAGCTCCAAAGCCGCGAGCGCATACACTCCCGCAGCCTTGGCAAGGTGCTGGATGTTCAGGACTTCACTTTGCTGCTGGCCGGCGTCGTACACGGTAAACGAGCCACCGGTCGATACTCCACCCGGGCCGTAGGTCAAGCCGCTGATTCCGTACTCGAACATCGGGGCAGCATCGCTCGAAACAGCGTACCGGCTGGGCGCCGCGTAGGAGATGGGCTCACCGTAGACGGCCATGTGAGCCCTTTCTAGGGCGACTACGAGCGGGGCGTCGCGCCGAAGCTCGTAACCGTTTCCCATGAGGTAGAAATCAACCTCGGTTCGGAGATCAGGGTCGTCAGCTTTCAGCTCATCCAACACCGCCTCAAGTTCTCGCTTGGTCTCGACGAAGCTCTGGCCCGGCACAAGGCGCAGGTCCACGTACAGGTTACAGAAGGGCGCCGGACACTTGGATGGTTTGTAGGGGTATCCGCCCTGGATGGCACCGATACCGATCCGGGCCTCCATGAACGGATGAGGATGCCGCTGCTGATAGACCGGTTCCCAGGCCTTGAGCGCCGTGACGACGCGCACCATCTTCTCGATCGGATCTATTCCGTATTCCTTGCACCACGTGTGCTGCGACTTACCGTAGACGGTGATCTTGGCGAAGCAGTAACCCGTTTCTCCGATTTGGAGGCGCATGCCCGTCGGTTCACCGATGACGGCGAAGTCTGCGGTAACACCGTGAGTTACCAGATAACGGGATCCAATCTTGCCGCCTCGGAATTCCGCTCCTTGGTATTGGTCGACTGGCGCCTTCTCGGTCTCGCCGACCACGCCGGTAACGAGGACGTCTCCGACCAGCTCCACGCCCGCTCGCTGAAGCGCCCGAATAGCTCCCCAGTATGCCGAGAACGCCCCCTTCATGTTTGATGCACCGACGCCGTGGATCCACCCGTTAGCCACTGTGGCGCGAGCCTGGCCGCCGCCAAAGCCCTCGGAGCTATAACCTCCCCCTAGTGCCTCTACCTCTCGCCCTGTAGTACTCGTATCCAAGTGTCCACTGAAAAGGAGCGTCGGTCTGCCTTTCTTGCCGGGTAAACGGCCAATCACGTTGTTGCGCCCCGGCTCGACCTCCTGAAGCCGAACTCGCATCCCAAGCTCGCCCAAACGCCGAGCAAGATAGTCGCCAATGGCTGCCTCCCCGCCGGTAGAACTCGGAAAATTCACCAAATCGACCGTCATAGCGACGAGTTCGTCCTCGAGAATTTCGTTCAGCACACGCTGTTGTATATCGTTCATGCGTGTTCTCCACCCTTTTGATAACTGCTAACTACGCGACCTCATGCACCACGTTGCCATCCACCACGGTCATGTCGACGGTGATATTCCGAATTTGTTCTGTTGGAACCCCCAGGATGTCTCTCGATAGCACTGCCAGATCCGCGAGCTTTCCCTCTTCGATCGAGCCCTTGGATTGCTCCTCAAAGTGCGCGTAGGCCCCGTTATACGTGTACACGCGGATGGCTTCTAGAACCGACAGACGCTCGTCCGGGTTCAGCACGAGACCACCGGGACGTGGGTCGAGGCGTCGGTTGACCAGGCAGTCGATGCCGAGCATCGGGTCCGAGGTCACGATCGGCATATCCGAGCCGCCGGAGCAGACCACTCCTCGGGCCAGTAACGCGCGATAAGGGAACGCGAACCGTGCGCGCTTCTCACCCCAGGCCTCAATCGTGCACGCCTCCCCTAGCACCTCAAGGATCGGCGGCTGGCCATTGTAGACGATTTTCAAACGGGCAGCTCGATCGATCTGCTCCGCATTCCAGAGATAGGCATGCTCGAGGCGATGACGCGGGTCCGGGCGCGGGTAGGTGCGCGTAGCTTTCTCAATCGCGTCCAGGGTGACGGAGATGGCGCGATCGCCATGAGGTATGGCAGCGATCTGAAAACCGGCCGTGTGCGCCTCAAGGCAGAACTCGTCGGCCATGTCGGGGGTCACGCGAAAGCTGCCCCGGTAGGCCCCGGTCGCATCGTTCGCGTAAGGCTCGAAGAGCGCAGCCGTCTGCCCTTGTACGCCGCCGTCAATGCCGATCACGACGGGACCGAGTCGAAGCCAATCATCACCGAAGCCAGTGTACAGTCCTGAACGGAAGATCGAATAGGCGGTCGAGCTTTTATCCCAACTCGTGCCGTAGACAGGGTAGAGATTCAAGTAAATACGAGCGGTGAGCCTGTCGCGCTCGCGGAGGAGTTGCCAGGCTTGGACCTCCTGCACGCCACGGATGGCGGCCTCGTCCGCGCTGGTGATGCCGAGCCTGTTCAGGTACCGGCAAACCCACTCGTAGCCTTGCACCAACTCTTCTAGAGTCGGTTTCGGTACAGCGGGAAGGATGAAGACCGCCCGGCAATTGTCCCACATTGGGCCGAGCGGGGCACCGGACGAATCTCGTAGCATCGGGCCGCCTGGAGGATCAGGGGTGTCATCCTGAATTCCCATCCGCCGCAGCGCCGCCGTATTCGCCGTCCAACTCATGGACTCGCGCTGGCGAAGGGCGACGGGATGATTGGGCGAGACTGGATCCAAATCATGGCGCGTGGGGTAGCGTCGCTCTTTCAGTCGATGGTGGTCGAAGCCCCACCCCAGCACCCAATTGCCGGGTGGCGACTCGCCCACCCGTTTAGCCACCGCCGCTACGATCTCGGCGATCGAGGAGACGGCCTCAGGACTGCAGTCCACCCACTTTCGGTTCTCCGCCGCATTGGGGATGTGCATGTGGTTTTCCACGAACCCCGGCGTCAGAGCTCGACCGGCCAGGTCGACCATTCGGGTGGAATTACCCACCAGCTCCCTTATCGATTCATTCGATCCGACTCGAGCAATGCGATTGCCTGCAACCGCCACGGCCTCGAAAATCTCGTCCCGTCCGTTCACGGTGATCACACGTCCGTTTACGAATGCGAGATCCGCGTCTCGCCAACCCTGCTTGCCAGCCATTGGTCTCTCCGATCCTGCGCTTCACTAAGCGCATCTTGCTCCGAGTGGAAAAGTCTTTCAATAAATTTCTCGGCGATTGTTGGACGTGTGCCACTCATTCGGGTCCAACCTAACGACTACCTCGCTGAATTTTTCACGATTGGTGTTAACCTGACATCATGACGTTGATGCGACACAAATTTTTCTTGCGACGCTATCATAATTGTGAAAAAACACTAGATAAGATAACGTCTCATCGCGCGCAAGGGAAACATAAAGCGACGACTCGGAGATGATGTAGCCAGCTGAGAATGAGAAACATGACGCCGACTAGGCGCACGGGCCAAGTGAATCTTGACGGAGCAGGGACGATGAAGCTCGGAGGGGAGACGGAACCATGAATCAAAATACCTGGATGAGGAAGATCCGATCTCTTGGCCCAGTGCCGAAATGGGGGCTCATTGCTTTTGCGCTGGTGCTTGTTTTGGCAGTGGCCTGTATCTCCTCCGCTCAAACACCACTTGCCTTAACCGAAATGCTGGCAGCGCTGACGGAGCCGACCGGCCTGGAAAAGATGGCGACGACCACACCTCCTGAAACACTTACCATCGCCGCGGCTAAACCCGACGCGCCTGCTCCGACACAAGCACCGAAAGGTCAAACGGTAGCGAAACCCGGGGGAATACTCCGCATCGGCGGCGAGCGGGATGCCGCCGACCTCGATCCCCACACGACTCGTATCGGGTGGGATATCGCCATCATGCAGAACGTGTACTCGGGGCTGGTCCGGGCTGGGACCGATATCCTGCCCAAACCGGACCTGGCAACTCGATGGGAGTTCAAGACTCCCACAAGGCTAGAGTTCACCCTTCGCCAGGGCGTGAAGTTCCATAATGGTCGTGAGGTTACGTCGGAGGACGTCAAGTTCTCGCTTGAGCGAATCCTGGATCCGAAGGTCCCTGCTGCGTACGCCAGCACAATTGCGACCATTGAGTCAGTTGAGACGCCATCAAAATACTTGGTCGTGCTAAACTTGAAGCGTCCCGACGCGGCGATCGTGACCAACCTGTCACTAGCTTCGATGGCGATCGTGGCCAAGGAAGCAGTCAAGCCGATGCCGGTTGGCCTCAAAGAGGGGATGATGGGGAGCGGTCCCTTCATGTTCAAGGAGCACATCAAGGGCCAACGTTTGGTGCTGGTCAAGAATCCGAATTACTATGAGAAGGGCCAGCCGCTGCTGGACGAAATCCACTTCATTCCCTTGGTCGACGAGACCGCGCGGACCAACGCGCTACGGGCCGGCCAAGCCGACTTTATCGAGCCGGTCCCGCCAAAGGACGTCAATGCTCTGCGCCGCGATTCCAGAATTGTCGTCACCGGCGGCCCTAACCTGAGCTTCGTCGCCATCTCCCTCAACACTTCCAAGAAGCCCTTTGATGACGTGCGGGTGCGCCGTGCGCTCGCTTACGCGATCGACCGCAAGGAGATGATTGAGAAAGCCTTCGACGGCTTTGCCCAACCGCTCTTGGGGCCGCCGCTAATTCCGCCGTACTGGGCGGGAAATAAGGAAACGTATTACGAGCTCGATCGGGAGAGGGCAAAGCGTCTGCTGGCCGAGGCCGGCTACTCTGACGGGCTCAAAACTAGCATTAGGATCGGGACCACCTCGTACCACGCTGCCTTTGCCGCAGTGGTACAATCGGAGCTGAAGAAGGTTGGGATCGAAGTCGCAATCCAAGCCTCGGATAGCACCAGCGCCAACCGCGCTTGGATAGAGGGGAACTTCGAGATGTACCCTATCCGTTGGTGGGGTTCGGATTTTGTTGACCCTGATGGTGCCTTCACCCCACTCTTCACCTGTAAGGGTACCTACAACAACAGCCGGTTCTGTGACCCAGAGGTCGACAAACTGCTCGCCAAAGGCCTGGAAGTCACTTCGATAGAGGAGCGCAAGGAAGCCTATCGGATCGCGATGAAGCGACTCGCTGAACAACTGCCATGGGTATTCTTGGTAGCCTTCGATCGCTTCCAAGCGATGCGGTCCCACGTCAGGGGGTACACCGCGTATCCGAACGCCAGCCAATACAGCTTTCGCGAGGTCTGGCTGAGCAAGTAATCCAACGCTTACGGTGCCGTGCTGGTCGGTTGGCCTCAGCGACCCGCCGGTGCGCTAGTTCGGCGATAGGCACCTGCCAGATCGGCAATCGAGCGTGGTTCGGTGACTCGATACATCCTCCAGAAGCTTTTTTCTCTGATACTCGTCCTGTTGGGCATCTCAGTGGTCGTCTTTTACATGATTCGCCTAGTGCCCGGCGACGTCGTCGACTACCTCTATGGACTGTACATGGGTTCCGGACGCATGGATGAGATCCGCGCGCTTTGGGGTTTGGATCGTCCGTTAGTGATCCAATATCTCGACTGGATGGGGCGCCTGCTCCAGCTCGACTTCGGCCGCTCGCTCGTGTCTGGGCGCGGCATCTCGGAGGAGATCTTCACGCGCCTGCCTGTGACGCTGCACCTCTCGTTCATGGCTGCGGTGTGGAGCGTCGCCTTCGGGATCACTCTCGGCATCATCGCGGCACGCTTTCCGAACGGAAAAATCGATGGGATGGTCACCACCATAGGGATGCTCGGGCTCGCCACGCCACATTTCTGGCTGGCTACGCTGTTCGTTCTCGTCTTTGCGGTCTATCTAGGCATCTTTCCATCCATCGGTTACGTCTCTCTGTTGGAGGATCCCATCGAAAGCACTCGCTCTCTGGTACTTCCAGCTCTGGCTTTGGGCACAACCATGGCTGCGGCGGTCATGCGAATGACCCGCTCGGCCATGCTCGACGTGCTCTCTCACGACTGCATCCGAACGGCTCGGGCAAAGGGCGTCGCCGAGTACGGTGTATTCTCCAGGCACGCTCTCAAGAACGCGTTAATTCTTGTAATCACCCTAATCGGCACGGAGACAGGCAAGTTGCTTGGGGGATCGCTGATCATCGAGCAGATTTTTGCTATCCCGGGAATCGGCCAGTACGCCGTCGAGGCCGTTCTGAGCCGGGACTACCCGGTCCTCCAAGCGACGATGCTAGTTATCGCGAGCAGCTATGTCATCGTTAACACTTTGGCGGACATCGGCTACGGGGTAATTGACCCCCGTGTGAGGTACGAGTAGGTCAATCTGGCCGTTAGAAGAGAACCCGCCACTAATGATACTGAGAGAGAGCGTCGCGGACGCCACATCGAAACCCGGAACCGGGTGGCAGCAAACCGCAATGCGCGCGTTTCACCGGCTTGGACGGCACCGGCCGGCGCTGGTCGGCGCAACAGCGATCGGGGTATTTCTCGTAGCCGCATTGTTGGCCGACGTGCTCGCGCCCTATGATCCTCTGGACATGTCAGCCGGGCCGCGCCTGGCAACTCCAGACATGGAGCACTGGTTCGGGACCGACGAGTTCGGGCGCGACGTGCTCAGCCGGGTGATCTACGGCGCTCGGATTGCCTTTACGGTCGGGGTGCTCTCCGCAAGCGCGGCGGCCATCTTGGGATCAACAATCGGGATTCTTGGGGGCTATTTTGGTGGGTTGGTCGACCGGGCGGTTACGATGCTGATCGACTTGATTTTTGCGTTCCCGACAATCCTGCTTGCGATTGCGGTGGCTGCGTTTCTTACTGGAGGCGGGATGCCGCCAGCGCTACCCGTGATCATCGCCTTGTGCGTCGTCCAATCGCCGCACTTCGCCCGCGTAGTGCGCGGCGCTACGCTGGCCATTAAGGCTCAACCGTTTGTGGAGGCGGCTCACGTGCTCGGCGCTTCCAACCGGCGCATCATTCGTATTCACATAGTGCCGAATATCGTAGCGCCGCTCATCGTCCAGTTCTCGCTGTCTTTCTCTTACGCCATACTAGCAGAGTCTTCGCTGAGTTTCCTGGGAGTTGGCCACCCGCCTCCTGCTCCGTCCTGGGGCGCGATGCTGACCAGCTCCTATGGGTACGTCGAGCGGGGACCGTGGGCAGCCTTCTTTCCTGGAATGGCGATTACGCTTCTCATCCTTGGCTTCAACGTTTTAGGGGATGGACTGAGAGATTTCTTTGACCCAACCCGTCGTTAGCATGGTGCAGAGCTAGAGAAAGCGTCTCAAACGGCATAGTCCTCAACGTCATTGGCAGAGACGAAGTGGCTGAGGCAATCGTGTTGGAAGAAATCTGACAGAGCGGCACTAGCGATCAAATAGCTAGAGGTCGATGGTGGTGAGACTCACATAGCGGGGCGTAGCACATTCTCGTTTGCACGCTTGTACAACCGACGCCCGTCGACGTACGTCTGATCGACCTGTAATCATAGCTGGAAGAACTCCGAGGATGTTGTCCGAGAGCACGACCAAACCAACCAGTTTTTCCTCTTCGTAGCGATCCCTTATCTTGCTCTTCGAAAGAAGTGTAGGCACCGTTGTATGTGTAGACTCGGATGCGTTCGAATAGAGCACCTTGGATATCGTCGGTCGGATCCTGCAGGAAGAATACATCAAGAATCAATCAGATTCGGACCCGCTGCTGTATGTCAACAATGTTTGAATATCTCGCAATACAATTTTCTATGTTCCTGGTAGTTTGGACCAACCTTTTCTGGACTTACAACCAAATATTTTGCTGCTTTCAATTCGGGATATCGTTCCTTGTAACCAGATCTAGGGACCCCTCGGCCATATTCCTCCGCCAAAAGCCTCATTGGACCGTCTTGAGACAGCGCCCAGTCCAAAAACAGTGCTGCTGCGTGCGGATGCGCCGCGTTTTTCATAAGCACCAAATAACTCGGACTCGAAAGCGGTGGGTTGAAAAGAATGATTTCCACTGGGGCGCCTTTTTGTTTCAAGAGTAACGCCTGAAAGCCAAATAGAAATGGTGCGATAGAGACATCACCTGCCGATAACATTTGCGCCTGAAGATTCTTGCCTCGTCTCATGAGAGGGTCATTCTCCGCAAGTTTTTTGTAGTACGCCAATCCTTTCTCCATACCCCAATAATCCAAGAGGGTTGCCATGAGATGCATATCATCGGTGTCTAGAGACATTTTACCTTTCCATCTCGGATCAAGAAGTTGTTCGTAAGTCTTGGGTGCTTCCTCCTTTTTTACCTGGTTGGTATTGTAGCCAAGTGCTATTGCCAGGTGGAAGTAGGCAGTCCAGTACCCTTCCTTATCCATGAATTCACTTTGAATTCCATTTCGACTGGGCGAGACATAGGGATCAACCAAGCCG
>DASRIZ010000350.1:0-5278 GCA_035649735.1 Blastocatellia bacterium | reverse complement strand
GTAATCCACCGCGCGCCGTTGGCCCAGCGGAGTTCCACCAATGCGCTTGCGCAGTGTTTCGCCTTCTAAGAGTTCAGACACCACGTAGGTCGTCCCATCATGAGCGCCGATGTCGTGAACCACGAGTATGTTTGGGTGGTTGAGTGCGCTCGCCGCGCAGGCTTCTTGTTCGAACCTGCGCAAGCGATCGGCATCGGTAGAAACAGTCGTCGGCAAAACCTTCACCGCAACGTCGCGACCTAATTGAGTATCGCGACCTTGATAGACTTCTCCCATTCCGCCCTCGCCAACCTTCGAGCGGATTTCATAACGGCCCAGTTTTGTGCCTGCCTCGATCGTCATCACGTCTCAGCGGAAGTCTCTAATCAGGATCACGTCACTCGTCTGCGTGCCGCGTGAGAGCGCAAGTTTGCCGTCGCGTGAGAAGTCATACCAGAAGATTTGGTCGGTCTTGAAGTCGGTCAACTGTACAGGCTTGCCGCCGTCCAGCGGCAGCGACCAGATGTTAGAGACGCCGTTAATCGTGTCTATGTAAGTCAGGGCGCGCCCGTCCGGCGTCCAACGCAGGCCCGCGGCGCTGGTGAAGCTGGGCCGCGGGAGGTCGAGCACTTTGACGGGGTCGCCGCCCGTGAAAGGGATGATGGCGACCTTGGTGGGCGTGTTCGATTGATCGTCGCCGTACCAGCAGGCGACGAGGCTGCCGTCGGGCGAGACGGTCGGATTTGATGTCCATTTATCGGTTAACGGCACGGGCTCTCCGCCGTCGATCGAGACCTTCCAAACCGTAGATGGGCCGTCCCTCGCGGAACGGAAAACTACCCAGCGGCCGTCTGGCGAAGATTGCGGAAAGCGGCCCCCCTGACCTCCGCTCACTTGTTTGAGATTGCCGCCGTCCGTGTCTATCCGCCAGATGCTCCTTAGGTTTCTTGAGGCGCTTTTTCGCGTGGACGAGAAGATGATGTAGCGACCGTCGGGCGTCGCCCACGGGTCCATATTAGTGGCCGCGTGGGCCGTCAACTGCTTCTGATCCTTTCCGTCCTGGCCCATACTCCAGATGTCCGTCAATCCGCTCTCTCGCGAGGTGTAAATTATTTTGCCACCGGGCATCCATGCGACGCCAAGCTGCCCGTCATACCTGCCCGAAGAGATCTGCCTAACACGGCTTGCGTCTCCTTCCGGCGCGACCCACACCCCGGCTGCGATTTCGGTCTGGACTGTGACCAGCACGCTGGAATCCGCGGTCAGGCTCACATGGTTATAGTTATTCAGGTCGTCGTTGGTGACCTTACGCGCCTCGCCGTCGGGGTAAGAGATATGCCAGAGTTGTTTCGAACGCGGTCCCGGGTCGAGCACAAGTAAGAGGAGACCGCTTCCATCCGCAAGCCAGGCGACTTGACCCACGCAGTTCGCGCACCACTTCTGAGAAGTGATTTGCCTCTCCGCCCCGCTCTCGACCTCCACGCCGATTACCGTCGTCCCGCCGGCCACTTCAGAATTAATAACGCCCGACGCGATCAGCTTCCCGTCAGGCGACCAGGACGGACCGCCCTTGCTGAAACTGCCGCGCCTCTTCCGCACGGCTATCTGCCTCTCGCCCGTCCCGTCGGCGTTCGCCACGACCAGCGCGGTCTCTCTGTCCGCTACATCGCGGCTTATGAACGCCAGGCGCGTACCGTCGGGTGAAAGGGTGATGGGAGAGGCGACGTTTTCGATTATTTTCCGCGAGGCGCCGCCGAGCGTCCCCACCTGATAGAGCGTGCGCGTCGAGTTGTTAAGCTCGCCCAGAGCGTAATAGATGTAGTTACCGTCTTTCGAGAAAGTGATTCCGTCATAGTTCTGTGTTGAGGGCGGGACGATCTGCGTGTCGCTCGTGGTCATCACCTGCCGCAGCCAGAGGCTCTGCTGGCCAGCATCACTCTTGACGTGCGCAACGTATTTCCCGTCAGGCGAGATGGCCGCGTCCGATGCGTTGCCCGAAGTCGTCAGCCGCTGAGTCTTAAGCATGGGCAGTGAAGCAGATTTCTTCCCGCCGATGAATTTGTAAAGCCCGATTCCTATCGCCGCAATCACCAAAACGAGCACACCCCCGACGATTCCAGCCGCAACCCGATGCTGTTTGATTCCGCTGATTATGTACTCGGCGTTCGATACTTGAGTTGAAGGCGCGGCAGATGGAAGACTGGTTGATGCGGCTGCCCCGCCTGAAGGATCAGAGTCACTGATTGGTTGACTGGAAGCTGCACTCGACACTGGAACTGTTGTGTCTGTTCTGGCGCCCGACTGCAACTCGCGCCGCACCTCTTTCAACTCAATCGACACATCCTTGATCGTCTGATATCTCTCTTCCGGATCTTTTGCGAGACACCGACGCACAACCCGTTGCAGATCGTACGGCACATCAAGATCAAAGTTTGTGATCGGCGGCGGTTGCTCGCGGATGATTTTGTTGAGAGATTCGATCGGATCCTTTCCCTCAAACGGCTTGTGGTGAGTAATGACTTCGTAAAGGATGCAGCCGAAAGAAAAAATATCCGACCGATGATCGATTTCGGCTACTCGGCCTTGTGCCTGTTCGGGCGACATGTAACCGACCGTGCCCATGACTGCGCCCGGTGTGGAGTGTGGCTGCATTGCTGCAGTGGCAAGTTGACTTAAACCCTCTGATACTCGAGAGGTTTGCTCTGGCTCAATCAACTTCGCGAGTCCAAAGTCGAGAATCTTCACATGCCCGTCGCGGGTCACCATGATGTTGTCAGGCTTCAAGTCCCGGTGAACAATTCCGGCCGCGTGAGCTTTGGCCAATCCATCAGCGACGTGCTGCAAATGTCGCAGCAGCTTTTTGAGATCCGTTGGCTCGCGATGGATTTTCTCGCGCAGCGTGACGCCGTCGACGAATTCCATTGCGATGAAATGCGTGCCATCGCTTTCGCCAATCTCGTAAATGTGTGCGATGTTCGGATGGTTTAGGGCCGCCGCTGCTGTTGCTTCCTGTTTGAATCTACGCATCCGATCGTTATTGGTGACAACATCGGCGGGCAAAACCTTTAAAGCAACTTGGCGATGAAGGTCAGTGTCCTCCGCCAGGTAGACCTCACCCATTCCGCCCTCGCCTATCTTCGAGCGGATTTCGTAGCGACCGAGACGAGTGTTAGCGGCTAGATGCATAGCCGAAAACAGCAGCTTCGTGCTCAAATCCCGTAAGACTCTATCACAGAGCAGTCAAGCGATGTCGTTGTTAGGTGCGCTCCCGCAAGGCACCTCATCGCTGCTGAACCTCAGTGGCATGCGCCCAGACAATTTGCCACTGGCCATTTCGCTTTTCGTAAAGATCCGTGTGCCAGAACGTGACGGGGCGGCCCGCACTCCCTTTGACTGAGACTCTCAAGTGCGCTTGATATCGGATGACAGCCGAATCGCCGTAGAGCTTCACCCGAATCTCTACCGGTTCCCACTCGAGATAGTCCAATTCTCCAGACGCAATGCGTCTCAAGTATTGTTCCTTCGACATCGTCCCGCCTACGGGATTAATCAGCTCGAAGTCATCGGCGTGCAGGCGACGAGCGATTGACATATCTGCATCTACAAGAGAGCGCAACCGCGCACGCTCGATGGCTCGAAGCTGATCGGCTCTGTCCTTCGCGTTCACTTCGGCTGACGCAAGCATCATGCAGGTCACGAAGCATAGGGCCATTACTTTAAGTATGATCATGATTACCTCCTGCGTGCGAAAGTGCTACGCGCGCCTAGCGGTTGGGATGACCGGGCACGCGAACGGCACTGAAAGAAACCCTGAGGAATCCGCTTCGCGCGCTCCGGTCGATCCCGTTAGGCCGCAGTCACCGCGTCTCGACCAACAGGCAGGTTAGCGCCGGGAGCGCAGAATGTACCCCTGCGATTTACTGTCCGCCAGTACGAACCGTCCCACGATATCGCCTTGCGCGTTGATCCCCCGCGCAACGGTCCGAACCGATCCTGGATAACTGATCCTTCGGAAGACACCCTTGTGACGATGAAACGCATACCCCTTCCCATCCCCGACCTCGTACAACCCGACGATGTCACCGCTGGCAGTGATCGCGTCCGGCAACGTGAGGGTCGAGTCGGGAACATCTACAGCTGTGAAACCCGCGACCCAGTGAAACCCGTGCTGATGCCCGTCCGCCGAGTCCCATCGGCCGACCACCTCGCCCTGGTCATTGATCCCCGTGGCATAGGTAAGCTTAGCCGCAGGATATTGGAGGGAGGTGTAGGTTCCTGCCCTGAACAGGAACCCGCGAGTGACACCGTCGGCTCCGACATACGACCCCACGACCTCGCCCTTAGAATTAATCTGGAAGGCCGAAGACTGGCGCGCACTTGGTACCTGAAGCGCTGTGACTGCGCCCGCACGCAAGACATAAGCGCTGTTCCTCCCACCTAGTTGGCGAAAGGCGCCGACCATATCGCCCCGGTCGTTGATCCCTCGCACCATTGTGAAATCCGCGCCGGGCACGTCAATTGATTCAAAGCGGCCAGAACGGAAGAGAAATCCGTGGGTCTTCCCGTCAGGCATACGGTATTGGCCGACCACGTCCCCGCGTGAGTTGATCGCGCTGGCGATAGTCTCAACGGCGCCGGGATAATTGATGACCTCGAAGCCAGTGGCGTCTTCCACGCTAGTCTCCACCTTAGGCTTGAGTTTGCTTTGCTCCGGTGAGGACTTTTCTTGTTTCGTCTGTGCTGAGGACAACTGCTCAAAACCAAAAATGAGCGCTGAAGCACAAACCGCAACCAACAACAGGTGTCTCATTCCACCCTCCTCAAATCGTGTCAATATCCGAGAGCGACCTCAACGGCGAAGCGGGCTGTCGCGAGGCGTCAGCGGGCGAGCGACGTTGCACTCGGATATTGTCGAACATGGACTCGCGCGCTCCGCTGCACGCCCGAGTTAGATCCACTGCGTGCCAGGAGCCTTTCCATTCTTTTGCCCAGTTGGGACATGGCGCCATTAATGAGCCGTGCGCCGCGGGTCCTCAGCGAGACGTCGGCTCCATTTGCAGTTACACAACATCTTCGGACATCCACACCGGATTCAGCGAGGGAGTCGATTGATGACAATCTTGCCGTCGTTGAGAACGAACAGGACGTCGCGTAAGGCTTCGAGGTCCGCAGTTGGATCGCGTTCAACAATGATCAGGTCGGCCTCTAACCCAGGCCTGATAGCACCCGTACGTGCTTGAATCATCAGACACTCTGCCGCCACTGACGTTGCGGCCTTGATTGCCGCCATCGGTGAAAG
>DASRIZ010000349.1:0-4579 GCA_035649735.1 Blastocatellia bacterium | reverse complement strand
CGGTGCGCCATCAATGATGCGATGATCAAAAGTGAGGCTGAGGACCATCATCGACCGCTTGGCGACCTCGCCGCGATAAATAACGGGCTTCTCGACAATGCGTCCCACCCCGAGAATGCCAATCTGCGGTGCGTTGATAATCGGCGTAAAACCGTCGACGCCAAACATGCCGAGGTTGGATACGGTGAAGGTTCCGCCGGAGACCTCTTCTAAGGTCAGTTTTCCAGCGCGAGCTTTTTCAGCGAGCGCCCGCGCTTCTTGGGCGATTTCTTTGAGTGATTTTTTGTCTGTATTCGGAACCACCGGAACGATAAGCCCTTCTTCGAGTGCTACAGCGATCCCGACGCTAATCTGCTCAAGGTGACGAATCGTATCGCCGTCAAGTGTTGAATTCATGCGCGGATGTTGTTTCAACGCGTGCGCACACGCTTGGACGATAAAATCAGTGTAGGTGGCATTAAACTCACGTTGTACTTCCTGGCGGCGGTCGATCAATTGTGTGACATCAACTTCTGTAGTGATGGTGAGCTGTGCACTGCCTTGCAGGCTCTTATGCATGCGTTCGGCGATGACTTTACGCATGCCGCGGAGCGGCACGCTTTGCCCAACTGGTGCAGGTGCTGCTGTTGGCCGGGGTGCAGGCGCGGCCGCACTTGGTGCAGCGGCTGCTGGAGCCGGCGCAGGCGTTGGAGCTTTCGCTCGATCGGCGACGAGTTTTTCGACATCTTCACGTGTGATGCGGCCTCCGGGACCAGTCCCAACAATCTGTGAGATATCGATATTGTTCTCTTGGGCGAGCTTGCGCGCGGCTGGGGTAACAGGCGCACCTTCTCTCCGGCCGCTGGTTGATGCGGCTGCTGGTGCGGCATTCGTGGCACTTGGCGCCGCAGTAACCGGCGGAGCTGCTGCGGCCTGTGTGGTTGGTCCTCCACCACCATACCGAGCGGCAACTTCGGCGACGTTCTCCCCGGCTTCGGCAATAACCGCGACTGGTAGACCAACCGCGACCACTGCCTCAACCGGATACAGCAACTTCGCTACAGTTCCAGTTGCCGTACACTCCACTTCGTAGAGTACTTTTTCTGTCTCTACTTCGAAGATCGCCTCACCCGCTTTGATCGCGTCACCTTCGTTCTTAAACCACTTTTGGATCGTTCCTTCGGTCATGGTGAGACCGAACTTCGGCATGGTCACTTCTACCGCCACAGCTCTCTCCCTTTTCTCTCTCAGTCTAGGGTCCGGGGTCCAAAGTCTAAAGTCGGAATTTGGCAGGGCGCACGCCGTGCGCCCCTACTGGCTACTGAATGCTGACTACTGACTACCGTCCGACCAGCTCCTTCACCGCTTTGACAATCTTCGTGTCATCGGGCAGGACGAACTTTTCCATTGGTGGGCTGAAGGGAATAGGCACATCCGGTGTTGTTAGACGTTTGATTGGAGCGTCGAGCAGGTCGAATCCTTTGTCTGCGATCACCGCCGCAATTTCTGCCGCTGCACCGCCACGCAAGTGCCCTTCATCAACAACCAACACTTTGTGAGTTTTTCCTACGGAGTTGAGAATGATCTCTTCGTCGAGAGGAACAAGCGTACGTGGATCAACCACTTCGATAGAGATGCCTTCTTGTTCCAACGCCTTAGCGGCGGCGAGCGCTTTGGACACCATAGCGCCAATCGCGACAACGGTGATGTCTTTCCCTTCACGTTTAACTGCGCCTTTGCCGATCGGCACGACGTAATCTTCGTCAGGGACTTGGCCCCGTAAACGACCGAGTCCCATATGCTCGAAGACGAGTACAGGATTGTTGTCTCGGATCGCACTCTTTAACAAACCCTTCATGTCATACGGGTCCGATGGCGCAACGATCTTCAGACCCGGTACACTCATGAACTGCGCATACACTGTTTCGGAATGCTGGGCTGCAGCTTGTCCTGTCGCGCCATACGCTGTACGGAAGGTGATAGGGATATCTGCTTGCCCGCCAGACATATACCGGAGCTTTGCCGCCTGATTACACACTTGATCCCAGCAGCAGTAGAAGAAGCTGGCGAACTCGATTTCCACGATGGGTCGCATTCCGGCCATCGCCGCACCCACACCCGCTCCTGCATATCCGGCTTCAGAAATAGGAGCATTACGAATACGCTCGGGTCCGAACTCGTCAGTCAATCCATTGGTCGCGCCGAAGGCACCAACCCAAACGTCCAATCCCATCACAAACGTAAGCGGATCGCGGCGTAACTCTTCCCGTAATGCTTCGTTGATCGCTCGAATGTATGATATTTCAGGCATGATGTTTCTCCCTTAGCTAATGACTCGCGCGCAAAACACGCTTTATAGCTCGCTCCTTGCACTCGCTCTAGTGCTCGCTCACTGCGTTCGCTTTATAGCTGATGGCTTATAGTCAAAAGAGTTCTGCTATAGAGTGCGCGTAGCGCGCGAGCTATCAGCCATAGAGCGACCGTAGGGAGCGAGCCATATGCCATAAGCCGCGTTTACGCGGCGGAAAACATATCTTCCATCGCCTCTTCTGGATCCGGCAATGGGCTATCGATTGCGAATTGGACTGCCTCGTCGATCTCGCGTTTGACGTCGACTTTGATAGCGTCCAGTTCGGCTTTAGTGAACATGCCGTTTGCCGTGTAGCGATTCTCGAAAGAGACGAGCGGACACCGTTTTTTCCATTCGGCGATTTCGTCCTGCGGGCGATAGGCTTTCTTGCCGAGAAAGGCTTCTTCGCCAACGACGTGTCCTTCCCAGCGATAGGTCTTGCATTCAATCAACGTCGGCCCTTCTCCACGACGCGCACGGGCGACTGCTTCTGACGTTGTTTCATAGACTTCGACTACATCATTACCGTTGACGATGATCCCCGGCATGTCATGGCCGCGAGCGCGGTCGGCGATGTCTTTGACTGAAGTGACGTCTTTGCCAGCAGTGAATTCGCCGTAGAGGTTATTCTCGCAGACATAGACGACCGGGAGTTTCCAAGACGACGCGATGTTGAGGGATTCGTGGAACGTGCCTTCGTTCGAAGCGCCGTCGCCAAAGAAGCAGACCGCCACCTGACCGCTTTTTTTCATTTTTGCTGCTAACCCGGCGCCGGTAGCAATAGGTAGGCCCGCGCCAACGATGCCGTTCGCGCCAAGAATACCGATACTGAAGTCGGCAATGTGCATCGATCCGCCTTTGCCCTTGCAGTATCCGGTCTTACGGCCAAAGAGTTCGGCCATCATCGGTTTGAGTTTCCCGCCTTTGGCAAGGAGATGGCCGTGCCCTCGATGCGTGCTGGTGATGTAATCGGTATCAGTCAGTGCGGCACACACGCCAGTTGCTGACGCTTCCTCACCGATTGAGACATGGACAAAACCTGGGACTTTTCCTTCCTTGAACATATCACGCAGTCGCTCCTCGAAGTGGCGGATCGTCTGCATGGTGCGGTACATCTTGAGTAGTTTGTCTTTACTTACTTCTGCCATATGAGACCCCCCTTTAGCGCTGAGAGTGTAAGCAGGCGGACAGGTGTTCATAGTCCGAAACCTGGGGTGTGGTCAACTGCTACGGACCGAGTGCGTATCGATTTCTAGTGTTGCAGAACCTCGCCTTGGGAATAGTCTTCGACCTTAACCCAGCCCATGCCTCCGCACAGCGCCTTCCGTAGGCTGGAATAAGCGCAACGTTTCCGGCACAGAGAGGCGTGTCAGAAATTTGCTAGGCACGCGATGCCTTGTCTTGCGTTTGCCTAGTCAGGAGAAACCAGCTAACTGTTATTCGTGGATGCCAGGCGGATGAGGAGGTGGAACATGAGAAGGAAGGCGCATGATGGGTGTGGCGGTTTCTGGCTGACGATGGTCGTAATCAGTTTGGTGACGGGTTGTAGCGCCGTGCGCGGTCCGCTCGAACCGATGAGCACCGCCGTCTATTTCTCGCCCAACGGCGGCAGCACCGAAGCAATTGTCCGAGAAATTAACCGGGCGCAGCATCGCATTTGGGTGCAGGCCTATAGTTTTACTTCAGCCCCAATAGCCGAAGCGCTCATTGCCGCCCATAAGCGAGGAGTCGAAGTGCTCGCAGTGGTGGACAAGTCCAATCAGACCGATAAATATACAGTGGCAACGTTTCTCAACGATTCGGGAATCAAAACGTTGATCGATGATCAGCACGCAATCGCGCATAACAAAGTGATGATGATCGATAATACCACGCTCATTACCGGCTCGTTCAATTTCACCAAAGCAGCAGAAGAGCATAACGCTGAAAATCTCCTGGTGTTGAATGATGTGCCCGATCTGGCAGGGGCGTATGCTGATAATATTGTCGCGCATATGCAGCATTCACAGCCGTACCAATTTACCGGAGAAATGTTGCAATCTCCGGTCGCGAGTCAGAAATCACAATCACAGGAGACGCGGGTGGCGGCACCAAAACGGCAACGAGATTCACAGCGGGTGACTTCGACGTCGGGAAATAAGGCCGAGTCAGTCGGTAAGCGCAGGCCTGACCCCGCCCCGATATATATGGCTTTGGTCGAGAGGAAACCGAATGAGGGTGAAGTCCGTGCCAACCGCCGGAGTAAGGTGT
>DASRIZ010000348.1:0-3996 GCA_035649735.1 Blastocatellia bacterium | reverse complement strand
CGAACAGCGGGATGTCAGCGCACTCGTCAGAGGCTTTCATCTTATTTGGCCTCTGTTTTCTTTCAACTCCCATCTCTCACCGAAAAATCCAGCGGCTGCGATACGGCCCGGCGCACGCGTGGAAGCGGGCGTACTCAGATCAATCACCGCCCAATCTGGCAGTTTCGGCGTCTGGCGCGCGTTACTCGAATGATGAGACTCGCGGAAGGTAAACCCGCTATTGATCACGACGTAACGTTTCGGGTTGAGCGGGTTCGGATAGATCAAGATCGGCGCGTGTTGATTCGCCGCAAAGATTTGATCACCGACCTTCACGCTTTGCGCGTCCCAACGGATCGGCAAAAGATCAATGACCTTCGCGATGATCTTGTTGCTCGCCGGATCGCCCCACAAAATCAGATTGCTTCGCGCGATGTCCTCGCTGGTGATCTCCGTGCCGTCTTTCACTCTCGGCTCGCCGCGAAAAATGGAACGCCATTGTTCGACAGCGCGCGCTTGTTCGGACATGACCCAGGCGCCGATCTTCTCGTTCATCGCCTTGCCCGTTGGGCGAACCATCACAAAGCTGCTCATAAACGCGTCGTCGATCGGACCCTGCATGCCGTGGCGTTTGGCTAATGCGCCGTCGTCAACTGTTTCAACTAACGACCAGCGGTTGCCATTCATGTGGAAATGCGCCGTCCACGAACGGTCGGACGAAACCGGCGTAGCTTCGACTCTCTGATCGTCGAGGATGACCACCGGCTTGCGCGTATTGTCGAGCGGACACATTCCAGAAGGCATCTCCAGAGACAACGCCGTTACATTCCGCGTTTTGACTCGCACGGTCGAAGAATCGGTAATTTCTGCATCAACACGGACGCGCTCCCAGTGCTCGCCGAGCGCGTCAATCCTCACCCAGAACATCTTGTTATACCGCAACGTCCAGGTTGTGAACTTCACCTTGTGTGGCAGCGGGTCGCGTCCGCGCGCGACGATACTGTCAATCCGGCGGTCGATCTCCTTGATCGAATCGGGATGGTATTTGTGTTCGGTTTTCGGTCCGATGATGTGGGTGAGTTCGACGCCCTCGAGCTTCAGTTCGCGAGCCATGGCGTCCGCAGCCTGTTTCTGACGGTCTAACTCGCCGCTGTAAGCGACGGTAGGTAGGTTGACGAGGTTCGCAGCGTAATCGGTGGCGTTGTACAAATGCCAGAGCTTTTGTTCGTACCAGGGCGCGTCGTCGCGATTGAGCTTAAGGTAATCAGGCGTTTCGGCGAAGCCTGCGCCAGGCGCTGCAGCCGCCCACATCCCGGCGTGATGCGCGGCGATGTGCCAGGTGGCCGCGCCGCCCATCGAAAACCCGCGAATGCTGACACGGTTTTCATCAATCGGATAATGGCGGCGGACGTGATCGAGAGCTTCGAATAGATCCGCCTCACCGGCGAATTTGTTCGCGTTGCAGTATCGGCCGTATGGGTGCAGCACGAACGCGTTCGGCGGAGCGAATTGTCCGGGATTCTTCTTCCGGTCGTTGATGAAGTTGACTTCGCTCAGCGTCTCGTTGCGTCCGTGGAACCAGACGTCCAAACGATATTGAAAGGGCAGGCTTTGTTGATAACTCGCGGGAACCACTAGCCCGTACGGTTGAACTGATCCGTCAATGTCAGAAACGTAGCCGCGAACCACGAGGCCGGTCTGCGTCGTCCACGGCGCCTTTCCTTCGCGCAACGCGCGCGCTCGTTCAAGACCTTGCTTGATCTGTGATTTGGCGATCGTTACCTCTTCTGGCTTGAAGAATTCGTTGTAAGCGAGAGCGTAACGGACGGCGTTGTGAAAGATTTGAACGTCAGGCGCCAGATCGAGCAATGCAGGCTTGCTTTTCAATTCAACACGCGCCTCTTCGATCTCTTTGCCGAGTTCGGCGAGGCCAGCTTCGAGTTCGGCGCGATCGGCGGCTGAGACTTCGATACCTTTTGGCGGAAGACTGCGAACGTCCGCATTGTTCTGCTGCGCTCTTATTGGCGATATGGAGGTAAACGCGAAGAGCAGAAACAGATCGGGGAAACATATTAGTATTTGCGCGAGAAACACGAAACAAATGAATTTTGCCAGCATATTTTATTGTCATTAAATAAGTAACACTAGATGCAGGGAACTAACCGTCTGAAAAACCGAAGAGTCTGACGGCGGTTTGACCCAGGACCTTAGCCTGTTCTTCCGGTTTCAAGTGCGATAAATATGACTGTACACGTTCGCGCTCGGCGCGGTAGGTTTCTGGCGTGGCCGTCGGGCCAAAGCCCCCGCCGTAAATCATCCGGTCGGCGCCGTATGCGTCGCACAACTGTTTGATGATCGGCCCGGGATCGCGGTGTGGGTATTCGGTCGGTTGCGGCAAAGAGGCGATTTTCATCACCGTGTTGGAGAAGCGCGACCAGCGCACAACGACCGCATGCTCTTCGGGCGTCCCCTGAAACGGTCGCCCGAGGTGGTCAATGATCACTTTGGTCTTCGCAAACTCGCGGATGTAAGGCTCGAAACCCGGCGCATAGCGCGGCTCGAAATGAAGTTGCACGGCCATCCCCAGATCGCTCGCCTTCTTCCACAACGCGCGCAGTTCAGGCTTGCCGAAAGGCGGCAACCGGTCAGGCGCGTAGGCGTGAATCCGTGCCGCCACGATATCGCCGCGCTTCGCCAGGCCATCCAGTTGATTGACTGACACTGGCTGATCGGCAAAGACCAGACAGGTTCCTTTCAAACGGCCTTTGCCGACTTGCAGGCAATGCTCGAGGTAGCGGTGATCGTCCTGATACGGCTCCGGATGCACGACGATGGCATGATTGACGCCTGCGCCGTCCATGCATTTCAACAGACGCTCCGGCGTGGCCGCGGCAGGCGGACGGTATGGCGCGCGTGGATGGTAAGGAAAGCGCGCGTCGTCCACGCCCGCAAAGCAATGCAAGTGAGTATCGATAATAACTGGGACGACTGGCGCGCCGCCTGCTTTGCTTGAGATAAAAGCCGCTGTGGCCAGTGTCGATGACTGCAGGAACTCGCGTCGTGACGGGTGAGATGACATATGAATCTCCTTTCAGGCTAAAAAGCCGTTGACGACGTTGACGTGAAAGCCGGTCAGGCGCAAGCCACGCCCACCGTAGCGATAATAAGCCGCGTGTGGTCGAAGCCGAGTAAATGCAGAATTGTCGCGTGAAAAACACCGCTGCCCGCCATCCACGATGAATAAACGAAGTTATGATGCTCCCTACCGTTCGGATGGTCAATCCACGGAGAGGTATTGAGACGCGGAATGTTCGTTGACGTGAGTTTCGGCGGCGAGGCGCCAGGCGTGACGGGCGAAAGGATGGCGGTTAGTATTCCCCGTAGCGCTTTGCAAAGGCGACTGGCGATCGGCGCCTTTCAGATCTTAGCTTCGCGCTTCCCGACGAGACCGTAGTCAGGAAATCACAGGACTTTCAAGACGCGGAGGCCTTTTTCTCGGAATTTGAAGGCCTCATTCAGAAGAAGGAGAAAATAAAGATGACTCGTTTGCTCCCATTGCGTATCACGCTGATTAAACCTCCGGCTGGCGTGCCGTTTTGTTTGCAGCAAGGCAAAGACGATCTAGTTCCGCCTTCTTCCGATTCCGGAGAAAACACTTCTTTTGACTTCACAGTGAACATCGTAAACGAACGGACTGGCGGCAGGCCGAACTTTCGCGGCCCGTTTGTGCAAGGTCCTCCAGCCGGCAGATTTATCTACATCAACTCAGGAACATATGCTGGGCAATCGGATTCCTGTTGGTCGAGGCGCGCTAAGATACTGCTTTCGGGTATAACTTGGGAGCTGATCGAAGAGGCGTTGTCAAAATCTAACGTCTTACTGGAGGCGCGTATCTCTGGGACCGCCGGAGATGGTGGACCGGCGTGCGCGACGGTCCAGCTCCTGAATGGTGGGTGGAAAATTCAAAAAAAAGCATAGAACCCAGCTTGATCCTTGTGGTGAGACGGATACGGTTGG
>DASRIZ010000347.1:0-70991 GCA_035649735.1 Blastocatellia bacterium | reverse complement strand
TGCCCGATGTGTAGAGGATGTACAGCGGATGCTCGGAGTCGAGCCGTTCTGCTTCGCACTGGTCCGACGCGTCGAGCATAAGCTCGTGCCACCAGTGATCGCGCCCCCATTCCATTTTAGTTTCCGAGCCGGTGCGCTTGTAGACGATCACTGTTTTGACCGATGGACAACCAGGCAACGCTTCGTCGACGGTCGACTTCAGAGGGACCTCCGCGCCACGACGGTAAGAGCCGTCCTGTGTGATGACCGCTTTGCACTGCGCGTCGTTTATGCGATCCACAAGTGCGTTCGCCGAAAAGCCTCCAAACACCACCGAGTGCGCCGCGCCGATTCGCGCACAGGCGAGCATCGCAATTGGCAATTCGGGAGTCATGCCCATGTAGAGGGCAACTGTGTCGCCTTTCTGAATACCGAGTGACTTCAGCACGTTTGCAAACTTCTTAACCTCGGTGAGCAGTTGTTGATAGGTAAGGGTGCGGACTTCGCCGGGCTCGCCTTCCCATATGATTGCGGCCTTGTTTCTTCGCCAGGTCGCAACGTGACGGTCGAGACAGTTGTAAGAGATATTGATCTGGCCGCCGATGAACCACTTTGCCCAGGGCGAGTCCCACTCAAGGACCCGGTCCCATTTGCGAAACCAGTGAAGCTGGCCGGCGATTTCACCCCAAAACCGCTCCGGATCCTCTTCGGCTTCACGATAGAGCCGCTGGTAATGTTCGAGGTCTTTTATGTGTGCATCCTGGCTGAACTCGGTGGAAGGTTGAAAAACTCTACGCTCATTCAGAATTGAATCGATGGACTGCGACATCCAAGGTCCTCCGTGAGTGATATCCAGTCGGGATCAGGCCTGCAATAGCAAATCGGTGATCTATCTTCCGTCGCGAAATTGCAAATTTGATGCACGCCTGACCCCAAAACCTCAAGTAGCAGGTTTGCACTTCTGATCGATGAGGCGTCTCAATGCCTGGGCGTCCTGATCGTTGGCATCTACTTGAAGCGCTTTGTCTGCCGATGCCTGAGCAGATGCGCAGTCGTTTTTCAAAACAGCAATTCTACCGAGCAGAACGTGGGCAGGGCCGAGCTTTGGATTCCAAAAAACCGCCGCCTTGAGAGCATTTGTCGCTCGATCGAAATCTCCCTGCCGTTCGTATACCCGCCCTATCAACAAGTGTGCGTCGTAGTTCTGAGGGGAAGCCTGCAACAGCTTTCCCAGGGCGGTCAGAGCATCAGCATTCCGCCCTGCGTTAAAAGCACTACGGGCGGTCTCAAACAACTGCTCGACCTGCGGCGGCTGGCTGCTGATCTGGGTCTGGGTGTTCAGTCGCTCATCCTGTTCTCGCTTGTAGCGGTAGTAGTTGATCTTACTGAAACTCGACTTTACCCGCGCAAGCGGGGGCATACCTTTTGTTTCCCATTGCGCAAAGGTCGGAAGCAGCTTCTTCGCCTGGTCGGAAGCCACCGTAGCGCCCGGCTGATCGTTTGCCGCCGCCAGCGCCTTGCTCAAAAGGTAAAACGCCTCGCCGTCCGAGGCTCGCAGCCTGGTCTCAATCTTGAGCGTTGCGGCCGCATTAGCGTTGTCCTGCGCAAGCCAATATGCGTAACCCAGATTGAACAATGTGTCGGTGTCGCGCGGCGCAGCTTCCGCCGCGGGTTTCAAATGATCGATAGCATCCTTGTGTTGCTTTTTCTTTATCAGCAGCACGCCAATGTTGTTGTACACCTCGAACAGCGGGAGCCTGGCCGCAAGGTTCTTCAACGTCCCAAGCGCCGCTTCAGTTTGACCGAGAGCATCCTGCGCTACACCGACGTAGAACTGCGCCTCGTCGTAGCGAGGATTCTTCCCATCCACCAGCACAAGCTGTTCGAGAGCCTCCTTGTACTCGGCAGCCTCGAAGCGAATTCGGCCGAGCTCGAAAATCGCAGCGATATACTGAAGTTTGGTCTTCTCGGCATACTCTTTGATCGCGCGATCCAAAAAGCCGATGCGAGCGTCGCGGTCGCGGGTCAATGTGCCTTTTATGAAGTTCTCAAACGCGCCGATGGGAGCGATCGTAGCATCAGTAGTAATCTGGTCTCGCGAAAACGGCAGCGCCTGGTTGTGCTGATAGAGAATCTCATAGGCGAGATCACCCTGCAGCTTCTGCAGGTCAACCAGCGGACCGCCGCGGTTGTACTCCTTTCCGACAAGCCGCCCTTCCCGGATATCAACCACACGCCCGGTGATTGCTATAGTGCTTTCGCGTCCTTCGCCGGCGATACGATAAGTGCCCATTACCACGAGGCTGGCTCCGGCTCGCTCGGCTATCTTGATCATCGTAGCGCGAGTGAGAATTGCCGTAGGCGGCAGGCCTTCCTGTTTATAGGCGACATTGCGCTCGTCAGGTCGGATTGCGACCAACCCCGGTTTGTCGAACAAATCGGCAAGCGCCGCGGCAAAGCTCTCGCCCACCCAGTTGTACTCGGTTCGCCCGGAAAGATTCTCAAACGGCATCGTCACGATCGTGTCGGTTGATGCCGCTTCGACCGCCAGCGAAGACACAAGAAGGAGGCCGCAGGCTAAGATTGCTTGTTTGATCATGCTCAGTCGATAAACGGTAAACTGCTTGAAAACACGCGTATGATTTACGATCACCTTTTTTATTGTCCCTGTGGCTCGCGGGGGCTGTCAACTCTACGCTCCGTTGACCGCTGGCTTGCAACGCATCTGGCCGTATGTTAGACATTCAATGTATTTAATTCTATATCTGCGGAATCGATCAATGAGGATATATGCGAGGAAAGATAACGATTTTTATTGATGGAAATAATCTCTTTCATGCGGCAAGGTCGGTTGGCGTCGAGATTGACTACGCCAAGTTTTTGAATTTTTTGAGGGGTGATGCTCCGCTTCTGCGCGCGTTCTTTTACACCGGAGTCGACGAAAAGGCCGAACGCCAACAGGGGTTTCTCCTCTGGATGCGCAGAAATGGTTATCGAGTAGTAGAAAAGGAGCTGAAAACCTACGCCGACGGAACCAAAAAGGCTAATCTCGATGTAGAGATCGCCGTCGATATGCTTTCGCTCGCGGATAAGTATGACACCGCGGTGCTGGTTTCCGGGGACGAAGACTTCTCGTATGCGATAAACGCCGTTGCCTACAAGGGCGTGCGCGTCGAGCTTGCCGGTTTTCGCAGCAACACCAGCCCGAGATTGATTGACGTCGCCGATCAGTTTATCGAGCTTGACTCTCACCTGGAAGAGATCACCAAAGCCGACAGCCGCTATAACCACAACCACCACTCGGGCAGCCATTACATTTCGACTAGAAACAGCGGAGCGTTCACCCGCGTGCAAGACGACGAAACGGAGATCGAGCCCAACCGAGAGATCATCGCCGAACGCTGATCTCCGTCGAAACGATTCCTGAGAGTCTTCTCCTAATCGCCATCCGGTTTATTCTCAAATCCGCGAGCGGGCAAGGATGCCTGCGCCTGGATCGATACATCAGTGCGTATACACGCCACTCGATGGCCGGCATTTACTTCTATCAAAGGAGGCTTGGCCAGTTTGCACTCATCGATTGCAATCGGACATCGAGTGTGAAACCGGCATCCCTCCGGAGGATTAATCGGAGTCGGCACATCTCCCTCGATCCGAACTCGATCTCGCTTTTCTCGCGGCACCGGCGCCGGTATTGAAGACAACAAGGCCTGGGTGTAAGGGTGCATTGGACTGGCGAAGATCGCATCGGTATCGGCTTCTTCGACTATCTCTCCCAAATACATCACGGCAATTCGATCGGAGATGTGTTTGACCACTCCCAGGTCGTGGGCGATGAACAGGTACGTAAGCCCAAAGCGCCGCTGAAGCTCGCGAAGCAGATTTAGTATTTGAGCCTGGATCGAAACGTCGAGAGCCGATACGGCTTCGTCGCAGACGATGAGCTTTGGCTCAAGTGCGAGCGCTCGTGCAATGCCTATTCGCTGCCGCTGCCCGCCTGAGAATTCGTGGGGGTAGCGGTTTGCGTGCTCTGGATTGAGGCCCACCAGGTTGAGAAGCTCGGCGACCCGCTGACGCGCGCGCCCGCGCGCAGCGGTGACCATCCGGGTTTTGCGCTGCGGGCCTTCAGATTCAGCGGTCGTCGAATCGTTGTCGCTTGCAGAATCCAGTCCGTGAACCAGGATTGGCTCTTCGAGCATCGCCCCGACGGTCATTCGCGGGTTGAGTGAACCGTACGGGTCTTGAAAGATAATTTGTATCTCGCGACGAAGACCGCGCATTTCGCGCTCGCTTAGCGAGAACACGTCACGCCCATCGAAGATCACCCGTCCGGAGGTGGGTTCTATCAAGCGGAGAATTGTTCGACCGGTCGTAGTCTTACCGCAGCCGGATTCACCGACAAGCCCCAGCGTCTTTCCACGGGGAATCGAAAACGAGACGCCGTCAACGGCTCGCACGTAACCGACTGTCCTGGGAACAACCCCCTTGCGGATGGGGTAGTGCTTTACCAGGTTTTCGACTATCAGAAGGTCGTTCATGAACGCCTGGGGTCAAAATAGTAATGAGTCGCGATCGCTTCTTCTATTTTCCATTTTCGACTTGTCATTTGTCATTTCAGAACTGGTGCTTCGGTTAAACGCGTCGGCAAATAACAAATAATGACAAATAGCAGGCAAGAGAATAAAGAATGAAAAATGAAAAATAATGAAAAATCGCAGATGGAAAATAGAAATTAACGAGCTAATCAAACCGCATCACACCGTCCCAGGCCGGTTTTCGCCGGCTGCCTCGGCGAAGTGACAAGCCGCCAGATGATTTGGCTCGATCTCCCGGAGTGCCGGCTCCTCCTTACAAATCTCCTGCGCCATCGAGCAGCGCGTTCGAAACCTGCAGCCGGATGGAAAGTCCAGTGGGCTTGGCACGGCGCCCGGGATCACCGGAAGCTGTTCCTTCCGTTCTCCAAGGGTTGGCAACGACCGAAACAGACCATGTGTATAAGGGTGCCTTGGGCGCTCAAAAAGCGACTCGACCGGCGCAGACTCTACTACCTTTCCAGCGTACATCACCGCTACTCGATCGCAGGTTTCGGCTACCACCCCCAGATCGTGAGTAATCAGCAACACCGACATATCAAGCTCGGTCTGAAGTTCGTTGAGCAGCTCAAGTATCTGAGCCTGAATCGTTACATCAAGAGCGGTAGTCGGCTCATCGGCAATCAGCAGCGCGGGGCGGCACACCAGCGCCATTGCGATCATCGCTCTCTGTTTCATGCCCCCTGACAATTGATGCGGGTACTCATCAAAACGCGCCTCAGGCGACGGTATTCCTACGCGTCGCAACATATCGACTGCGATCTCTCTTGCTTCGCGTCGAGATGCACTGCGATGTTCGCGGATCGCCTCGGTGATCTGCGAGCCGATCGACATTATCGGATTCAGTGATGACCCCGGCTCCTGAAATATCATCGAGATCATATTGCCACGCACACGTCTCATCGCCTTGTCGTCAAGCCCCAAAAGATCTTCTCCGCGAAAGCTTATCGAGCCGCCGGCGTACTCGGCAGGGGGCGCCGGCAGAAGCTTGAGAATCGAATAGGCGGTTACCGATTTGCCGCAGCCGCTTTCGCCGACTAACCCAAGTGTTTCGCCTTTGGCGATGTCAAAACTAACTCCGTCGACCGCGCCGAGGACCCCATCGTCGGTATGAAAGTTAATACGTAGGTTGGAGACCGAAAGGAGATTTCCGATTTCCGATTTCCGATCGCCGATTTCCGCATTTGGGCTCATCCGTCAGCCTTTATCTTCTGGCAGCGGTCACTTTCACTCGGAGTTACATCGTCACTTAATGTGAAATCGGAAATCGCAAATCGGCAATCCAATCACTTCTTCTTTGGCGTGAGAATGTCGCTCGCGACGTGAATCTGTTGCTGTCCCTGGTCGCGAACGCGGCGCGCGAGGTCGGGCAGAGTCTCGTCGGCTTCCTGAGTTGCCAGCTTTATGACCATCGGCAGATTCACGCCGGTAACCACCTCAACCGGGGCTCTTCCAAGGAAGCTGGCGGCGATATTGGTCGGTGTTCCTCCGAACATATCGGTGAGCACCAGCACGCCGGACCCGGTGTCCACTCGCTGAATTGCGCGTTCGATCTCTTCGCGTGCGACGTCGACGTCATCGTGCCACCCGATAGACACCGCGGTGATGTGGTTTATCTCGCCGACGATCATCTCTGCCGCCGAGACCAGCTCATTCGCCAACTGCCCGTGGGTTACTATTACCGCACCGATCATAAAAAAGAATCTAGGACCGATAGGACCTATAGGCCCTATATTGATTTATATCGATCCTCATCCTTGAGGATGTCCCGATGAACCACTCTCGACTTGTATCCGAGTTCGTTCAGACGCTTGTTTATCGACTCGGCGACCATGACCGATCTGTGGCGGCCGCCGGTACACCCGACCCCAACCGTCAGATAGCTTTTCCCTTCGCGCTGAAACCTGGGTAACAGGTATGCCAGCAAGTCGGCAAATCGCGCGATAGTATCCTCGACCTCGCTTTCAGATTGCAAGTACTCGATTACCGGCGAGTCGCGGCCGGTGAGCGGACGGAGTTCTGCCACGAAGTGCGGATTTGGAAGAAACCTCACATCGAACATCATATCCAGACCGCGCGGCGCTCCATGCCGAAACCCGAACGACGATATCGTCACATTCAGCTCGTGCGCATCGCCCTGTTCGGCAAAGTGATCTTTGATCACGTCGCGCAGCGAGTGTACCGTATGCTCTGACGTGTCGATGACGTGGTCAGCCAGATCACGAATCTCGGAGAGCAGCTCCCGCTCCTGACGGATAGCCTGACGGACGTTTTGGTCGGGCAAGGGGTGTGGCCGCCTTGTTTCGCTGTAACGGCGAAGCAGAACTTCGTCGTCCGCCTCAAGAAAGAGCACCCTGACATCGACGCCTCTCTCTTCCAGCTCCTCGTGCATCCGCGGGAACAAGCTTAGAAATTCGCGCGAACGCACATCGACCACAAACGCGATCCGATCAATTTCACTGGAATCATCGCACAGCTTGACGAACGTGGGGATCAGTTGCGCCGGGAGGTTGTCAATCGCAAAATAGCCGAGGTCTTCAAAGTCCTTGAGCGCCGAGGACATCCCCGACCCCGAAACACCGGTAATGATAATGACCGGAACAGGCATAAAGACCAGAAGGCAGAAGGCAGAAAGCAGAAGGCAGAGAGCAGAAGGCAGGAAGCAGAAGCCAGTCGGATTGTGAAGGCTGCCTTCTGCCTTCTGCCTTCCGTCTTTTCACGGTTCGATCAGGCCCAAGTTTCCATCCGTACGGCTGTACAACACGCCTACTCGATTGGTCTCGGCGTCTCGGAACACTATGAACTGATCATCCGAGTCGGCCAGGATTATCGCGGCCTCCTCGGGTGTCATCGGCTTAACCCGATACCGGCGCTGAGGAATAATTCGGGGTGCGCCCGGAGCCGCTTCGATGGTGCCGCCTGGAACCGGAGCAACTTTCCCGGCTGGTTGGCGGCCGCGTTTCTTTGCCTGGAACTTTTCTTTGAGCCGCAGACCTTGCTTCTGAACCTTGATCGCTGCTGTCGCAACCGATTGAGTCAGATCGGCGTTCTCGCCTACCGCAGTGAACACGTTGTCGCGCCAGTAGACGACGATCTCTGTTCGTTTCCGATGCTTCTCTGAGGAAACCGTCACGTGAGCCCTCATCGGCGCCGAATCCAGCACTCGATCGAGCTTGCCAAGCTCCTTGCGGACCAGTTCCTCTACTGCCGGGGTTATGTCAATGTGGCGGCCGGTGAACTCGAATTCCATCTATCTATTCTCCGTTTCTTGGATTGCGGGGGGATAGGCGAAAGTTGATTTGAGAGTCATTTAAGAATCCGAACCGTCGATCGGACAGATTCAAGCTAGACGATGGCACGACGCTCTCGAGAGCCCGGGATGCGCATTTGATCGCGATACTTTGCGACGGTGCGACGGCTCATTTTGACGCCGTCCCTGGCCAAACGCTTGGCCACTTCATCATCAGTAATGGGGTGGTGGGGATCTTCTGCCTCGATCATCTTCTTGATCTTCAGCTTGAGCACGCGCGTCGAAACATCCTCGCCGGTATCGCTTCTCATTCCCTCGGTAAAGAACCGGCGTAATTCGTAGACTCCCTGCGGCGTGTTCACGTATTTGCGATTCACCACGCGCGAGACGGTGCTCAGGTGCATGCCGATGTCTTCGGCGATGTCCTTCAGCATCATTGGCCTCAGGTGTTCAATGCCGTGATCAAGGAACTCGCGCTGGCGGTCTACAATAGAATGACAGACTCGATAAATTGTCTGCCGGCGGTGCTCGATGTTTTTCAACAGATCGACCGCCGACCGGAACCGCTCCTTGATGTAGTCTCGTGTCTCTTTCGATGAATCCTTGGACTCCATCATCTGTCTATACGTCCGGTTGATGCGCAGATGCGGCAGACCGTCGTCTTCGAAGCGGATCATATAGTCATCGCCGACTTTCTCGATCGTCACCTCAGGAACCACAGGTTGGGCTTCCTCTGACGAATACTTGCGGCCCGGCTTTGGGTCCAGCTTCTTGATAATCTCCATCTCCTCGATTACTTGCTCGAGCGGGACGCCAAGTATCTTTGCCAGATCAGGCAGTTTATGGGTCTGCAGACTCTCGAGGTGATCGCGCACCATTTGTGCCGCAAGCCGGTCCCCAAAACCAAAGTAGTCGAGCTGAACCAGCAGCGATTCGCGCACGTCGCGGGCAGCGCATCCAACCGGATCCAACCGCTGCACCAGTGCGGCCGCCTGTTCGACCGTCTCGACCGGCCAGGGACCCATCGCGGCGATCTCTTCGGCGGTTGCATCCAAAAAGCCCGTATTCTCGTCGAGATTGCCGATGATTGCCTCGCCAGCCGTTCTCACGTCATCCGAGCATTCGGTCAGATGCAGTTGCCAGATAAGCTGCTCACAAAGCGAGTCTCGCCGCGTGAGCATATTCTCAAACGAGACATCGTCCTTTGCTTCGTATTCGTGGGTCTTGTACCCGGGATCGAGGTACTCTTCAAACGTCGAACCGAAGTCGACTTCTTCAAACGGATCTCGCTCGCGTTCGGGCTCGGCCTCGCCGTCAACCGGTCCGGATTCAGGCGTGCTGGTTATGAGGCTGGGCGCTTCGATAGATGACAAATTCTCGCTCAGTCCGGCTTCCTGTGTAGATTGCTGCTGGGGGGTAGTTTCACCCGGGCTGGTGATGTCGGCTGTGGTCGCGTCGACCGCCGCGAGTTCGTCAGCGAGCGGTGAGTTGTCATCAACGCCTTCGCCGGGCGCCACTTCGTCGAGCACAGGATTAGCCGATAGCTCGGTCTGAACCATGTCCGCAAGTTCGAGCTTGGTCATCGCCAGAAGCTCGATCCTCTGACGCATCTGTGGCGTTAGGACCAGCCGCTGCGAAAGGCTTGTGCTCAGATGTGGCTTGACCGACATAACTTATTGGTCATTTGTCATTGGTCATTTGTCATTGGTCAATGTTTTCCAAAGTTGCCTTTGATGACCGATGACTAATGACCAATGAGAAATGACTACATTCTAAAATTCTCCCCTAAGTATACCCGCTTCACGTCTTCGTCCCGAGTTAGCTCATCGGGAGTTCCCGCGCGGAAAATCTTGCCGTCATTAATTATATACGCTCTGTCTGTAATCGCCAGAGTCTCGCGCACATTGTGATCTGTTATCAACACACCGATTCCACGCTCGCGCAATTTTTGCAAGATCCGCTGTATGTCAATCACCGCGATCGGATCAATTCCGGCGAACGGCTCATCAAGCAGGATGAATCTAGGCTCAATCACCAGACAACGCGCAATCTCCGTCCTTCGGCGCTCACCACCCGAGAGCTGATAGGCTTTAGTATGACGCACATAAGCGATGTCGAGTTCGCTGAGCAGCACCTCGAGACGGTGATCCCGTTCGGCTTTTGTGAGCGGCAGGGTTTGAAGCACTAACAGGATGTTCTCCTCGACCGTTAGCTTCCGAAAAACGGACGCTTCTTGCGGCAAATAACTAATCCCGTCCCGCGCTCGCAGATACATCGGCAGCCGCGAAATATCTTTTGAATCGAGATAGATCTTACCGGCATCCGGCCGCTCGAGCCCCACGATCATGTAGAAAACAGTCGTCTTGCCCGCCCCGTTTGGACCAAGAAGCCCAAGAATCTCCGCCTGATGTATATCGAGCGATACATTATCGACGACCGTTCGCTTGCGATACGATTTCCGCAGGCCCTCTACGGAAAGAACGCTTGTTTTTTGTAAGGGGAGTGGTGCTTGCGGCTCGGCTTCACCGGTCGGGGTTTCGATCACGGACACTTCTTCTGCCATCTTGTAGCTTCAATTCTGTCTGCTCTTTGTCAAACGATGAGTCGATCGGACACGGCCCGTACCCTGCTGATTCTCGACCGAAATCCTATCATCGCGACTATAGAACGTCAATTGAGAGCCCATGGTCGCCCCTTTCTCGACGTCGTCTACACGGGCAGATTTTCCAGTCAAAACTGCGCGGCCATCTTCGGACGTGTACGCAAGCTTGTCACCGACGCCCCGGCGTCCCGGTTGCGTAAGCACGACGTTGCCGTCGGCGTTCAGGTGATCGACCTCGTTTGTTTCCTGCATCAGAAACACATCGACGGATGATGCTTCGAGGCGGTCGGTGCCTTGCCGGGACTTCACGCCGCCTTCATAACGGATCTTTCGCTCTGTGTCCGAGTAGCTCATCCTGTCGGCTGTCGCAAAACCCGGAACGACCTCCCGCTTTCCAGGCGATGTCTCTTGTTTTGCCTGATAGAGAGCGCTCTCCACATTGCCGATTGCGACCATGCGCTTGTCATCCTGATAGAGCTCGATTCTGTCAGCCTTGATAAAGTTATCGTCTTGCCAGCCGCGGGCATTGATCGTATAGATCGCGATGCCGGCCTTGTTCTGGGCATCGGCGCGTTCGGCAGTTATGAACACCGGCGATTTGGCGTTTTTGAACGGCGTCGAATCGTTGGTTGTTTCGCGGCTGTAGTAAGTGGTGCGAACATCGCCTCTCGCATGGCTCTCATCATGGCGGCGGTCGTAATCGATCTCATCGGCTTGGGTTCGCGATTTCGCATCCCATGCCATCGGACGCTTGCCTCTTAGATTGAGAATCTCTTTCTGGCCGTCGTAAACCGCGCTTTCTGCAAGAGCATTTTGCTCGCCCTCGACGTACTTGAAGTTGCCTTCCTGCGACAGGCGGTCAATATCCTGCGAGTCCTTTAGAAACTCCGCGCGCGCCGATTTGCTGGTCGTTACTCGCGACGGGTGATCGTCCGGAATCGTCGCTTCGATTTCAACCCTCACGCCATCGGTGGCGCTAAACGTCTTTACTCGGTTGGCTTCTTCAAAAAACAGGGCGTCCATTCTGGGAGCGTGAATTGTCTTTTTGTCGGCGCGTTGTTCGGCTCGAACCGGCGTAATAGTCATAACTGCTTTACCGGCTGCTTCAGCGTGCTTGATGTTTTTTCCATCCGGAAAGAACTGCATCGTCACCGTGTCGGCGGCAAGCTCGCGCGCGGTGGGGTTATCGGAGTTGCTAGCCGGAGGAGGTGCGTGAATCTTCAATGCGGCGCTTCCGTGAGCGGTGATCGCGTCGACAACATTTGCCTGCGGGCCTTGAACAAAGGTTGCTTCGATCGTGTCGGCTCTAGCTTCTCTGATCGGTTCGGGTCCCAGCGAACGCGTCGAGGCGCCTCCCATCGCTACCGCCCGCGCGAGTTGGTGTGACTCGGCGAAGAAGAAATCCATATCGGGAGATTTGATCTCCGCTTTGTCCGATTGTTTCAGATAGGCGCCGCCGCGCGCCTCGATGCGCTCGATATGATTGGAAGCGTCCGCGAAGCTGACCATTCGCGCCGCGCGGAACTCATCAGCCCCCTGCGTCACGACCGCGTTGCCGTCAAAGGTCACTCGATGCTCCTTTTTTTCGAGTAGGGCAGACTCGCTTCTTATTCTTGTCGGCTTGTTCACCGCCGGTTGCATCTGACCTCTGACTTCTGACCTCTGACCATTGACCTCTGCCCGTTGCCTTCTGCCTTCTGCCTTCTGCCTTCTGCCTTCTGGTTCCACCTGAGCCAGTTCAGCGGCGCGTCTGCGTTTTTCTTTGCGCGCTAGTTTGCGAGCCCGCCGCGCATTTCTCTGCTCAGGTGTTTCTTCGCGCTGCTGGGCGCTTTCCGTGGCGCCGCGAGCTCTCTTGTCCCGGTCAGCTTCGCTTTCAGGTTTTATGGTTACGTCGACGTCATTCAGCAGACTCGCTCGCTCGGTCGCGGCCTCGATGACCATGCCTGTGGCCTTCCCGGAATAATTGCGGCCTTCGAACTCGACAGGCTCCTTCGTATCGACGGTGTTTTTCGTTTGATCATAGTGCAAGTAACTGGTTTTGAGAGTTAGCCCGTCCGAGGTTTGCACGACGACATTTGAGATGAATTCCGCATCGAGTTTACTGAGATCGGCGGGATCGCTCACCTTCGCGCGATCGCAGGTTACGACGTCGTGCCGTTCGCCGGCCGAGCCGTAGGATTCAAGCTTGACCTGCTCAAGCTCGTGAGTGCCATCCTCGTAAGTTCTGTCGGTTCCCGCCGTGATGTTGAACCGCACCTGGCCGCTGACTTCGTGGGAATAATGAGTGTTGGTGAAGACCGCGACAACTTTTCCTTGAAGCTTCGGTCGGGTCTGTTCCGGTTGGGCGTGCCTTGTTCGAAAGAAGAGGTACACCACCAGCGCGACCGCGATGGCGATAAACAGTGCAAGAGCGGCAGCCTTACCGGCGGATAACAACCTGACTCGCTTCATGAAATCCTACAACAACCTCGACTATTGATTCTGGCATGCCGGTGCGGCGAGTGTCGAATCTGAATTTGGTCACGAAACGGCGGCATCTTAAGAGTCTGCTCGAGCGAGCGGCAGGTGAACTGTGAACGTTGAACCGCGGCCTTCGGTGCTATCGGCCTCAATCGAGCCTCCGTGCGCATCGACAATCCATTTTGAGATCGCTAAACCCAACCCGAATCCGGACACTCGTGAGTCTCGAGGATCGGTCTGCCGATAGAATCTCTCGAAGATGTGCGGGAGGGATGAACCAGGGATACCTCGGCCACTGTCGGACACTTCAATCACCGCGCTTGAGTTCTTCACTGAAAGAGAAAGTCTGGCGTTGCCTCCAGCCGGCGTATACTTGATCGCATTATCCATCAGGTTCACCAGCAGTTGTTTGAGCCGTTTCTGGTCACCTTCGATTACAATCGGTGATGTCGGCGCATCATAGGTCAATGCGACGCCTGCCGACTCGGCCAGCGGCGCGATGAACAGTCTCGCGTCGGATGCGAGCTGGTCGAGTTGCACCTGCTCCAGATCGAGTACCGACTCGCCGGCGTCCGATCGCGCGAGCGTCAACAGGTCTTCCGTCAGCTTGGTGAGCCGCGCGATTTCTTCCAGGCTGGACTGAAGTACCCGTCGATACTCATCGGGTGTGCGCTCCCGTCGCAGGGCCACTTCGATATCGCCGCGAAGAACCGCCAGAGGCGTCTTCAACTCGTGCGAAGCATCTGCCGTAAAGCGGCGTTCGCGTTCGAAAGCTTGTTCGAGACGGCCAATCATCTGGTTGAAAGTCGCGGCCAATCTGCCGATTTCGTCTTGAGAGCGATGCTCCTCGACACGTTCACTCAAGTTTCCGCGACCAATGCGCTCTGCGGCGCGCGTCAGTCGATCGACCGGACTCAGCGCTTTATTGGCGAGCCAGAGACCGCCGAGGCTTGCCAGTAGAAGTGCAAGCGGATTTGCGACCACTAGCAGAAACACCAATTGTTTCTCGACGGGCTGAATGTCTCTGAGTGATTGACCGACTACGACGAAAAACGTTTCGCCCTCTTCATCGCGCGCGGGCCAGGTGATGATGCGGACGTGCTCGGTGGGTGAAAGCGATGCCTCGTCGAACTGAGGCTTCCATTCCGTCGTAGCGCGTTCGAGGGCTAATTTGATTACCGGGACCTCGTGACCTTCGGCGTCGGTGATCTGATCGGTGACCTGGCCATCTCGGTTAAGCACCGATACGAACTGGGGCGCTAGAATGAGTCCCCCCGGGTTTCCGGGCTCGTCGATAGTCGACGGGTGACCCACCGCCTGAGCGATTCGCTCCGCGTGATTTCTCAGCGACGCATCGATCGTGTTTATCAAACCGCGTGAGAAATAGAAGTAGATAGCGACGGCGAAGGCCGCCAACACCAATGCTGCGAGGCCGAAGTACCAGAGAGTCAGTTTTGCGCGAATTGAGAGCACTTGTGTTACCGGGCTACAAGTCGGAGGCGAGGCAAAATCTAGTAACCGAAACTCCGATCTTGCAAGTAGTGTAGTTTAGTCTATGCGTGGTCAGCCTGTCGTGGTCGCTGAGCGCAGACTGGACAGTCTACGCTGCATCAGAAGGTTGGTGCGGATGAGAGGACTTGAACCTCCACAGGATTGCTCCCACAGCGTCCTGAGCGCTGCGCGTCTGCCATTCCGCCACATCCGCATGATCGGGCATTGCATTCAAACGAAGCGAAAATATAGTAACGAGCGCTCGCAAACAGTGTCAATGAATTTCCGATTGGCGATTGCCGATTTTCGATTGAGATTGGCGAGCAAGAAGCCTAGATTCACATATCTAGATCGCAAATCGCACATTCAAGATCGAAATGGTCACAACAGGCTTATCGCCGCAAAAACTTCTTCAAGTGCTCCCAAAGTCTCGAGAGCGAGCTATCACCGCAGATCGCCTCGCCGAAGCCCTACACCTTTCTGAATCACAAAGGGAGAAGGCTGAAGCATTCCTGAAAGAGTTTGTTCGTGCCGGGCTCGCAGCCGCTAAAGGGGGACGCTACTGGCGTAAACACGCTCCCGGGTTTCTGATCGGTACGCTTAGGGGCACTCGTTCGGGTCACGCGTTTGTTGTGCCGGAGGACCCCAGCGAGCGTGAGAGGGGAGACCTCTTTGTTAACGCTCGCGCGATGGGCGCCGGTTTGCACGAAGACATTGTGATCGCTCGGGTGACCGGCGCGCGCGAACGTGGGCGCGAGGGCCGCGTCGAAGCTGTGTTGCATCGCGCAAATCGAACGATCATTGGAACATTTGTACGCCTCAAATCCGAGACCTTTGTCACTCCAATCGAGGAACGACTTCTGTACGAGATCAGCATACCTACAGCGGATTCAGGGGGCGCGAATGACGGGGACATCGTCAACGTAGAGATCAACAGGCCTCCAATCGCCGGACAGCGCCCGTGGGGTCGAGTAATCGAGATTCTCGGACGGCCCGAACAGCCCGGCATCGATCTGGAAATCATCATCAGAAAACATCGTCTTTCACACATTTTTCCGGAAGCCGTGCTTGCCCAGGCCGAAGCCATCCCCGCCGAGATCACGGACGGACAACTTGCGGGAAGAGAAGACCTGCGAGAGCGGCTGACCATTACCATCGACGGCGAGACCGCTCGCGATTTTGACGATGCCGTCTGTCTGGAGGAGCTACCAAACGGAAGACTTCTTCTGGGCGTGCACATTGCCGATGTGAGCTATTACGTACGCGAAGGAAGCCCTCTCGACGAAGAGGCGTTGGAGCGTGGCACCTCGGTCTACTTTCCTGAGCGGGCGATCCCGATGCTGCCCGAGCGGTTGTCCAATGACATATGCTCTCTCAAGCCCCAAGTCGACCGCCTTACGATGTCGGCGCTTATTGAGCTTAACCGAAACGGACGGGTCGTTGACTATCGGCTGACTCCTTCAGTAATTCATAGCCGTGAGCGAATGACTTACACCGCGGTCAACGAGATCATCACCAATCCTGAAGGTGAGACAGCGGTTAGATACGCGCACGTCAAAGACATGATTCTCGAGATGCATGAGCTGACGCTTTTGCTGATCAAGGCAAGAGAGAAACGCGGAGCGATAGACTTCGATTTGCCCGAGGCCGAATTGTGGTTCAACGATGAGGGCCAGATCGGCGGCATCGCGCGGTCGGAGCGCAACATAGCCCATCGATTGATCGAAGAATTCATGCTGCTGGCAAACGAAACGGTGGCTGGTCATCTTGAATCCCTTGACGTTCCGTTGCTCTACCGAATTCACGAAGAGCCGAACCCGGAGAAGATCGCGGAGTTCGCCGAGATCGCCGCGTCGTTTGGGCATAAGTTCTCGATGCACGGTCCCATTCCCCAGCGTGGCTTTCAGCAGCTCGCGGGCGAGATTCAAGGAAAGCCCGAAGAGCGCATGCTCTCGTACCTGATGCTGCGGTCAATGCAACGCGCGCGCTACACGCCCCACAATGAAGGACATTTTGGGCTGGCGATGAAGACATACACCCATTTCACTTCGCCAATTCGCCGGTATCCTGACTTGATCGTTCATCGAGTGCTCCGCGAAGTCATCGAGCGGGCGGGTAAGGGCTCCTGGAATGACGTCGATTTTGGGGCCAGGCATGCATTGAAACGCGTATCGCTGCCGGTGCTCGATGAAGAGCGCGAAACCCAGCTTCGCGCCGGGTTCGAGGCGATCGGCGATCAATCCAGCGAGCGAGAGCGTGCCGCCGCCGATGCCGAACGCGAACTGATGGATTGGCGCAAGGCATCGTTCATGGTCGATCGCGTTGGCGATGAATTCGGCGGCGTCATCACCGGAGTCAAGGAGTACGGGTTTTACGTCGAGCTGGACGAGTTCTTTATCGAAGGGTTGGTACATGTATCGGTTCTTACCGATGATGTTTACGTTTTTCAGGAGCGTAAGCATCGGCTGGTAGGTCAACGCACGCGACGCGAGTATCGGCTTGGCGATCGAGTGTGGGTATCGGTGAACCGCGTTGATCAAGTCCGTCACTTAATAGATTTTTCAGTTGTGAAGGATTAGCGCCTCGGCTCACTCACCTCTCAAGTAGACCAGGGTCGAGGGCGCCGGCAGGAACCTTGCGGATGTCTCGTGCGTACAACCGCTTTGTTGTAAACCGCTCGCGTTGTTAATGCTTCAGCATCCGAGTCGTTACGGATTAAAGGACAGGAGATGTTTATGAAATTGCGAAATATGTTACCAGAGCGAAAACCCCGATTTGCAGCGGCTATAGCCGTTTTCATGGTGTTGGCATCGTTAATCGCGCCGTCGTTTGGCCAGGGCGCCAAAAAAGGCAGTCCGACGCGGGCGGTCAAGCAGTACACAATTGAACAGTTTCTGACTACTACATCAATCCGAGGCAGCTCTTTCTCACCGGATGAAAAGTCGATCCTATTCTCAAGTAACAAGAGCGGGATCTACAATGTTTACAGCGTTCCGGTTAGCGGCGGCGAGCCAAAGCAACTCACTCGCTCGACGACTGAGAGTACTTTCAGCATAGATTACTTCCCGAAAGACTCGCGCATCCTGTACACACACGACCAGGGCGGTAACGAAAACAACCACATTTACGTACTTGGTGCGAACGGCCACGAGAAGGACCTCACGCCGGGCGATAAGCTCAAGGCACAGTTCCTCAGTTGGACTCGCGACGGCAGCGCTTTTTACATTTACACCAACGAGCGCGATCAGCGTTTTTTTGATATCTACAAGCTGGATGCCGCCAGCTTTGCGCGAACGCTGGTTTATCAGGACAATGTCGGCTATCAGGTCGGCGACATTTCCGGCGACGGTAAATTCATCGCCTTCGCGAAACCTAGCACGAC
Organism: Blastocatellia bacterium; assembly: GCA_035649735.1. GTDB lineage: Bacteria > Acidobacteriota > Blastocatellia > UBA7656 > UBA7656 > Onstottus_A. The sequence continues at coordinate 53,235 of DASRIZ010000347.1, read as the reverse complement.
CTCCGATTCAGACATTTATCTTTACAGCGTCGCGACAAAAGAAATGAAGAACATAACCCCGCACCAGGGCGACGTTGCTTCAAGCCCGGCAGCCTTCGACCCGGCGGGAAGATACTTGTATTACCAAACCGACGAAGGAAGCGAATTCTCATATGTCGCTCGATACGACTTGACGACTGGAAAGAAAGAGCCGATTGAAAAAGTGAACTGGGATGTCGCGTTCACCTATTTTTCGCACAACGGCAAGTATCGAGTCTCGGGTGTCAATGAAGACGCGCGCACAAAGATAAAGATCTACGACACAGCAACCGGCAAGCCGATCGCGTTGCCGGCTTTTCCTGAAGGGGACATAACCTCGGTGAACATTTCCCGGAGCGAGCAGTTGATGACGTTCTATTTCAACGGGTCCCGATCGCCGAGCAACCTTTACGTCTACGACTTCGCGACAAAAAAGGTACTCAAGCTCACTGATAGCTTGAACCCCGAAATCGACACGGCCGATCTGGTCGAGTCAAAAGTAATCCGCTTCAAATCGTTTGATGGGATGGAGATCCCCTCCATCCTGTACAAACCCCATCAGGCGAGCGCTACGAAGAAGGCCCCGGCGCTGCTGTGGATTCACGGAGGTCCTGGTGGTCAGACCCGAACGGGTTACAGCGGAGTAATTCAGTACCTCGTAAACCACGGTTACGTGATTCTGGGAGTCAACAATCGCGGAAGCTCGGGATACGGCAAGACGTTTTTCACCGCCGATGATCAGAAGCACGGCCGCGAACCGCTATGGGATTGCGTTGAGGCGAAGAAATATCTAGCGTCGCTCGGTTATGTCGACACATCGAAGATCGGAATCCTGGGCGGAAGTTACGGCGGGTACATGGTTCTTGCCGCGCTTGCGTTCAAGCCCGACGAGTTTGCGGTAGGCGTAGATTTGTTTGGTATTTCCAACTGGCTCCGAACATTGGAATCAATTCCGCCCTACTGGGAGTCTTTCCGCAAGGCGCTTTACAAGGAAGTCGGTGACCCAACCACCGATCGTGAGAAGCTTAAAGCCGTTTCTCCGCTCTTTCACTCCGATAAAATCGTGAAGCCTTTGATGGTGTTGCAAGGCAAGAACGATCCACGCGTAATCAAACCTGAGTCCGACGAAATAGTCGCAGCAGTCAAGAAGAAAGGCGGCGTTGTGGAGTACGTTTTGTTTGACGACGAAGGTCACGGCTTCACCAAGAAGGTTAACGAGATCAGAGGATACAAGGCTATTCTGGACTTTCTCGATAAGTATCTACGTGGCTTGGACGCCGGCAAGTAAGGAACTACCTGTCGGCTTTGTGGATTCTCCTGGAGCGCAGACGCTTGCCCGCCTCCCCAGCGTGCAAGTTCGGGCAGCCGTCCCGCGCTCCGCGGAGGTCCACCGTAGCACATTCAGCTTCGTTTACAACCCTCCGCTTTCAGCATAGAATCTCGCCACCTTAAGCCAGGGAGGAGATTCCATGCTCAAGAAATCTGTGTGTCTTGCGTCGATCCTGTCCGTCCTGACCTTATCATCGCTGGGAGCGCCGGAATCGGCGAAGAGTCAATCCGTGGAAGCGGCGGGTCGTGCCGCCGATCTATCGAATCGCTATCGTATTGTTTCAAATATTACTTATCTGACAGCGAACAATTGGGAGGCGCGGCTCGACGTAATCGTGCCTCGCGAGGGAGCCGCGCCGAATCCTACGCTGATTTACATACACGGCGGCGGATGGGTTGGGGGCGCAAGAGAATCATCCTGGCTTCAATTGTTGCCATACCTCGAAGCCGGATGGTCGGTGGTCAACGTTTCGTATCGACTCGCGCGCATCTCGCTCGCTCCAGCAGCGGTAGAAGACTGCCGCTGCGCTCTTCGCTGGGTAATGCGAAACGCCAAGCAATATAACTTCGATACGACAAAGTTGGTGGTAACGGGACACTCGGCGGGCGGCCACCTTTCGCTCACTACGGGAATGCTGCCGTCGTCCGCGGGGCTTGATCGCGAGTGTCCGGGCGGCGAAACGCTGAAAGTCGCGGCCATCGTAAATTGGTTTGGCATCACTGATGTCGTCGATCTTCTCGACGGCGCTAACATGAAAGAATACGCAGTCACGTGGCTCGGCGGGATGTCGAATCGTGAGGAAGTGGCGCGTCGCGTCTCTCCGCTGTCGTACGTTCGTGCGGGGCTGCCTCCGATCATTACGATTCACGGTGATGCAGATCCGGTTGTGCCTTACTCCCACGCAGTTCGTCTTCAAGAGGCGCTCAACAAGGCAGGAGTTCCCAATCAACTTGTAACCATTCCCGGCGGCCAACACGGCGGATTCAGCCACGATCAGACGGTGCGGGCCTTTTCAGCAATTCGAGATTTTCTGAGCAAGCACAATTTGACCGGTCCGACCTTGGAAAAAAAGCCGTAGCGAAATAGGACCTATATGACCGATCGGACCTATATTTCTAAAGGACCTATTGACTTCATTTAGTCGCTTCGGTAGCCTACTTGCTTAACTATTTGCGATCATTTTCAAGCTGAATCGCGTTTGCTTCACTCGAAATCCATAGCAAAGCAACGCAGTTGTCAAAGGGGGTTTTATGAGACGCGTCTTCGCGTTAGTTACTATTATCGTTCTGTGTTTGGTTTCGATCGGGGCGGCCAGGGAGCAGCAACCGGGTCGACTCTTCACGATTGATGATCTGCTAAAGGTCCGGCGCGTGGCGGATCCGCAACTTTCGCCGGACGGCCGGTGGATAGCCTATACGATTGCCGATACCGATAAAGCTGCCAACAGACGAACTACTCAGATCTATTTGATCTCCACCGATGGCGGAGAACCCCGCGGTCTTACAAACGACAAGCAATCATCCCATTCACCACGATGGTCGCCCGACGGAAAACGTCTTGCCTTTGTTTCGGCGCGCGACGGCGAATCTCAAATCTGGACCCTCGAACCGTCGGAAACCAGCACAAGCCCTAAAAAGATCACCAACATATCAACCGGCGCGGACGGGCCGGTTTGGTCGCCCGATGGAAAGTGGCTCGCATTTACCTCCGAAGTTTATCCGGAGTGCAAATCCGATGATTGCAACAAACAGCGCGCCGAAAAGGCGGCCGCCAGCAAGGTCAAAGCGAAGATCGCCGATCGATTGTTGTTTCGGCACTGGAGCTCGTGGAAGGAAGGCAAGCGTTCTCATGTGTTTGTCGCTTCCGCCGACAGCGGCGAATTCCGCGACCTGACGCCGGGCGACTACGATGCGCCTCCGTTTAGTCTTGGCGGACAAGTTGACTATGCCTTCTCGCCCGACTCAAAAGAACTCGCGTTTGCGCGCAACACCGACAAGGATGAGGCTAGATCGACAAACGGCGATCTTTTCATTGTGCCGGTTGGCGGCGGCGAACCCAGGCGCATCACCGGTGAGAATCCGGCTAACGATCTGACGCCTTTGTACTCGCCCGACAGCCGATACATCGCGTATCGAGCCCAGGCGAAATCAGGTTTCGAAGCAGATCGCTGGCGATTGATGATCTATGATCGAAAGACCGGGCAAAGCCATTCGTTAACTGAACAATTCGATTCATCCGTCGAAAGCTTCACCTTCTCCGCAGATGGTCAGAGGATCTATTTGACGGCTCTTGATCAAGGTCGCCAACCGATCTATGAAGTCCCGTTGGGCGGCGGGCCCGGCAAGAAGGTAATAAATGAGGGGTTCAACGACGATCTGCAGGTGAGCAAAGATGGAAAGATGCTGGTATTCACCAGGCAGAGCCTCGCCCAGCCCGTTGAAATCTACAAAGCCAACTCAATTGGCGCGGCGATTACACAACTAACAAAAACCAACGAAGCGTTTATTGGCGACTTCAATCTCAAGCCTGCGGAAGAAGTCTCGTGGGAAGGCGCAGTCGGCTCGCGGGTGCACGGCTTCATAACCAAGCCGGCAAATTTCAGCGCGGCAAAGAAGTGGCCGCTGATTGTTTTGATACACGGCGGACCGCAAGGGTCCTGGAACGATTCGTGGAGCTATCGTTGGAACCCCCAGCTGTTTGCAGCAGCCGGATATGTAGTGTTCTCCCCAAATCCGCGCGGATCGACCGGCTATGGTCAAAAGTTTGTCGATGACATTTCCGGCGATTGGGGCGGCAAGGTCTACGCCGACATACTCAATGGTGTCGCGTACGTCGCCGCAATGCCGTACATCGATCGCGAGCGAATCGGGGCCGCAGGAGGAAGCTACGGCGGGTACATGGTCAACTGGATAGAAGGCCACAACACAGACCCTCGTGTTAAGTTCAGCGCGCTTGTTTCGCACGCCGGTGTTTATAATCTGACGAGCATGTACGGCGCCACCGAAGAGCTCTGGTTTCCTGAGTGGGAATTCAAGGGTATGCCGTGGACAAACCCGGAAATGTACGCGAAGTGGTCGCCGCACGCCTTTGTGAAAGACTTCAAGACGCCGATGCTGGTGATTCACGGTGAGCTGGATTATCGAGTGCCCGTCGGAGAAGGTCTGCAGCTGTTTACCGCGCTGCAGCGCCAGGGCGTCGAGTCAAAGCTGCTGATTTATCCGGATGAAGGACACTGGATCCTCAAGCCGCAAAACTCGGAACTATGGTACAACACGGTCCTCGAATGGTTCGACAACCACTTGAAGCCAAGATCTCAATCCTAGACTAACCGAACGAAGGAGATACCGAGGCCGGCACCCAGGCAATTTGGAGTAGCGCCAGGCCGATTTCGGTTTCGTTTAGGGGTAACAAAAAAATTGGAGGTCGCCACTGTGCCCGAGTGACGACCTCTCCCCAAGTTCAGAACAGAATGGTAGAGATTCTAAGGATGTGCGGTAGTTGAATAAGCAATCCCGGTACCGCGAGCGTTCCAGTTGCTCAAATCGTACTTGAGCAAGCTCTTAGATGAAAGTGACCACGCCAAAACATGCCGTTGCCTTCCAAGATTCTGGAAGTATCTACGAAAAATTGGAAATCGAATTCCTTACAAGATCTAGGTTAAACAGGGGATTCAAGAAAAGCAGTGGATGTTTCGGGCCGCCATGTTGACAGACGCCCCAAAGGAACGACTCAATGTGGTTATCGACGAGCCGTGAGATTTGCAGAGGCTTGTGTAAGGTTCCGGCTAGTTACCGTTCCTGAACCGGCCTCGAGACGCTGCTCAAGCGCCGACGCCTGGGTGATGAGGCTTAGGACCGATCCGCCCCCGTGCGAGACGGGCATCTGAAGTTCACCTTCCAGTTGCTCCACCGTAAGGTCATCGAGAAATGTGTTGCCTGACTTCAGGCACGCCTGCTCGGGGACGATCAGGAACTCTCCCTGGATCGAATCTCGGGCCGCCAGCACGTCGCTTCCCGCGATCAGCCCGGCCACGGTTACCTCCTCGCCAAAGAACCGATTTCGGATTGCGCTAATCTTGAGTCTCGTGCCGCACATTCTGTTTATCTGGTCTACGTACTGCGCAAGTATTGGGTAGAAGAGTTCACCCGTCGCAATTGTGCCTCGCAGCGAACCCGGTCTTAACTGGAAATCAGAAACAAGATCGTGACTCAGCGTTCTCTTCGCATCGACCACGAATCTGCGCACCATTCCCACACCGTCTTCGATCTGCGGATAGTCACCATAGTGGGCGCGTCCCGGCAAGGACACACCAGCGCGCAGATAAAACTCATCGGCAAGAAACACAAAAGTTGTCCCCAGTTGTCTTCGAAACTCGCGCTGCCACTGCCGAACCTCCTTGATCAGCGCCTTAGCGAACGCCTCCGTCACCGCGGTCATCCTGTCTCTATAGTTATGCAGTCTGGTGAATACGACCGGAACTACGGCAACCGAACGTAAACCGGGATGGAGTTCCGCCAGATCGTCTATTGTGCGTTTTAGCACCTGACCGTCGTTGATGGATGGGCACAAAACTATTTGAGCGTGAAGCTCGATGCCGTTAGCCGCGAGGTATCGCATCTTACCAAGCACGTCATCTGGCCGCTTGCGGCCAAGCAGATAGCGGCGAACTTCTGGATCTGTAGCGTGTACGGAGACATATTGTGGCGACAGCCGCTGTTCGACAATGCGATCGAGCTCGATTTTTGAGATCGAAGACATCGTTGTGTAGTTGCCGTGAAGAAACGACAGCCGCGTATCTTCGTCCTTAAAGAACAGAGACTCGCGTGAGCCGGCAGGGTTCTGGTTGCAAAAACAAAATATGCAGTCGTTCGCGCACTGTCGCGGCGAGAAATATTCAAAATCGAGACCCCAGATTTCGCCTTCGCCCACTTCAGTTTCGACGGCTGCCGCCTCTCCGGATTTCTTGACGATCTCGAGGCGGACGCAGTCTTCGCTTCCGGTGTAGAACTGAAAATCGAGGAAGTCGTGCAGGTCGCGGCCGTTGACTTTCACTATGCGGTCGCCGGGCTGAATACCGAGTCGGTCACCGAGGGCGAACGGGTCCACCGCGGTTACCACCACGCCTTTCTCTTTTTTGGTGTTGATCGGATAGATTGTCTCGAATAACTCGGTGTACATAACGACTATCGCCAATCCCGTCCATCACATCTTACGCATGAGCTTCGCCACCTTCGACGCGCACTTCCGTGCCCGACGTCGAAGGTTGCGATTCTGGTATGGGCATCTCGGGTTGCGCTTCCTCCGAGGGAATCAGCGTTTGAGGGAGAAGCTCATTGATTCTCTCCACAAGCACAACCTCGAGATCGCGCATCGCCTCCTCGGGAATATCTTTGAGATCGGCTTCGTTCTTTTTTGGCAACACAACTCGCTTCATTCCCGATCGGCGAGCCGCAAGGACTTTGCCCTTTATCCCGCCTACCGGGAGCACCAATCCGCTCAACGTGATTTCGCCGGTCATCGCCGTATCGCTGCGCACCGGACGTCCCGTGCACAACGATGCGAGCGCGGATATGATTGCGACCCCAGCCGATGGTCCATCCTTTGGAGTTGCCCCCGCTGGGACGTGTACGTGCACACCGCTGTTTCCGAACTTCTCAGCGCAATCAAACCCCAGCTCATTCGAGTGCGACCACAGATAGCTCAGCGCGGCTTTTGCCGATTCCTGCATCACATCGCCGAGCTGGCCGGTCAGCGTCAGACCCTTCGAACCAGGCAGTAAGGTCGCCTCGACAAACAGGACCTCTCCGCCCATCTCGGTCACGGCCATCCCGGTCGCAACTCCGGCCGGAAGCTTTTGCCGGGCCATCTCGTGGAAGAACATCTCGTGACCGAGATACTCTTCAAGCTCCTCGGGTTTGATGGTGAACGCCTCGCCTTTGCCTTGCGCGACCTTGAGCGCGATCTTGCGAGCGACGCTTCCGATGTTTCTCTCAAGCTGCCGGACGCCGGCCTCGCGCGTGTAACGGCTGATGATCCCCTGAAGCGCTTCATCCGCGAACTTGATCTGCTCATCGGTCAACCCGGCTTCCCGGACCTGACGCGGCACAAGATATCTAATGGCAATATGAAGCTTTTCCTCTTCGGTGTATCCCGAAAGACGGATCACTTCCATGCGGTCGCGCAGGGCAGGCGGTATGGGCGACAGGGTGTTTGCGGTCGCTATGAAAAACACCTTCGACAGATCGAACGGCAAATCCAAATAATGGTCCCTAAACGAAAAGTTCTGAGCTGGGTCGAGGACCTCGAGCAGCGCGGAAGCCGGATCGCCGCGGAAATCCATCCCGAGCTTGTCGACTTCGTCGAGCATCATCACCGGGTTGTTGACGCCCGCTCGTCTGAGCGCCTGAATGATTCGTCCGGGCATTGAACCGATGTAGGTTCGTCGATGCCCGCGCAACTCCGCTTCGTCGCGCATTCCGCCAAGCGACATTCGCTCGAACTTGCGACCCATCGACCGCGCGATGGATTGACCCAGACTTGTCTTGCCAACCCCCGGCGGGCCGACAAAGCAGAGTATCGGGGCCTTTGTCCTGGGATTGAGCTTGATCACTGCCAGGTGCTCGAGGATCCGTTGTTTTATGTCTTCCAAATCGTAATGATCCTCGTCGAGCACCTCCTGCGCTTTGTTGAGATCCAACGCCTCCTCGGTCGATTTTTTCCACGGCAGGTCAAGAATCCAGTCAAGATAGGTTCGAATGACGTGATAATCCGGGGCTGCGGTAGGCAAGCGCTCGAGCCGTTTGAGCTCGCGATCCGCTTCGGCGCGAACCTCATCAGGCAGCTCGGCCTTCTCTATTCTCTCGCGGAGAAGCTGGGCCTCGGCTTGCTCGCCGCCTTCGCCTTCGCCGAGTTCCTTTTGGATCTGCTTCATTTGTTCACGCAGGATGAAGTCACGCTGCGCTTTTCCGAGCTCCTCTTGCGCCTGATTCGCGATCTTGCTCCTGATCTCCAATACCTCGACTTCGCGAGCGAGGTAGGTGTGCATCAGGTGAAGCACATCGCTTTCGGTATCGGCCTCCAGCAGCGCCTGCTCCTGGGTAACATTCAGATCGAGCACCGAACCCAGGAAGTAAGCGAGGCGCACCGCGTCGTCGGCCTGAACGATAATGTTGCGAATCTCCGGCGGCACGTTCGGAAGCAGGCTCAACGCCTTTTGAACGAGGACCTGAATGTTCCTTTGAAGCGCTTCGACCTCCGGAGTTTTCTCGCGTATGGGTTCGGGCAAGACCTCGACGCGAGCTTTCAGGTGAGGCGTCTGACCGGTGAATTCAATCACACGGAAACGCTCCTGACCCTGGACTATAAGATGCAGGACCTCTTCGGCGCCCGGCGAGCGCATCATTCGATTTATGACCACGACCGTGCCGGTCTTATACAGATTTTCGGGCGTAGGTTCGGCTTCATTGTCCTCGCGCTGAGCCACCACGCCGAGCAGTTTTTCTTCGGTGGACAGGGCGGCCTCTGCGGCCGCGAGCGACAATGGGCGGCCCACCGTGAGCGGCGTAATGCCCGACGGAAAAATCACTGTATTTCTCAACGGCAGGATCGGCAGCTCCAAGATTTTCGTTTCTGTCATTTTGCTTATACCTCTAGGGTCTCGACGGCGCGTCAGCGGCTGACAGCAAACAGGCTGCCGCGGCCCGCCCATTTTCGTCAAACACAGGTCAAACGCAGGATTAACCAGCCGTCCCGGCTTTCGGGTTGAATCTCGGTGCGGGAAAGATCGCAGGGGATCTTCAGAATGCGCTCGAAGCGGCTATAGGTTATTTCCAGTTGATGATAGCTCCACCCCTCAGTGATCACGGTGTCCCGACGGACGCCGCGCACTATCAACTTGTCCTCGGCGATCAGCACCTGAATGTCCTCGAGTTTCACCCCGGCGAGATCGAACTTTATCGTCCATCCTTCGGGACATCGGTAAATATCTACCGCCGGCTGCCACAAAGGGCCGCTCGGACGGCGATACTCGCTGCTGATGCGCTCTATAAAAATCTTCTTGCTTCTTGACATCATCATCTAGCTCCACTGGAAGCTCAGACCTCGGTCTGTGTCGCTGGTGTGCAAACTACACAGACGAGGACCAGGTTACGATTTATGTCAGATTCGCGGTTTCGACCAGGTCACCAACCCCCAAATCGCGAGACGAAAGAACACTGTCGATGAGTCCGTATTCCACGGCTTGCGTTGGGCTCAGAATAAAGTCTCGTTCCACGTCACGGTCGGTCTTTTCAAAAGACTGTCCCGTCAAATCAGCGAGAATTTTCGACAACAGGTTTCGGGTTCGCAACAGTTCCTCCGCGTAGATCTTCACATCAGTCGCCTGGCCGGCTATGCCTTCGACCGACGGCTGATGAATCACTATTCTCGAGTGGGGAAGCGAGAACCTCTTTCCCTTTGTTCCCGCGGCAAGAAGGAGCGCCGCCATCGAGGCCGACTGACCCATGCAGATAGTCACAATATCCGGCCTGATAAAACGCATCGTGTCATAGATGGCAAGGCCGGCGGTAATCGATCCTCCCGGGCTGTTGATATAGATCGAGATCTCGCGGTCAGGATCCTCGGATTCCAGATAAAGCAGTTCAGCCACGACGATGTTTGCGATCGGCTCGTCGATCTCGGTTCCGAGAAAAATGATGTGTTCCTTGAGAAGTCTTGAATAGATATCGTAGTGACGTTCGCCTCTGCCGGTTGTTTCAACAACTGTGGGGATTAATACCATTTGGTCCTTTTTAAGTCTCAAGTTAAAAGTCAGAAGTCTGAATATAGGACCTATATGACCTATAGGACCTATATTCTGACCACGGACTAATTCAAAATCTCAACACCGCGCCAATCCCCGCTTGCGCAAGCCGCGTGGCGGCTTCGCCGGAGACGTGTTGAATCGTGCCGCCCATGTCGAGCACCCGGTGTGATGCTCGGTTAACCAGATCAGGCGCCGCTTCCAGCTTACCCGCGCAGAACGGGCAGTTTTCCATTCCGTCCGCAACCAGCACGTGACAGGCCACGCACTCCTTACCCTCGGCTCGGAAATCCCGCGCAACCACCAGACGGTAGACCCGGCCTTCCTGGATCGCGCCCAGCGTGTCTGAGACTCCAATCACCGCGCGGTCGCCTTTCATTGCAGCAGTGATCATAGAATCGACCATCTTAGTTTCGTCTTCGTGCTCGGTATTTGCCTGCACCGACCTCATCTCGGCGATTATCCGGTCGCGATTGGCATCTACCGGGGCGGAAATCGTTCCGATAATCATCTGCTGTAGACGCTTCGGAAGCCCGCTGGTAAAAACGGAAGTCGCTTCCACCGGTCCTCCAATGACTATCCTTTTTAGCTTCATCCGCTCGATCACCGTCGTCAGCTCATCCGTCACTCGCCTGGCGTGGGACTGAACATGATTTAAATGATCGCGATCCATCTGTCCCTGAGACCAGATGTGATCTGTTCCAGTGGTTGCGTGTTTATTAGGCACATCAGAGACGATTTCGGTTTGCTGTTCCAATCCGCCGGCATCGAAAGTCAGGACGCGAGCGTGGTGTTTATCAATCAACACGACGGCGAAGCGATCGTGTTCTTCAATGACTTCGAGCAAGGGCCGCACCCACAGCTCCGGCGACCAGCGCACGCCGGTTGGCAATTCAACCTGCAGATCGCGTTGCCACCAGAAATCCCGCTTTGAGTCGCTGAACAGCACCAGAGCTTTACCCTTCGGTACATACTCTCGTAAAAAATCGCGAACTCGCTGGCACTCCGCGTCAAATCTCTCCCGGCTTCCCTCGTGGGAGTTGTGATTCTCCGCAGCCTGCCGGAACAGGCTTTCGACTCTGGTTTCAAACCCGCGGTTGAGGTTCGCGGCATCCGATTGATCTATGTTCACGTAAAGGCTCAGAATGAGTGACTCAGGGCCAGATGAGTAGCTGTGTAGCTGGCTTAAGTCTTCGTGCGAAATCATACCCTTCCTCCTTGTCACCTTGCTTGTACATGCCAGGTCCGGATGATAGTACCGCGCTGCGCCTTGTGAATGCGCTAAAGCTGTACTTGTGCAGGCTGCGTTGCAGGTTCACTCTCAAGCGTGATTCCGTCCAGTGAGATCGGTCTACCATCGTCAAGATCGGCGTCGGGATCGTCGTCGGTCAGTAGAAAGAAAGCGGTGATTTCCGGTCCGGCCTGACCGCTTCGTATGCGATGCAGCAGCGAGCCAGTCAGGCGAGCCGGCAGAAAAGTCAGTAGTTCAGGGTTGCGTTCCTTGTATCGAGCCAGTGCGTCCTTGCTGGACCAAAGAGGTACGATCCACTTGCCGTCAATTCTTTCAGTGAAGAGTTCGCCATCAGCGCGACGCCCAACGAACATCTCACTCATACGATTGACCTCCATCGATCACCTTCATGATAGCACCGGCGATGCACCTTGTAGCAACCAATATAGGACCTATTGGACCTATTGGACCTATATTCTGCTACTGACTACTGACTTCAGCCGCGAGCGGCCCGATTGAAAATGCGATCTTTCCCTCGGACACTTGAGCACTAACCAAAGCGTTCTCCTTCACATCGCCCTTTAGGATCAACTTCGACAGCGGCGTCTCGATCTCACGTTGGATCGCTCGCTTTAGCGGCCGAGCCCCATACACCGGATCGTAGCCCGATAAAGCAAGATGAGTCTTCGCTTCATCCGTAAGATCGAGCGTTATCCGTCGCTCCGCCAACCGTGCGCGCAATCGGTTGAGTTGGATGTCGACGATCTGCTTCAAATCAGCCTCGGATAACGAATGGAAAACGATGATCTCGTCCACGCGATTCAAAAACTCGGGTCTAAAGTGATGCCGGAGTGCGTCAAGCACCCGGTCCTTTATTCGCTCGTACTGGTCACCGCTGGCCTTTCCCTGATACTCCAGTATCAATTGGCTTCCGATGTTGCTGGTCATTATCACGATTGTATTTTTGAAATTTACGACCCGGCCCTGTCCATCGGTCAGCCGCCCATCGTCGAGTATCTGAAGCAAGACGTTAAATACATCGTGATGCGCCTTTTCGATCTCATCAAACAGCACTACTGAGTATGGCCGACGCCTGACGGTTTCAGTCAGCTGCCCGCCTTCTTCGTAGCCTACATAACCAGGAGGCGCGCCGATCAGGCGCGCGACCGCGTGCTTCTCTTGATACTCAGACATGTCTATGCGAATCATCGCGTGCTCGTCGTCGAACAGAAAAACCGCCAGGGCGCGAGCAAGCTCGGTTTTGCCAACTCCGGTCGGACCAAGAAAGATGAAAGAGCCGATTGGCCGATTTGGGTCCTTTAGCCCGGAGCGAGCGCGAATCACCGCGTCGGCAACAGCGCTCACGGCTTCGTCCTGCCCTACTACGCGCTTGTGTAAATGCTGTTCAAGCGACAGCAGCTTCTGAAGCTCGCCCTCGAGCAGCTTGGAAACAGGAATGTGCGTCCACCTGCTTACCACTTCGGCAATATCTTCCTCGTCGACCTCTTCCTTCAGCAGGCGGGTCCTGTTGCTCTGTTGATCGAGCCCGTTCTCGTATTCACGCAATTGCTTCTCGAGCTGAGTCAGTTTCCCGTACTGGAGTTCGGCAGCTCGGTTGAGATCGTACTCGCGCTGCGCCTGCTCGACGGCAACTTTTGTTTGCTCGATTTCTTCGCGAATCGATCGGATCTTCTGGACCGCTTCTTTCTCGCCTTGCCACTGCGCCTGGAGTTGGTCCGCGTTTGCTCTCAAGTCGGCAAGCTCCTTCTCCAGTTTCTCGAGCCGCTGACGTGAGGATGAGTCGGTCTCTTTCTTCAAAGCCTCCCGCTCGATTTCCAGCTGCATCACCCGCCGAAGGATCTCATCGAGTTCCGCCGGCATAGAGTCGATCTCAGTCCTGAGCTTTGCTGCTGCCTCATCGACAAGATCGATGGCCTTGTCCGGCAGAAAACGGTCGGTGATATACCTGTGCGACAACACAGCCGCTGAGACCAACGCCGAATCTTTGATGCGTACTCCGTGATGCACTTCGTACCGTTCTTTCAAACCGCGCAGAATCGAGATCGTGTCTTCAACCGTGGGCTGATCCACGATAACCGGCTGAAAGCGGCGCTCGAGCGCGGCGTCTTTCTCTACATGCTTGCGATATTCGTCGAGCGTCGTTGCCCCGATGCAATGCAGCTCCCCGCGCGCAAGCATTGGTTTGAGAAGGTTCGACGCGTCGACTGCACCTTCCGCAGCCCCCGCGCCTACGATTGTGTGCATCTCGTCAATGAACAAGATGATTTCGCCTTCTGAGGCTTGAATCTCTTTCAACACCGCTTTGAGACGTTCCTCAAATTCACCGCGATATTTCGCGCCTGCGACGAGCGCGCCCATGTCGAGCGAGACGATCCGTCTGTTCTTCAAGCTCTCCGGCACATCCCCTCGAATGATCCGCTGCGCCAGGCCTTCTACGATAGCGGTCTTCCCGACGCCCGGCTCACCGATAAGCACCGGGTTGTTCTTGGTTCTGCGTGAAAGCACTTGAATCACGCGGCGGATTTCGTCATCGCGGCCGATTACCGGATCGAGTTTACCGGCAGCCGCAGCCTTCGTTAGATCCCGTCCATATCGCTCGAGGGCCTCATAAGTGGCTTCCGGGTTCTGTGAGGTTACTCGCTGGTGGCCGCGGACCTCCATTAGAGCTTTTTCAATGCGGTCCCGAGTCGCGCCGGCCGTCTTCAAGGCTCGCGCGGCAGCGCCCCCGTCTTCGATGATCGCCAGCAAGAGGTGTTCGACGCTGACGTATTCGTCTTTTAGTTTCTTGGCTTCGTCTTCGGCCGCTACAAAGACCTTATTCAGCCGGGCCGTTATGTACACCTGGTCGACCGGGCCGGAAGGTCCAGTCACCTTTGGCATCTTGTTTATTTCGCGCTCGACTGCCGCTTTCAAAGGATCGACGTTTACACCGGCACGACTTAGAACCGAAGGCACGAGCCCGCTCTGCTGATCCAGCAGTGCGAACAAAAGATGTTCAACTTCGATCTGCTGATTGCTGTATCTGGTGGCGAGCGTTTGCGCCGCGCGAACCGCTTCCTGTGCTTTTTCGGTGAATCTATTGATGTCCATTTGCTACCGTCCCTCCAATACGCATCACGTATCACGCATCACGTATCACTTTTCAAACCCGGCCCGCGGATTAAAATGGCCTGCCCCGCTCAGTTCGCGATAGAGCTCTTTTTCTCGATCGGTCGGATGAGTCGGCACCACCACCTTCAATCTCACGTACTGATCTCCGCGTCCGCCGCCGCGTTTGTTCAAACCCTGGCCTCGCAGCCGCAATCGCTGCCCCCCCTGAGATCCGGCAGGTATCTTCACCTCGGCCTTGCCGTCGATCGTAGGTACCTCGATCGTTGATCCCAAGACCGCCTCTGAGGCGGAGATCGGCACCTCGGCGGTGATATCGTCACCTGACACGGTGAAGATCGGGTGAGGCTTTATCTTGAGCTTTATAAAGAGGTCTCCAGGATCGCTTGTTCCGCCCTGGCCGTGCTTGCTTACCTTAATCACCGAGCCTTCGCGCGCGGCGGGAGGTATGTTGACGTCGATCGTCTTTGGATGCAGAACCTGGCCTGCCCCTCTGCATACTGTGCAAACTACTCCGCCCGAAGTCGTTCCTTTTCCTCCACAAGCCGAACAAGTCCGGGTTCCCTGGAGCGTTATCCTGTGCCGTCCTCCGCCGTGTGCGTCTTCAAGCGAGATCTCCATTTCGGCTTCCGCATCCTGACCGCGACCGCTTCGGGAGCGCGTACCTCGGCGCCGCTGATCGGTTGGGCCCGAAGTCTTTCCTCCACCAAAAAGCGTCTCGAAGAAATCGCTGAAACCGCCCCCGCTAAACATGCTGCCAAGATCGTCGAACTGCACATTGACTCGTCCCCAGCCCGGCGGCGGCGTGAACTCCGCTCCGTTCTTCCAATTGGGTCCGAGCTGATCGTAGCGTTTGCGCTTCTCGGGATCGGAGAGTACTTCGTTGGCCTCGTTGATCTCTTTGAATTTGTCTTCGGCAATCTTGTCGCCGGGATTCACATCCGGATGATGTTTGCGGGCGAGCTTCCGATACGCCTGGCGAATCTGCTCGTCGTTGGCGTCCCTCTTGACGCCAAGCACCTCATAGTAGTCCTTGAACTTGACCGCCATCGATATCCCGACCTAGCCCTCACCTGATGTTTATAATCTGCGACGGAAGCAGCATAAAATATGAGCGCATCGCTGTCAAGTTTTCAACAGCCTTGGCCGGGTTTTCGGTTAGGGGATCGGGGTGATTAGGGGTAGCCTGAGGGTCGAGAAGGCCAAGTTAATGGGGAAATCGTTGTCACGTACGTCGCCTGCGCAGGTTGGCTGGACCGGGTCATCCGCCGCAACAAGATTCGTAGACTGAATTGCGATGTTGGGGTATTCTTAGCGGGTAATTGACAGCCAATTCTTCAGCTCGGAGAGCTCAGAGCTTAAAAGGAGGTTCCGCTATTCCAAAAGAAGACATGATCCCAGTGGAGGGAACCGTGATGGAATCCCTCCCGAATGCCACCTTCAAGGTGCAAATAGGTGACGGGCACGAGATCCTCGCCCATCTGTCGGGCAAGATGAGGAAGAACTTCATCAAGGTATTGGCGGGTGACAAGGTGACCGTAGAGCTATCGCCCTATGATTTAACCAAGGGGCGCATCACCTATAGACACCGCAGCTAACTGTCACCCGCCAAACGCTCGGTCTAGCGTAAAGCGATGCTTCGGATGACAAAGTTCTCGTAGTCAGCGATGTACAAAATCCCACGCTGGGTGTCGACAGCGAGCCCTCGCGGCTTGTTGAACCGAGCGTCAATGCCCGGTCCGTCTTTAAGCTTCTGACTTCCACCACCGGCAACCGTTGTTACATTTCCCTGGGGATCAATCCGGCGAATATCACTGACTTCGAGTTCGGCTACGTAAAGCGTGCCGTCCGAATCCAGTGCGAGTCCGATCGGCCGGACGAGTATCGCTTGTCCTCCCGGTCCGTCCGCGGTCGAGCCGGATGTAGCGCCACCCGCAAAGGTACTGACCCGCTTGTTTACCAGGTCGACCTTTCGCACCCTGTTGTTGTTGGTGTCGGCTACGAAAAGGAACCTGCCGTCGGCGGAAAGCGCCATAGCCGTCGGGGTGTTGAACCGAGCCTGTTTAGCCGCGCCGTCCGCGAAACCGGGAACCCCGTTTCCGGCTATGGTCTCAACGACGCCGTCTCGCGATATTCGCCGGATCACGGCGTTGCCCGCGTCCGCAATGTAAAGCGATCCGTCGGGCGCAATCAGAATGTCGTCCGGAAGTCTGAACGCGGAATCAAACAGACCTGCGTCTCTGTAGCTCGCAATTCCCTGGCGTGTGCTGTTGTAGCGGTCCTGCCGGTCTTCGCTAGTCACCTCATTAAACATACCTGCCACCGTGTCGACAGTTATGTTCCCGCCCGATCTTCTGATCCGGCGCACAACGCTGTTGCCGTTTTCAGTGACAAAAATCGTCCCGCTGTTGTCGACGGCGACGCCGTTGGGGAAAGAGAACGTTGGCGGCTTTCCTGCCGAGTTTCCCGAATCGTGGTACCCCTCGAGACCTGTGCCGGCCACGGTGCAGGTTTGACCTGTGTTGAGATCAATGGTCCGGATCGCGTGATTCTGCTGATCGGTTATGTAAAGCAAGCCATCCGGCGCGATCGTCATTCGTCTTGGACGACGAAACTCCGCTTCTTCGCGGCTTACGCATCCAAGGCTAAACCCGAGCTTTTCCGTTCCTACGAATGTAGATACGATTAGGTCCGGAACCACCTTAAATGTCGCCAACTCGGTGATGTTGCCTTCCGTATCTTTCACCTGAACCGTGTGAACGCCGATCGGTATGTCACGCTCGAGCGCAACGGTTAGGTGGCTCTTCCCGAAATCGCGAACAAACGCCTCTTGGCCATCTACCAACGCCGTCATCTCCTTGGTGAAGTTTGCCCCAAAGACTTCAATGGAGGGCTTGTTCTCCATATGTCGAATGAGAATCGGCGCTACGTTGAAGATAAAAGGGCCAGTTGTCGGTGCGACTGGAACAATCGTGTCCAATGACTGGATACCTTCCTGTTCGACGCGGAATATTAGCTGAGTCGGTTGGCTTCGGAGGTTTCCTGGGAGAGTCGCCTCGAGGCGCTGATTCTTGCCGACGGTCGTCGGCAGCGGCATGTCGTTCACCACGATGATAGCGCCCGGTTTAAAAACGCCTCTTACGATAAAAGGGACATCCTCGGTTCCAACTTCAAGCGAGTCAGGTTCCACCGAGTTGATCTCGGCCGGAATCGGAACCACAAAGAAAAGCTCCGTGTTAGAGAGATTTCCGTCCTTGTCGAATAGAGTTATTGGGATGGCCGCTGGATCGTCTACAAAGTCAGCAGGGATCTCGATCTGAACCCCGCCTGGGACCTCGGTAACGGCTGTGCTCCTGCCCCACACCTGGACATCGGCCCCCTTACTAAACGAATCGGTCAAAAGGTTGGGTAGGAATATTAATCCGGAATCCTCCTGCACCGCGTTGCCGTCGAGCACTATCCGCAAGTCTGGGTCTTGAGCGCCAACCGTCAATGTCTCTACTGGACTCGCGGAGCCGTCCGGATTGACGCCCTGAATTGTATGGGTTCCGGGCGACGCAACCAGCGACGCGTCCACATCTGCAAGCAGGAGCTTGCCTTTCCGCTGAATTCGCGGTGAGGCGAGTGGGACGCCATCGAACAACACATTTGCCCCGCTTGCAAACCGTTTTCCCTCCAGTCGTATCGTAAATGTCCGGGTACCGGCGGTTACTGTCCTTGGGCGCATCTTCTTCAGGCTGGGCGCCTCTGCTTGTGCTCTTACGTTTAGCTCGTGGATCACGTCGGGCAAGAACAGCCCCGAAAAGCTCAAAACAAATACTGCTATGTATCTAACTGACTTCCTCATCCCTTCTCTACTCCTGTTATGAACACCTAGGCGCGCCGAGAATCTCGGTTGTTTATCCGACGAACTCGACTGGCTCACGAATTAGTGATAATTCCCCGGACTCAATCTGCTCGAATGTCAAAACCGACACTAATAGAAGGCGAGCCGGGTGAAAGCTTGCAATTCTAATGGCAAGAACCTCCAAGCAGGACACGACTCCTGTTGGCCAAGGCAGCTCCGACGACAAGAGGAAAGTATAACCAGCCGTTCCAAAATTCCACAAGATCAAGAATGTCCCGGCCTTGCCGTCCCTTACTCGCCTTGAGCGAAACGCCGATGATAATCTCTTGTCCGGAGGAACGAAGGTGAAGATAAGACGATTGGGTGGAACCGGTCTCAAGGTGACTGAGGTATGCCTCGGAACCATGACATTTGGTCATCAATGCGACGAGCAAACATCTTTTGCTATCCTGAACGCCGCCGCCGATGCCGGCGTTAACTTCATCGACACAGCGGATGTTTATCCGATACCGGTTTCTCTTGAAACCGCGGGTAGAACCGAAGAGATTGTTGGTCGATGGCTGCGAGGCAAGAGAGACGACTTCATTCTTGCCACCAAGTGCCGAATGCAAATGGGACCTCGGCCAAACGACAGCGGTCTGTCCCGGAAGCACGTGCTGGCAGCCATTGATGAGAGCCTGCGTAGGTTGGGAACCGATTATATTGATCTTTATCAGGTTCACGCACCTGATTCCGAAACACCCATCGACGAAACGCTCAAGGCTTTGGATACAATCGTTCAGAGCGGCAAGGCGAGATATATCGGCTGCTCCAACTTTCAGGCATGGCAACTCGCCCGCGCTTTATGGACCAGTGATCGGCTTGGCCTGGCGAGATTCGATTCCACGCAGCCTCGGTACAACCTTCTGTTTCGCGAAATTGAACACGAGGTGGTCCCGCTTTGCGAAGACCAGGGCGTCGGAATGATTGTCTACAACCCGCTTGCGGGAGGCTTCCTCACAGGAAAACATCGTCGCGGCGCGCCCCCCGCAGACAACACCCGCTTCGCAGTAGCAGGAAAACTCTATCTCGACCGATATTGGAATGAAGCTAGCTTCGAGGTTGTCGAGCGCTTGCGAGCTTTTTTTGAAGCGCGCGGAAAGTCGCTCACACACGTATCGATTGCGTGGGTGCTACGGCAGCGAGCGGTGACCTCGGCGATCGTCGGAGCGACAAGTGCGGAGCAACTCCGAGATGCGCTCGGAGGCGTCGATTTGGAACTTGATAAGGAAGAGTTGGATCAATGCGACAGCGTGTGGTACGAGGTGCCGCGGGCTCGCGACCCCCGAATCGCGTTGCGATAGCTTAGAGGAAGCTGGCAGAAGGCAGCGGGCAGAAGGCAGCGGCAGACGGCAGAAGGCAGAAGGCAGAAGGCAGAAGGCAGAAGGCAGAAGGCAGAAGGCAGAAGGCAGAAGGACTGGTGACTGCCTTCTGCCTTCTGGTTTCTGCCTTCTGCCTTTGGTATCTGGGCTCTATTTCATTCTTCGTGAGAGGTGTTCCGTTTGCGGAGGCTCTTTCTGGCCCGGCGCCTGGCAACCTGAGATTTTAGGCGGCGGCGCTCACCAGGTTTTAGATAGAAGGCGTGCTTCTTAGTGTCGGTTATGATCCCTTCGCGGGCCACTTGTCGCTTGAAGCGTCGGATTGCGCTTTCGATGCTTTCGTTATCGTGAACCTTTACCTGTGCCACTCAAGACCTCCGTATGCAATTGATGAGCGGAAAGCTTACACAACGAACGCCGCGAGTGTCAATCTTGCACCAGAAGGCAGAGAGCAGAAGGCAGTAGGCAGTAGGCAGTCTGAGGCTTTACGCTCATACTGCCTTCTGCCTTCTGCCTACTGCCTTCTGCCTACTGCCTACTGCCTACTGCCTACTGCCTTCTGCCTCACTCAGGCACGGCCATCAGCCTCTGGAGCGCTTCCTTCATTTGCGACCGTGTTTCCTCATCTTTCTCACTCGCCAGGGCCTCGCTAAGCGCCGCCACCGCGCGCTTGTCGCCGATGTCCGCGAGAGCCAACGCGGCCGCAAGCTTGACCATCCGGTACTCGTCCTTCAACGAGTGAATTAGCGGATCGATCGCTCGTTTGTCACGCAGATCGCCCAGTGCCGCGGCGACTGCCGACCGGACGTCTGGCGCTTCGTCTCTCAACGCCGAAATCAATGCCGGCACCGCTCTCACTTCCTTCAAAGATCCGAGACCCATCGCCGCGGCCCCTCGAACCGTCGAGTTCCCGTCTTTCAGCGATGTAGTCAGCGGGTCGACTGATTTTGCGTCGCCAAGCTGCCCCAGTACCCTTGCCGCCGCCGCGCGCACGAATGACACCTCGTCGTTGAGCATTAGGATCAGCGGTTCGACTGCCCGCTTGTCTCCGAGTTGGCCGAGCGCGTTCGCCGCCGAAGCCCGAACGTCCCCCTCCTGGTCCTTAAGCGCGGCGATAACCGGTTCCACCGCGCGCAGGTCACCGGCCTCGGCGAGTTGATCGATCGCCTCGCGACGCTCAGCGGTCGAGCGACTCTTGACGCGCTCCAGCATGCGCGCGATCTCATCAACTTTCGACCTGTCCTGCGTTGTGGCACCAGGCGGAGATGACTCTTGCGTGGTACTCGACACCCCGATTTGCGCCTGGGTGGTCACTGTAAGAATGATTGTGAGGAGGATGCTCAGCTTCATATGATCTCAGATCGCCGCCAATAGTGCCGCACGGAACCAAATCGATGATCGTCTATGAAATCTCAGTTAAGAAACTGCTACCGGCCTGTAGAGTCAATCCAAAGTTCTCGGCCACCGTCTGACCTATATCCGCCAGGGATAATCGAGTCCCAAGATCGACTCCCGCTCGAACCCGGCGCCCCCAACAGAGCACCGGAACATACTCGCGCGTGTGATCGGTTGAAACATCTCCCGGATCACATCCGTGATCGGCGCTTATCATCAGCAAGTCGTCCTCGCGCATTGCGTGTTGGATTTCCGGCAGTCGCAGATCAAATTCCTCAAGCGATCGCGCGTAGCCTTCGACATCGTTTCGATGGCCGTACAGCATATCGAAATCTACAAGGTTGGTGAAGATCAAACCTCGGCCGGTCCCCTCGAGCGCCCGCAGCGTTTGATCGATGCTCGCGTTGTTGTTACCGGCCTTCAATTCTTCGGTAGTGCCGCGATGGCAGAAGATCGAGCCGATCTTGCCAACCGCCGCCACTGCAAGCCCCGCAGACTTAACTAGATCCAGCAAGGTTTCCTCCGGCGGATCGATAGCGTAGTCCTGCCGCGCTTCTGTGCGCCGGAAGCCGCCTGGCTCGCCGACAAACGGCCGTGCGATTACCCGCCCCACTTCGTCTTCGCCAGTCAGTTGTGCGCGGGCGATCTCGGACCATTCGTAGAGCTGTTGGAGCGGCACGATTTCTTCGTGGGCCGCTATCTGAAAGACGCTGTCGGCTGAAGTGTAGACAATCGGCCGGCCGGTTCTAACGTGTTCTTCTCCCAGTTCTTTAATGATCTCGGTCCCCGAAGCCGGTTTGTTGCCGAGCACCTTTCTTCCAATCGCGAGCTCGAACCGTCCAATTACTCGCGCCGGAAACCCGTTTGGATAAGTTGGGAACGGCCGTTCGGTAATAATGCCACTCATCTCCCAATGACCGGTCGTTGTGTCCTTGCCTCGCGAAGAAGTAGCCGCTTTTCCGAACACGCCGTTTGGGCTTTCAACGGGAGCGATTGGCAGGCTCCTGATGTTGGCCAAACCCATCTCTCGCAAGTGAGGAAGGTGGACCTCACGCGAGCCAAGCGCGTGACCCAACGTGTCCGCGCCCAGGTCTCCATAATCGAGGGCATCGGGCATCTCTCCGATGCCAACGCTGTCGAGTACGACCAGCACAATTCGATTGAAAGGGCCCTTAGAGGTCATTGGTCATTCTCGCGTGCGATTCTATGTCGGCCAGCACGAATTATCAAATGTCGTCCTGATGTGTCATTGATTGCGTCCTCGCGATTTGATAAGACGCGCTCGTACAAGCTCCGTCACCGCGTCGTACAACTGATCAAGTACCAATTCTCGCTCGACTTTTTCCCGAAAGCCGATCGCTTCAAGCGTCGCCGAGTCGAGTCTGCGCCGGTCTGCGCGTTTGATCTCTTCGAAGATCGAAAGGATTGGCCGCTTCGACAACTCAATAACCGCAGCTTCGAGCTTCTTCTTTGTGCGCGCCGATAACGTGTGCGGATCGGATAGTATGATGTGTTCGGCTACAGCTACGTCGATGTCGGCGATCGCCTGCGCCCCTGTCATCTGGCGGCAAGTCAGCTCGGCGTAATAACGCGCCCACGTCGAATTCAGAAGCGCCGCAAGCAACAATATCGAGACACCACGAGCCGGGAACACGCCGTAGAGTTTTTTGTCTTCGAAAACCTGCGCCCGATTCACCGCCACCACCCAGCGCTCTCCAATCTTTGATGGAAAGATCAGCGGCGCGGGCTTCATACCCCTTGCGACCGAATACCACGGGTCGCGATTTGAGCACGTTGGCCGCCTTTGATATCCGGCGCGCTCACCACTCTCGATGTATTCGAGCGCTCGAGTGCCGGCAAGCTCGCTCCGGGTTAACGCGCAGTTGAATAACATATGCCGCGCTTCGACTCGTTCAAGCAGGATTCCTGGAATCTCTTTTAAAGAAAAAACAACAAGCGAGAGCAATTTCGGTTCGATGTCGCGCCGCTTTCCAGCGGAGTCACGCACTGCAATGAGACCGTTGGATGAGCCTCGGGGATCCGAGCCTTGCGCAATCATTGGATCGATGGGGCTAAGATAAAAAAAATCGTTCGCTCCGGTTGTAATTCCGCGACGCACCGAAGCCACGTCTCCCAACTCGAGCAGCCCGGATCGATCACGATGCGAACTACGATCGTCTTCTCTTACGTAGAAGAACTTATTCGCCCCCGTTTTTACGCCAAAGCGGACGCTTGCCATCTGCGACAGGTTGAGTAATTTCGAACCTCCTCGCTCGATTACCTTGAAAAAGACATCGTCTGCGCGCAGGTACCTGCCCCAGCCCCGGACCAGGGCTGCGCCGGTAGGCTGCTCACTGACCGCGGTGTTCAATAACTGAGACTGGGTCACGCTGCGCACTCGGTAAGAGTCGCACGAATTCGTATCTTCGTCGCGGATGACGCAAGCTAGACGCACCGCAGCATCAACCCCCGCTCCTTCAGCGTACTGGCCGGCAAGAACGTAGTTCAAGGCGCGATTAAACCGCACAAATCTGATTGGATTGTCTTCCCTGATGCGCGGCTCGGCTTCGCGCTCAAGCACGGTGATGCAGGTGTTTATCGACGCGTCGGTGAAAAAACTTTCGGTGGCGGATTCGATGACCGCGACAACGCGAAAATTCCTAAGCAAAAACTCACGAAGCGCTTCACCATATCCAGCGTCGAGCCAACTGCTGGCGGTTAGAAAAACCAGCCGTCCGTTCTTCTTCAAAAAACGAATCGAATGTGCAAAAAAGTATACATAGATATCCGAGCGGCCGGACCAACGCGGCCAGAACACTTCGGGGCAAGCCTCGCGATCGCGTTCGAGGCGGGCTTCGATGCGTCGCTTGCCTAGTGAGCCGATCACTTCCTGACGAATGTATGGAGGGTTCCCGATTATGGCGTCGAATTCCACCGGAAGCGAGCTGGGAGTGGATGAGAGCTGGCCGGCACCCGTCAATGATTTAACAGTCGATTTAATAGGCGCGCCGGGATCGACATCAAAGAAGTCCGCCATTGAAATACAAGCCCCCGTGCTTGTTGCGGCTTGCACGGCGGACTTCGAGCGTTCAACTCCGAATACCTGATTCGATAAGGCCTTTGTTGAGCGACGATTCTTGCAAAGCTGTTGCTTGAACCGCACGGCTTCCTGAAGCAACCTGCCGTCACCGCAGCTCGGGTCTAACACCAGATCACCCGGCGAACTAATCGCGAAAGCTGCGAGTAGTCTGGCTACCTCACGAGGTGTGTAATGCTGTCCGTAACGATGGCGCTCGTCTCTTGCATTTGGCATTGTGTTTGAAGGCTCAAGAATGTCATGAGAGTATAGGTCCTAGAGGTCCTATAAGTCCTATAGCACAAATGACGAAAGAGAGCATACTTATACACCTCGGACGGACCCCCTTTGTCCCTCCGCCGAAGCTCAAGAATGCCCACGCCCAGACGCTGGCAGGGGCGGTGATGCCGCGCCGGTTCAAGGGTGTGATCGAAAGCTCGCAACCGCGCTTTTTCGACACGGTGCCGGGAGTCCAGGTGCTGGCACATTGCTCGTGGCAGGAGGATCGCGACGAACATCCGACGCTCGTGCTTCTTCACGGCATGGAGGGCTCCACCGAATCGCGTTACATGCTCGGCACCGCAGAGAAGGCTCTGAGAGCGGGTTTGAATGTGGTTAGGGTAAACACTCGAAATTGCGGCGGGACCGAGCATCTGACTACAACGCTTTACCATGCAGGGCTGACTGAGGATCTGCGGCAAGTCGTCGCGGAGCTTTCGGATCGCGACGGTCTTAGCGAGCTTTTTATTGCCGGGTTTTCGCTTGGGGGTAATGTGGTGCTAAAGCTTGCCGGCGAGTACGGCTCGGCCGCGCCCGGACAGTTAAAAGGCGTCATAGCAGTTTCGCCTTCCATAGATTTGAACGCTTCCGCCGACGCGATCGAGCAGCGTTCAAACATGATTTACAACATGCGATTCGTCTGGAGCTTAAGAACTCGGATGCGACGGAAGGCAAGGCTTTTTCCGGAGCGCTACGACGAATCAAGACTGCGCGGCGTGTGGTCGATTCGGAAGTTCGACGATGTTTATACCGCTCCACATTCGGGTTTTGGCAATGTCGCGAACTACTACGCACGCGCCAGTTCGCTGCAGTTCATCAGCAAGATAGCCGTCCCAGCACTGCTTATTCACGCTCAGGACGACCCGTTCATCCCGTTCGAATCTTTTCGTCACCCCGATATCGAAGCAAACCCGAACGTGGTGCTGCTTGCTCCCGAGCAAGGTGGACACGTGGGGTTTATTTCAGCGGATCGCGAAGGCGAAGAGCGCTTTTGGGCTGAACGAATGGCTGTTGAGTTCGTGCAGTTAGTTACCAGCAGCGACACGCGCGAGTGAGCTTGTTCTTGCGATGAAACTCGCTTCGCAGCTCTTTGTTCGCGCAAGGACGCCAAGACCCGCAAAGACGCAAAGTTCTGACTAAGACTCTCCCGTCCTATAATCCCCAAACTCTTGGTGCTCTTTGGGGCTTTGTGTTGAAATAGCCCAATGCTTAACTTTGCCATCCAAGTGGCCAAAGACGCGGGTCGGCTCCTTCGCGACCGCGTCGGTACCAGAATAAACGTAGACCACAAAGGTTCGATCAACATAGTCACCGACGTAGATCTCGCCAGCGAAAAACTGATACGCGAAGCGATCTCCACCTACTACCCGCGACACCAGGTTCTAGCTGAAGAAGGCGGCCTCTCAGAAAGCGAGTCAGAATATCGCTGGATCGTCGACCCGCTCGATGGAACGACCAACTACGCGCACGGTTATCCGGTCTTTTGCGTTTCGATTGCTCTGGAATGCAAAGGCGCGATTGTTCTCGGAGTGGTGTATGATCCGATGCGCGAAGAGCTGTTTACCGCCGAACAGGGAGGCGGAGCGGCGCTGAACAACAGACCGATACGCGTTTCGAAGACGGCGGAGTTGATGCAGGGATTGCTTTCGACCGGTTTCCCATACGACATAAAAACATCGAAGCTTACGAATTTGGATCACTGGGCGAATTTCGCCATGAATGCGCAAGCACTTCGGCGCGACGGCGCAGCGGCCCTTGATCTCTGTTATGTTGCGTGTGGTCGGTTCGACGGGTTTTGGGAGCTGAATCTCTCACCGTGGGACACCGCTGCGGGCGCGCTGATTGTCTCTGAAGCGGGCGGCCGTCTAACGGATTTCAGCGGCGGCGCTTTCTCGAACTACAAGCCTGAGATCGTCGCGAGCAACGGTCTGGTACACGATCAAATGCTTGAGGTGCTGAATCAAGGGAGCTGAGGAGCGGGCGACGGGGAGAGTGGGGAGAGGGGGAGACAGAGCGAGGGCGCGAGGGGGGAATTGCAAATTGAAAATTGAGAATTGCAAATTGAAAATTTGTCGAACCGCTAGGCGCTCGCCAATTTGCAATTTTCAATTCTCAATTTTCAATTTGCAATTCCCGTCGCCCGTCGCTTTCTCGCCCAGTCGCCCACTCTCCCCGTCGCCCACTTTCCCAGTCCAAATCAAAACATATGACTGAAATCACTATTCCCGCGTCCACTTCAAACCTCGGGGCGAGCTTTGATGCTTGTGGCCTGGCGCTGTCCCTCTACCTGAGAGTCAGCATTGAGAGCGCTGACGGTTTTGAAGTTGTGCCTTCCGGAGAGGGCGCCGACCGGATGCCTGGTGATGAGTCGAATCTGATTCTTCGAGTAGCGCGGTCAGTAGGTGATCTTCGCGGTCACAAGATCGGGGGGGCTCGGTTGCGCGTCGATAGCCAGATTCCACTGGCGCGCGGCCTGGGAAGCAGCAGCGCCGCGATCATCGCCGGCCTTTCGGTTTACGAGACGCTCTCGGGTGAGAAATTGACCGAAGCGGAGTTGTTTGGTTACTCGTTGCGATTCGAGGACCACGGCGATAATCTTGCACCGAGCTTGCTCGGCGGTCTGGTGGTAGCTTGCGTGGTGGATCGAGCGGGCCACGGAAGATCAATGGTCACCGTCAAGCGGGCCTGGCCGGAGGATGTAAGGATCGTGCTGTGCATTCCCGACTTTGAGATGGACACCACCAAAATGCGCGGCGTTTTGCCTCGAGAAGTAACCCTGTCCGATGCGGTGTTCAATATTCAGCGGGCGTCGCTTCTGCAAGCACTCATCTCTGAGCGGCGATTTGATCTCTTCAGCGAGGCGCTTCGAGACCGGTTGCATCAACCACATCGCATTCCTCACGCTCCCGGATTAGCCGAGGTCTTGAAAATGAATGACCACACCCAGGATTATCCTGGATTGCTTGGAGTCGCGGTGAGCGGGGCCGGCTCGACGATGATTGCCTTTGCAACGGAGAACTTTTCGCAAATCGGCGCAGAAATGCGTCAACGTCTCGACACGGCGGGAATTAAGTCGCGTTCGATTGAAGTAGACGTCGATAATCGCGGGAGACTGGTTGACGGTGTCTAATTTATGACTCCTGGCTTATTGATCATAAGCATTGTTATGCAGCTTGCATCGCTCGGAAGCGTTGGCCGGTTAACAGCGCTCTTTTTGACCCAGACGCAAGCAGTGACTCCCAAAGTCAGCGCTGAGTTTGAGACGGAGGTCTCACAACTAACCGCGGGCGGGCTTCGCTTGAAGGAGGCGGTGGAAGCCAGTTTGGACGGTACCAACCGTCACCTCGCCGCAATCTTTCAACGTGAGAAACCAAAAGCCCCAAACGAGGCGTTTGAGCTCAGAATTATCGAAAGCGACGGTCGGGCATCCAGGACGATCTTCAAACGCGCGGACTTCTTCTTTTCTTTTACATTTGCTGGTGAACAAAACAAGCTAAACGCAACCGACATAAACGGTGACGGAATCAAAGAGATCATCGTTCAGAGTTCCAGCGGCGGGAATTGTTGGAGTTGTAACCCGACTGAGATCTATCAGGTTAGGGAGCATAAGACTGAACTTCTTGGCGCGGCGCCAATTCAAAAGCTTTCCGATCTGAACGGCGATGGCGTTCAGGAATTGTTGGTGACTGACACGCGATGGGAATCCTACGCCGATCTTTCGCACGCGGCTTCGCCCGGCGCGGTTATGGCCTACGCCTGGCGTAACGGAAAGTACATTTATACATCCCGCGACTTCGCCGACTTTTACAAGGGAGAGATCAGCCGGTTGCGAGCTTCTATCGACGAGGCAAGAACGCAGATAACAGCGCAAGAGTACTCAGATGAAGTCTACGTCGGACTCTCGATCGGGCTGGCGCTCACGTACGCGCATGCGGGTGATGTTGAGCGGGGATTGAAGGAGATGGAAGCCTTATTGAACTCGAACGCCAAGTCGGCGGCCCAGACTAAACAACGTCTTTCGATCATCGAGGATTTCCGCAAAGGGGAAAGCGCCAAGAAACTTCAACAGATGAAGTACGGCGACCCGCTGCCGCTCTAAGACAACATTCGCGCTGTAGAATCGACGCTCTCATGCAACCGAGACATGCAGGGATGTGCGCTCCGACATGGAGCCAGAACTCGCCTCGGAGGAGCATCCAGCAGCCTCGGTGTGAACCCGGTGTTCGAGTTCGGAAGCACGATTATGTCATTGGCTTCGATAAGAACGTCGATAGCCGCGCCGCTTGTAACCTTGCCAAGATCGACCTTGATTTCTTCACGTTTGCCGGTAGCCGCGTTGTCGCGCAGGATCACGACCTCGTGGATTCGCGCACTAACAACATCGGTTACCGGAATCGCTTGGCTTAACTTCATGCCCTCTCTAAGCGGGAATACACGCAATCCGTTAGAATTGCCCGTAACGAAGAATACTTCGGAAGGGGGAATGTTGAGAATGTCTCCGGCCGTAAGCAGTTCATTGTTATGAAACTCGCCTTTTAGCAGACCAGTGATGTCAATTGTAATGAGCCTGTACTCGGCGCCAATGACAACGTCTGATGCTGTCGCTGGTGACTGCGATGTTGAACGGCGAATGATGAAGGCCGTGCGCCCATGGTTCTCGGACAATCCACCGGCCAACGCGATCAGGTTCAATATCGACGGGGAGCTCTCAATCTGATAAACCCCGGGCTTTTTTACTGCTCCCTGGATGAAATACGAAGTCGGCCTGTTGGTTGACTGGGCGGCGCTTGTCACATTCCACTGCCAGAGAGCTGCAAGCATGACAAGAACAAAGATCTTGAGCGACATAGCTTCTCCTCCTACCTTGGGAAGGTCGATCGAGAACTTCTCAAGCCGCAATCGGTTTGCAACTTATATCGCCATCAGGTGTTGGTTTCAAGAGAGAGACTGCTATTTACATCAGTTTCGGGTAGGCTCGCCGGATCGAGCGCGCTGGCCACCACGTCGTGAGTCTTCCGTGCAAGTTGTCTTGCGCTCTCTTTTAGCTCAACTCGGCTTTTATCACTTTGAATGGTCTCAACGTCGATAGGCGGATGATAAGTAATCGTCACCCTCCCCGGCTTTGGAAACATTTGGCCAACCGGCCAAATGTTCTCCCCGCCCTTGATTGTTACCGGCACAATTGGAATGCCGTGCGTCAGAGCCATACGAAATGCCCCCATCTTAAACGGCATAAGCTTGCCGGTTTTCGTGCGGCCGCCTTCGGGGAATATCACAAGCGCGCGCCCTTTTCGGAGCAACTCAATCGCCTCGCGTTGGGCTGACGCATCCGCCGCTACATCGAGGTTGACCGGAAACGCGCCGAACATCCTCATCAGAAGACCCAGCACCGGTATCCGAAACGGTTTGTGCCAGGCCATATAGTAAATTCGCCGTGGCATTGGAATCGTGATCCATATTGGATCGGCATAAGTAGCGTGGTTGGGAGTTATGATGCACGCACCTACGCGAGGAATGTTTTCGACACCGTGAAATTCAATTTTGAACGCCAGCCGGCAGAACCACCAAACAAGTGGGGTGATCACGGTTATTAGTAATCGCATCATCAAACATTCCGCCGAGCGTTAGCTGAATCGGTCGTGTCATTAAACTATGCTGTAGAGAGCTGGTGCAAGCAACGGTAATCTGGAGTTGCGTAGTTACGCTGATCCGCTGTGACGCTGTTGCGCGCATTCGCATTAGCCATTACGCGCGCTTCGCTTGTTAGGTGCGTGGAATTTGAGCATCCGCAGTTTGCCTGCTACATTGAAATCACCTCCTCAATGAACTACGAACTTAACTTTGAGTACCTGATCGAACGGATAACCACACAGCTCGGCGCCGAGCAACTTGCCCAGGTGCATCGTGCATACGAGGTAGCTTATGAAGCTCACGCCGGTCAGACCCGTGATGAAGGCACGCCCTACATAACCCACCCGATTCGTGTGGCGGTTTCGCTTGTGGATGAGCTGAACCTCTTCTCGCCGACGTTGATTTGCTCCGCGCTGCTTCACGACGTCATCGAAGATAGCAACATCACTCGCGAGGACATCGGCCAGATGTTTGGCGAAGAGATTGCTGAAGTCGTCTGGCTGTTAACAAAGCTTGAAGAGGTGAGGCTCTCCGAGTACCTCGCGCGCATTGAAGCGGCGGCTGACACCGGGGCCCCGCTTGTTAAGCTGTGCGACCGGCTTGATAACTTGAGGTCGGTGACCTACACCCCCAGGCTGGAAAAGAAACGCCGCTATATCCGGACAACCGAAGACCTGTATTTACCTATGGCCGCTCGCACCAACCGGTATCTCCACGACGAGCTTCGACGCTGGCTTGAAGCCGCGCGCAAACACGTCGAAACGGTGAGAATTGACCGTAACGCGTGACATATCCGGCGTTTAAAACCGAGCGGCTTCCTCATTCGAGTCCAGTCTCAATGCTGGACGACCTTGCTACCTGTAACTAACTGATTTTGCTGAGAGTTTTCTTTGTTTCCGGCTTGGAAAAAACCACCTTCCTGTAGTAGAATTTCACTTGCTCTTAGACGCAGAAAATCATCTCAAACCGCTCCGTCGAACCAACGATTCATAAGCGGCAAAAACGAACTGGCATCGCGCTTGTCGAGGCGGGATCTGCGTCATAAATAGGGCGGCGAGGTTTGAGAATCAAATACACAATCAATCGGAGATAAGAGAAGAATGTCTGAAGCAGCACACCGAATCCCTGTAAACATAGAAGAAGAAATGAAGCGCAGTTATCTCGATTACGCGATGAGCGTGATCATAGGCCGAGCGCTTCCGGATGCGCGTGACGGGCTGAAACCGGTTCATCGCAGAATACTTTTCGCGATGAATGAAATCGGGTTGGTTCCGGGTAGGCCGTTCAAGAAGTCGGCCACCGTCGTTGGGGACGTACTCGGTAAGTATCATCCGCACGGAGATACCGCCGTTTACGACTCGCTGGTGCGAATGGCTCAGGACTTTTCGATGCGCTATCCGCTGGTGGATGGACAGGGCAACTTCGGCTCGGTCGACGGCGACTCGCCGGCGGCTTATCGATACACCGAAGCGCGGCTCACTCGCATCGCGACCGAGATGCTCGCTGATATCGATAAAGACACAGTCGACTTTATCCCTAATTATGACGAGTCCCGCGAGGAACCTACGGTGTTGCCGACTCGCTACCCGAACCTTCTGGTTAACGGCTCAGGGGGCATCGCGGTCGGCATGGCCACGAACATTCCGCCGCACAATTTGAGCGAAGTAATCGATGCGACGATCTACCTGATTCAAAACCCGACTGCGAAACTAAAGACCTTGATGGGCATGATGCCGGGGCCCGATTTTCCTACCGGAGGGTTCATCTACGGCCGCGAAGGCATCAAGAAAGCATACGAAACGGGCCGCGGCATGATTCTTATGCGGGCAAGAGCATCGATCGACCGCGCCGGTAAAGCGGGCGAACGCATGGCCATTGTGGTCACCGAGATTCCGTTTCAAGTCAACAAGGCCAAGCTGCTCGAACGCATTGCTGAACTGGTCAACGATAAAAAGCTCGAGGGCATCTCCGATCTTCGGGACGAATCTGATCGCGAAGGCATGCGAATCGTGATGGAGCTAAAACGCGATGCGATACCCGACATCGTGTTGAACAACCTCTACAAGCTGACCCCGATGCAACAGTCGTTCGGGGTAATCAATCTGGCAATTGTGAACGGGCAGCCGCGCGAGCTGAACCTGATCGATACGCTGAACATCTTTTTCGAACATCGCCGGGAAGTTGTAATTCGGCGCACCCGGTTCGATCTGAGAAAGGCGGAAGCGCGCGCTCACATCCTGGAAGGCCTGAAGAAGGCGCTGGATAACCTTGATGCGGTCATCTCGCTGATTCGAAAGTCTAAGAGCGCGCCCGACGCACGCGAGGCGTTGATGGAGCGGTTCAAGTTCAGCGAGCTCCAGGCGCGCGCCATCCTGGAAATGCAGCTCCAGAAGCTGACCGGGCTCGAACGGCAAAAGCTGATCGATGAATACAAGGAAGTCATTCAGCTCATCGCCGAGCTTGAAGAGATCCTTGGGAACGAGTCGGTGCTCCGCAATCTGATCATCAAGGAGCTTCGAGAGGTACAGAAGGACTATGGCGACAAGCGAAGAACCGAGATCATCGAGTCGGGCGCCGAACTCACACTCGAAGATCTGATCGCCGACGAGGACATGGCCATCACCGTCACGCATTCGGGTTACATCAAACGAACCCCGGTGTCGGTATACCGGGCGCAGCGGCGCGGGGGGACCGGCCGCAAGGGCGCAACTACCAAGACCGACGACGTCGTCGATCACATCTTTGTGGCCTCGGCTCACAGTTACGTGATGATTTTCACCAGTAATGGCCAGGTATACAGGTTGAAGGTTCACGAGATTCCGGACGCGGCCGCTGCGGGGAGAGGCAAGGCGATAGTCAATCTTGTCAACATTCCGCACGGCGAAAAGTTCGCAGGTATCGTTCCGGTTAAGGACTTCGAAGAAGGGAAGTTCGTTGTAATGGCGACTCGCAAGGGAACCATAAAGAAGACCGAGCTTTCACGATTCGCCAACATCCGCAGCGGCGGAATCATCGCGATGGGGATCGATAAAGGCGACGAACTGATTGCAGCTGAAATCACCGACGGCACCAAGAAGATCTTTCTTGCTACGCACGAAGGTATGGCGGTTTGCTTTAACGAGTCCAAGCTTCGAGCACAGGGCCGTCAAGGTACCGGCGTACGGGGAATTACGTTGGAGAAAAATGACTATGTAATCAGCGTCGCCGCAGTCAGTGACGATGCTGAGATGCTCTCAATCTCCGAGCATGGTTTCGGAAAGCGTACCCAAATCACTGAGTATCGTGTCACGTCCCGCGGAGGCAAGGGGGTGATAAATATGCGGACCAGCGATCGAAACGGTCTGGTCGTCGCGGTGCTGCCGGTCAGCAACGAGAGTCAGGTGTTGATCATCACCAATCAGGGCAAGTTGATACGCGTTGAAGCCAAGGGTATCCGGGTGTCGGGACGCTCGACACAGGGCGTTAAGCTGATCGACGCGTCGGATGACGATTTGGTGACTTCGGCTTCGTTGATCGAGCGTCAGCAGGACGCAATCGAAGAGGTCGAGGGCTAGGGGCGAGGGTCGATAGGGCGCGGGGGCGACAGGACGCGGGGAATTGCAAATTGAGAATTGTAAATTGCAAATTGCAAGTTTGTCGGACCGGTAGGCGCTCGCCGATTTTCAAATTTCAGTTCTCAATTTTCAATTTTCAATTCCAGTCGGCCCATCGCGCGGTCGCCCCGTCTCCGCCTCGCCCACTCTCCCCCTCGCCCCGTCGCCGTCTCGCCCCCACCTTTTGCATAAGTCTTATTCTATTGACTGTGGCGGTCGGATGCGGGCGCGATGTTGAGCAGTCTCTCCAACGAGCCGTGGAGGCGTGGGATTCCGGTGACTATAAGCTGGCGGCCGAAGAATACGAGCGATACCTTGAAAAGGATTCTGACAGCGAGAAGGCAGCAGAAGCGCGGTTCCAACTGGCGAATATCTATTACTTCAAGCTGCAACGCTACGACCAGGCCCGAACAAACTACACCACTTTTCTTGAGCGGAATCATACCCACGCGAACGCGCAGCTCGCGCGTGAACGCCTGGCGGAGGTGCTCGGAGAAATGGGACGATCCTACGAAGCGATCGCCGAATATGAGAACCTAAACCCACAAAACGAAATCGAGCGGCGCCGCATTCGCCTGCGTATCGCCGATCTCTACTTTGCGCAGAGGAACTATAGTCAGGCGCTTACGGAGTACGAGAAGGTCATTGAGAAAGTCGCTTATGACGAGCTGAGCGAGCAGGCATATCTGCGCGAGGCCTCAATCTATCACATCGAGCGCGGACAGTATCAGCAGGCAGTGCTTGTTTATCAGATGCTTGCTACGTCAAGCCGTGACGCGGAGGTTCGCGTACGGGCGCTGTATGGATTGGCCGACTGCTACGCGGGTCTTTACCAGTTCAACGAGGCGATAAAAACTCTGCGCGAGATCAAAGAGCCTCGGGAACAAACGGATATCGCGCGGCGAGTTGAGGAACTCGAGCAGCAGAAACGCGAGGCGGCTCAGGCGGGCAACGGGCTACTGAGATAGAAGGCAGAAAGCAGAAGGCAGAAGGCAGAAGGCGGTGAGACTCCATTGTCCATTGTCCATTGTCGATTTGACATTTTTATTTGTCATTTCCAAGGTCTAAACATCATGTGTGATCAAACTACCTGATACGCGGGACGGCAAATGACAAATGTCAAATCGAAATGGAAAACCGAGCTTTCTGCCTACTGCCTTCTGCCTTCTGCTTTCTGCCTTCTGCCTTCTGCTTTCTATCTCCGCGCCTCTTCATTCTCTACCCACACCGCGCCGTCTTCGAAGAACTCCTTCTTCCAAATCGGCACGATCTTCTTTAGGCGATCGATGGCGTAGTGACAGGCTTCGAATGCGATCTTGCGATGAGCCGACGTTACAACAATGACAACGCTTGATTCAGTCGTATCGATCCGGCCCAGGCGATGGATGATCCCGACCCGATTGATCGCCCAGCGCTCGTGTATCTCGCGTCCGATCTGTTCCATCGTCCGGAGTGACATTGGCTCGTAGCCCTCGTATTCAAGATATTGCGTCGGCCGGCCTTTAGTATTGTTGCGGGCGACTCCATCAAATATGACCACCGCGCCTGAGTCTCCCTCGAGCAGGCGTGCTCGCAGGTCTGCAATGTCGATCGGTTCGCGGGTTATCTCAAAGATGTCGCGGTTGTTTGTTTCTCC
This sequence comes from Blastocatellia bacterium, assembly GCA_035649735.1. Classification (GTDB taxonomy): domain Bacteria; phylum Acidobacteriota; class Blastocatellia; order UBA7656; family UBA7656; genus Onstottus_A. The sequence continues at coordinate 17,912 of DASRIZ010000347.1, read as the reverse complement.
GCCGCTCACCGGAGGAAGAACTGCAAGACGGTCGCCATCCGATAGGGGATGCGAATGCGAGGCGTATTCCTCGTTTACCGCAAACAACAGGCTACGCTCCATTTCGGCGAGCCGCGGATGCATTGATTTTAGTATTGCGAAAGCGTCTTGAACTGTTGCCGGGGCTTCGAGGGTGAGATCCACGTTTGAAGAACCAACCCATTCTCGAGCCTGTCCGAAGAGTAGTGCGGACACCTTGATCGCGTTTCCGTCTGTCATTTCACGCTGCTCGTTCGCCAGTCATTCAATCGTCTTCTTCCGAAGAAGTAATATAGTTGTCTAGGTTATTGAGACTTGCACGTCTTCAATTCTTGAATCCTCTATCTTGAATGCTCGAAGCTCGATGACCGGCTCGAGCGAAATGATAAAGTAGAACGCTTCGGGGTAGAAAGCCATCTCGACATCCGAGGCCGAGGGGTAAGCCGGCGTGCGCGGATGAGAATGATAGACACCCAGCAACGACTGTCCCGACTCGCGTATTCGCCGCATCGCCGCAAACAACTCTTCGGGGGTGGCGAAATACCGGGTCTGTGGTTTGTCAGCATCATTACGAAGCTGGTGAATATCGGTAATCAAGCCGTTGCTGCCGCTAAGCAATCCGCAGCATTCCGCGGGGTGCTCGCGACGCGCGTGATCTGCGATTGCGGCTGCGATCATCGTCGTTATTTGAACGTGGTTCTCGTTCAACTATCGGCCTCCTGAGCGAAATCGTGGGTGGATTCTAGCACAGGATGTTGCATTCCGGTCTTTCGCTCCATAGGATGGCATCCAGGCTTGAGGGTAAAGTTTGGGCGCAGCGAGCAACGCTCAGCGCCGGCAAAAAATCAAACCGCCGAATCGTTGATTTAGTCTTACCAGACTCAGGCAGCAGCACTTTTCGGAGGAGCACCATGAGAAGCATTCGATTGATCGTCGTTCCCGCGATCTTGTTGGGAGTGGTCTTCGTCTCGTTTGGAGGCAGCTCTCGCGCAAGCTCATCCCCCGCGGCGGTGACATTCAACAAAGACGTCGCCCCGATCTTCTACAAGAACTGCGCGACCTGTCATCGCCCCGGCGAGATCGCTCCCATGTCATTGATGAGTTTCAAAGACGCAAGGCCCTGGGCCAAGTCGATTCGCGAAAAAGTCGCCGAGGGCACGATGCCGCCCTGGCACGCCGATCCCCAACACGGCAGCTTTAAGAACGATCGGCGGCTCTCCAAAAAAGATATCGACACGATAGTTCGATGGGTTGATGGCGGCGCAGTTGAAGGCAATCCCAGAGATCTCCCGCGTGCCCCGCAATTCACCGAAGGCTGGCAGATCGGGAAACCCGATGTCGTGCTTACCATGTCCAAGGAGTACAACGTTCCCGCCGAGGGCGTAGTCAACTATCAATACTTCCTGGTGCCGACCGGGTTTACCGAAGACAAGTGGATTCAAGCAGCCGAGGTCAGACCCGGCAACCGCGCAGTTGTACATCACGTTATCGTATTCGTCGCAAACACCGAATCGCTCAGACAGCGGCTGTCGTTGTTTGGGGAGGGCGGCATCGACGGACTAGTCGGCACTGCCCCGGGCGAAGCCGGAGTAATCCTGCCTGATGGAGTCGGACGTTTAATAAAGGCCGGTTCAATTCTTGTCTTGCAGGTGCATTACACACCGAACGGGACCGCGCAAAAAGATCGAACCTCTGTAGGGTTGATCTTCAGTCGGAAAGCGATCGAGAAGGCTGCAATCGGCGGCGCGGCGATGAACCGAAGGTTCGCGATTCCGCCAGGCGACGGTAACTATGAGGTTAGCTCTTCACATACGTTCAAAGAAGACTCGCACATCATGAACCTGATGCCGCACATGCACGTGCGCGGCAAAGACTTTGAATATCGATTGATCTATCCCGATGGAACATCAAAGGTGATCCTGTCCGTGCCGCGCTACAGCTTTAACTGGCAGACTCGTTATGAATTCAAAGAACCAGTGGCGGCGCCAAAGGGCGCCCGGCTGATCTGCGTAGCTCATTTCGACAATTCGCCTGCCAACAAATGGAATCCCGATCCTGCGAAAACTGTTCGTTGGGGCCCGCAGACCTGGGATGAGATGATGATCGGTTTTGTAGGGTTTACGCTGGATAACCAGAACCTGCAAGTGACGCCGCGGCCTTAGGGTCAGGTTAGTGCACGCCCTATTTGGAATGCGCCGCCCTTTTCGCATTGCGTGACTAACGCATGCGTGGCGGCGCTTTTGCAGCATTGGTCGGAGACGCCGGACAACACCGCTCGTTGGCAAAGTTCAAGAGGCCAAAGCGCCGCCACGCATGCGAGAGTCACTCATTGCGGAAGAGGGCGGCGCACTCCAAAAAAGGGCGCGCACTAACCCGGAAACCCCGGCTCCGATTTCATTCGAATGACCTGTTCCGCGTGTCGGGCCTCGTGCGCGCCAGCCATCAGAATCCACTGATAGGCGTTCAGCTCGCCCGCAAAAGGGTGCGGGTAGGTCAGCCCGCACAGATCAAACCCATCAAGCTGTTCGATATTCGCGAGCATCCTTTCTCTGGCAATCTTCAGCCGGGACAATGACTCGTCTACAGGCGCGTTCGGATGCGGCTTGACGATTTCAGGCGCCTGGAACTTCGCCGCATTCATCTTCGGGAGTATTTCGTCCGTCGAATGAATCTCCGAGGCGTCAGGCGAGGGATCCGGAGGCAGGGTGGTGGCGCGCGCGCGCTTGAGCAGGAGTGATGTGAGCTTTGCGTTCGCCTCATCGGTCAGCGAAACATGGCTCAGGATGTCGCTGATCGACCACCCGGTTTCTTCAGCCTTGTGCTTTAACTGCGACTCGCTGAGCCCGGAGACGGATTGAAGGAGCTTCTTCCGGGTGTGCGTTATCCTGTCGACGAGCTCCTGAATCTTCTTTGACAGAGGCATTGGTTCTCCTTTTCTCCGACCGGGGTACGATCGTGACGATCGCCAAGCCGAATGCGATGAATAGAATAGTAGTGGCGAGGTGCTGTGGCAACTCATTGTCATTGCACTCGCTAACGTGAGTTAGCCGTATTGTTTATGCAGTAGGTGTCGTGCAATCTTCTAAGGCTCGGTAATCAAATTGTGCGTGCCACCTGAGCTTAGTTCGCAACAATTTAAGAGGTGCACTTCGATGAAAAGACTTCTCGCAGTGGCGTGTGCGCTCCTCCTCCTGCCCGCGAGTTTTGCGTTTTGCGAGGCTTGGCCCGCGGCCTCTGGCGACAACGCTGAAGCTAACCTTCCAAAGTTCACGCCTGCGCAATTACTCGAGGACTTTCAGATTGCTCGCCGGGCTCTCGAAGAAGGCCATAGCGGGATCTATCGTTACACGCCCAAGGCCAGGCTCGACCAGATCTTCAATCAAGCTGCACGATCTCTAAATCATCCGATGGACGCATACGAATTCTTTCGCGTGCTAAGTCCTGCTGTGAATCAAATCAAGTGCGGACATACGTCGGTGATATTGCCGGAAGCGTTGCGCGCGGAGTTGAACACTCGTGCGCCTCTGTTGCCGCTTAGGGTTCGCGTCATTGCAAAGAAGCCGTATGTGTTTAGAGACTATTCGAATGTCGGGCAGCTTGCCGGAATGGAGATTCGCTCGATCAATGGTGTCGCGGCGAGAAGGATTGTTGAGACGATGATGGCCGCGGCTTCAGGAGACGGCGATGTGGAGACGTCAAGGCAAACGCGTATCGGCGACTTGCGATTCTCAAACTTGCTCATTTCGATGTTAGCTTTGAAGAGCCCTTACGATGTGGTTCTTTGGGACGCGAAGATGAAGCGCGAACAGAAGGCGAGGCTTGAAGGCGTCCCGCTTCCGAAACTGCAAGAGATCTCCAGGGCGGCGTACCCGCAGGACATACCATCCGGGCGAGCGGCCGAAATTAAATATCTCGATGATGGCAGGACTGCGCAGATGAAGATCTATCAATTCGGCGGCTTTTCCGATCTGGAGACCAAAAAGGGACTCAGGGCCTTTTTCAAGGAGTCCTTCGAGGAGCTGCAGACCAAGGGTACTCGCGCGCTTATCCTTGATCTGCGAAACAACGGCGGCGGAGAAGACGAACTTGGAAAGCTGCTGCTTTCATATTTGATCGACAAGCCGTTCAAGTATTACGAGGACCTGGTCGCAAATAGCGACACATTCAGCTTTTTGAAATACACCAATCAGCCCAACTTTAAACCGCCGGAGAAAATGTACACCCGCGACGCGGATGGCAAGATCCATCTGAGCGGTCATCCGAATTGGGGCATCAATCAACCGAACAAGCCGACATTTAACGGTAAGGTTTACATCCTGATCAACGGTGGCAGCTTCTCCGCAACATCCGAGTTTTCCTCACACGCACATTATCTAAAACGAGCAACTTTTATTGGAGAAGAATCGGCCGGAGGTTACTACGGCAACAGCTCGGGGTTCTCGCCGCTGGTGAAACTACCCAACACTCAGGTTGGTGTCGTGGTGCCAATCGTGACTTATTACATGGCAGTCAGCGGATACAAAGCCGCTTCGCGCGGAATTGTCCCGGACTATCCAGTCGAGCACACGATAGAAGATTTGATTGCTGGGAAGGACAGGGATCTCGAGCTTGCGCTCCAGCTCGCGCGGAAAGAGATTCGGTAAGCCTCGCTCACTTTTACTTGTGGATTTCCGAAAACGCGATGTTCAGGATTGGATACTCTTTCCAGTCCTTGTAATCGTAGTGCCACCACTCCGGTTCGTAAACAGCGAAGCCCTCGGCCTCCATAGCTGTGCGGAGCATATCGCGCAGCCGGCGCTGCTCATCGGTCCCGCCGGTATAGTTTATATGCGATCGCTCGGTCATCTCGTCATAGCCTGACGGCATCATGACAGCCTTTCCGGTTCTCACATCAAACAGCGAGAGATCAACAGCGCAGCCTCGGTTGTGACGCGAGCCCTGGGACGGATCAGCCACGAATTCTTTTTTTTCCGCGGGCGTCGCGTCCCAGAACATTTTGGTCACCGACCACGGGCGATAACCATCGTGGATGAGCAAACCGTAGCCGTTTTTTCGAAGAGCTTTGTTTGCCCGCACCAGGGCTTCCGCGGCGGGGCGCTGCAGAAACGCTCTAGCCTGTTTATAGACCGGCTTTCCGAGAAAGTTGTTCGAAGTCGCGTATCGAATGTCGAGCCTGATGGTGCGATCGAGTTTGATAAGTTCGATGAGATCCGGCTTCCGGAAAGTGCCGGCTTCCTTGGGCGGCCCCTGAGCTTCGACTCGGTAACCGGAGTGTAGAACTGCGACGAGAAGTACAGATTGCAGACCGAGCCTCAGAGCTATCGATGTCGAGGGCCGGCCCCTTCTTGCGACCACCGTCTCGCAGTTTCGGGTCATTTGATCAGCGGCTCGATCCTGCGCAGGATCTCTTGTTTAGGCATTGCTCCGACCAGGCGATCGATCTCTTTCTCGCCCTTTATCACCAGGAGCGTCGGAATGCTGCGGACGTTGAATCGCGATGCAGTCATCGGGTTCTCGTCGGTGTTTAGCTTGGCTACTTTCACCCGGCCGGCAAGCTCGCCTGCGAGCTGTTCGATTACCGGAGCGATCATCCGACAAGGTCCGCACCAGGGCGCCCACATGTCCAACAACACCGGCAGCGGCGAACGCTCCACTTCTTCAGCGAAGTTCGCATCGGTCACTGTTGTGGGAATTGTTGAAACTGCAAGCGTACTCTGGCACTGTCCGCAGACTGGTTGGAGCCCCTCGCGAAGCTTCTCGGCCGGAACTCGGTTCTTTGCTCCGCACGCTGGACAAGTTATGACTTTTGCTTCCATTGGTGTACTCATAGAATCAGTCTAACCGAGACCGGCCAGTTCCGGCCACAGCGCCTAATAGGGTCACATCGGCGGAAGACAGAAGCCAGAAGGCAGAAAGCAGAAGGCAGAAAGCAGCTTACACGAACTGCCCTCTGCCTTCCGCCTTCTGCCTTCTTCTTTTCCTACCTGTTGTCGTTGTTCAGCGGATCAATCGTCGGCGGCTTCCCGGGCGCGCGCTCCTCCAGGTGCTCTTTCAACTTAAGGAGCGGTACGCCTTCTGTCCACCATTTTGGCGCCGGCTTACCCTTCAGGTGGTGATCGAAAAACTCACGCATTCGCACAGTGTAGTCCTTCATATTTGCAGGCACTCTCAAGCCATGGTTTTCGCCTTTGTATTGCAGCATCACCACGGGCTTCTGCAAGCGCCGCAGCGTGTTGTAATAAAAGATCCCCTGCGTGAAGTCCACCGCGCCGTCCTTGTCGTTGTGCAGGATGACCAGCGGAGTCTTGACGTTCTTCGCGTGCGAGATCGGCGAGTTCCGAACATAGGCATCGGTTACGTCTATCGGGCTGCCGGTAAAACGACCCTGGCTGCTTTCAAAAATGGCCATGTTGCCGCCGCCGGAATTCCAGTAGATCGAGTAGTACATCGAGATCATCTCGGTTAGCGGCGCGCCGGCAATCGCGGCCTTGAATGCATCGGTCTGGGTGACCAGAAACGAAGTCTGATACCCGCCCCACGAATGACCCTGAATGCCGACGCGGTCCTTGTCCACCACGCCGGTTTTGATTGCCGCTTCAAGCGCGGGCAGCACGCACCAGACTGCAGACATCCCCGGATCGTTGACCTTGTAAACGATGTCCGGCATCAACACCGCATAGCCGTTGCTGGTATACACGGATTTGTTAAAGCCGTTGGTCGTCGGAATGGCGTAACTGTTCAAGCCCTGAGAGAGTTTTTCATAGATGTAGACAATGGTCGGATAGCTCCTGCCCGGTTGATAGTTTGCGGGAAGAAAGAGCGCGCCTTGCAGCTTATCGCCTTTGGCCGAGGTGTATTCGATCAGTTTGGAACCGGATGACCAGAGGAAATCTTTCTGCTGCGGGTTGGCATCCGTAATCTTTTTCCCGTTGGCGAGCGCGGCATCTGCCACATAGTAGCTCGGAGCGTCCTGATAGGTCTCGCGTGAGTAGAGCCAGACATCCGCCTTACGGGCTTTCATCACGCCGCCGAATCCGGCGTCGTCCCATTGCAGCATCTTCGCGCCCGGCTTGCCGCCGTCAATGCGCGCGATGCCCATCTTCTTAGTCCATTCGCCGTAAACCCGAACATAGACCGGCGAGCCGAGATCAATCCCCTTCTCATCAGGATCAATGCGGAAGCGGTTCTGATAACGGATACGATCCTTTTTGCCGTTGACGGTCAGGTTCACCGCCTGGCCGCCATGAACTGGGACGTTCCAGATGTCCCAGTTGTCCGACAGCAGCACCGACACGCCGTCTTTTGTCCAGCCGACAACATTTGTCGGCGGCTTAACGACGTTGTGGTCGTCTTCCTGATCCCAGAAGACCGAGGGAACTTTCTCGGTCACGTTGTAGGATTTGCCCGTGGCCATGTCGTAGGTGAAGAAGTGGCCCTCGTCGTAATACACAAAGTGCGTTCCGTCGGGCGAGGCGCCGGAGCTCCAGCGATTCTTTTTGACCGCCAGCTTGCGCGCGCCAGTCTTCAAGTCAACGACGTAGATGTCCTGATAACGCCGCCCGTCCAGATTGCCCAAAGGCTCGTAATCGCGGTTGTCGGAGCCGATGGCAAATTTCTGTTTCGGCGCGGCAGTTACGTTTCGCAGGTCTTCATCGGCCAGACGAATGAATTTCTTGTCGGCCACGCGATAGATGGACAGGTAACTGAAGTTCTTGTCGCGGCTCTCTTCGACCTGCTGCTGCGATTGCAGACGTTTGTCCTGCCAATGCCACAAGACCAGATCCGGCTTCTCCGGCTCGTCTTCCGGCTTCTTCATCTGGGCAACGTCAGGTTTGGCCTCGTCGTCTTTGGGGGCTTCTCTCTGCGCCCCGGGCTTCTTCTTTTTAACTTCGTGAATGCCGAAGAGCACAGCGCTGAAATCGTCCGTCCACGTCGGCGGTCGATTAGGGCTAACAGTCATGCCTGACGGGAACGATTTGTCTTCGCCCTTTTGAGGATCGTAGATAACTTTTGTTGGGCCGCCGGCATTGCCAAAACCATTGAATGCCACGACGCCGTAGAGCTTGTCTTCGTAGCCCCGATCTTCGACGCCTTTGACCGCCGCCAAACCGTCGCCCTTTTCGGTCCAATTCAAACCCCTGTAGATGGCCTTGCCGCTGTCGAGCGGGAGCACCGCGCCCGAATCCATATTGCGCGCCTGCACGCCGTTGCCGCTCTTTTCGTTGGCGTCGATCGTCCAGGCCAGCCAATCGCCTTTTTTGTTAAACGAATAGTCGGCAACATTTCCTACGTTCAGTTCATTACCGCTGGCGAGCTCGCGCAGTATCAGATCGGAGCCGGTAGCCCTGTCCGGCGCGGGTGTCGAAGCGCCCGAGGCTGATGCAGGCGGCGCGCCGGGTGGCGGCCCCTGCGATTCAGCCCCGTACTTGTGAAGGGCAATCCAGGACGCGTTCTCACCTGAGAAAGCGAATCGTTTAACCTTTTCGAATTCAACCTTTTTTTCGGTCGACAGATTGATGACCGCAACTTTGTTCTGCAGTGGCTTCCGCTCTTTTTTCAGCCGTTTGCCATCCTTGAAGGTCGGCGAGATTGTGAAGGCGAACCATTTTGAATCATCCGAGAATGCGATCTCCGCCGCTCGGGCGCCGCCGAAAAAGGCCGGGCCGCCGCCGCCGTCCTGGGCTTCGCCGACCGGGAAACGCCACTCCTTGCCGTCGCCAATGCGGCGCAAGACGAGCTCGCTGTCTCCTTCGTTCGGCGTCAGCTTGTGCGCGAACCATTGCCCGTCGTTGGAGATGCTCGGCGATGCGACGCGCTTCCAGGCCAGACTATCGGCCAGTTCGATTGGGCGTTGGGCTGTTGCCGCTTGTTGGGTCTGAGCGGATGCTTTGAATGGAAGGCTCGACGCGCCGGAGAGCGCAAGCACCAAAACGAACAACACAGCTCGATTCTTGAGTCGCATATCTGCCTCCTAATGTTTTTGTTAGAGCGGAACGAACAATACGTCTCGACCGAACGGCATGTAGAGTACCAGCTTTCCTTTGATCGCGCGATCTTCAATCAACGGATTACCTGGTTTCCTGCTTCTTGTCGTACTCTTCCCTGGTCATAACCTTTATGGGATCGAATTTCTTGGCTGCAAGCTTCGCATTCACCACTGCGAGCTCTTTCCCGATGATCGATTCGAATGCTGAGTTTGCGTCGGCGATTTCCTTTTCGAGAACCGGAATCCGGTCGAGCACCGACTGCGTCGGGCGTCCCCAAACTGGGTCACCATGCGTACAACTCGACTACTGTTTGCGTAGCTGCTCTTCGCCAGTGATAGCATTTTGAATCGAGTTTTTTATACGCCCCAAAACCTGGTTTTGTTTCCCGGTTAAAAGGGGTCGAGCGGGAAGTATACATTTTAGTAATAAAGGTTAAAATCACTCGGCGAAGAAGAATAATGGATGGTCAAACCTAATGCGTAGCCTGTGGTAGAATGTCCGCGCGGAGGAATCGCAATGCAGGAAACCACACACATCAAAGAGGAAGCGCTTAAGCTTATAGAATCTCTACCCGACGACGCCACTTGGGAAGACCTAACGCGTCTGATGCTCGAACGACAGTTGATTGAGGAAGGACTAGCTGACATCGAAGCAGGTCGTGTTTGGAGTAGCGACGAGATCCGTGAAAAGCTTGGAATGTCTCAATGAAAGTTGTCTGGTCGGACCGGGCTCTAAGGTCTTTAGCCGCGATCCACGCACACATCGCCGTTGACTCAGAGACAAACGCCCATCGGGTTATCGATCGCATTCTAAAGAGGGGTGATCAGCTCTCGGCGTTCCCACTTTCGGGCCGTATTCTTCCTCATTCACGCCGTCCAAATATTCACGAACTGATTGAACCACCTTATCGAATTATCTACCGAGTCCGGCGAAATCGCGTCGAAGTGATCGACGTGTTTCATTCAGCGCGACGTCCTCCAACGAGATAAAAGATTGATAGGCAGCTTTGTAAGCCGCATTTCGAGTTTACTTTTTTATCGTCGCTTCAATCAGCTCGATACGTTGAACCGGAGTTTCACCCTGACGGGGCGCCTTCTCGATCAGCTCCATCGTGTCAAAGCCATCGACTACCTTTCCGAAGATCGTGTACTTGCCATCCAGATGCGTCGCCGGTCCCAGCACGATAAAGAACGATGTGTCCGCCGAATCGGGGTCGCTGGTACGAGCCATAGACAGGGCGCCGCGTATGTGAAGCGCGGTGCGGCTGAATTCGCCCTTTAGCTTGTGAACCCATTTGTCCGCCGGATGCGGATTGTTGTCCGCGCGAGTAGAGCCGACTCCGCCTTGAATCACAAATCCCGGTATGACGCGGTGAAACGCGGTGTGATCGTACCAGCCGCTTTCCACAAGCTTCAAAAAGTTGCGCACGTGTTCGGGAGCCAATTCCGGATCCATCTCAAGCGTTATGTCGCCGAGACTCGTGTGCAACAGAACGTCTCTCCGCATCTGATCGACAGTGGCGTCTTTGAATGGTTCAAGTTTCCTGGGTTCGATCTTGATGCTGACGATCTTTATTGGGTTAACGGTTAACCCGTTGCTGTCGGTTGGTGCGAGCGAGATTCGTTCGACGACCTCGATCCCTTCGGTGACCTGGGCAAAAGCCGAGAATTGGCCGTCGAGCTGCGGCTGAGGCGACGCGCATATGAAGAACTGCGCGCCCCCGCTGTTTGGCTGACCCGGAATCCGCACCGCCGAGACCGTGCCCCGAACGTGTTTGACATCGCTGAATTCATCCGCGATCTGCTTTAGGGCGCCTGTTCCCCAGCGCTCGCGAGGCGTTTGCGGATCTTTAAGCAGCGGGTCGCCGCCCTGAATGAGTCCTCGTTGGATCACTCGATGAAACGCCGACCCGTCGTAGAAACCCGCTCGCGCAAGCTTTACGAATTGCTGTGAGTGCTTGAGAGCCTTGTTAGGAAAGAATTCGAAGCGGATGACTCCAAGATCGGTAGTCACGACAGCTTCAAGTTGCGCAGCCTCTTCGGCTGATACCGCGGCTTCCGGTGGACTCGGTTGTGTATCACGCTTCTTCTGCTGTCCCGCCGAAGCGACTTCAAGTCCAAACAGAATCAGGGTCAAAAAAAGGAACGATGCGAGAGATAGACGAAGAGTCTTCATAGTTCTAGCTGACGGTACACCTATTCAGTAATGGCGGTCGCGGCCTCCAGCGTCGGCCCGATCTCCAAATTCAACACCAGGTCGGCTAAATAGTCGAGGTCCGTCGGCTCTCGATTCAATATCACCAAACGTGAGCCGTTTTGCTTAGCGACCGCGGGGAAAGAAGCAGCGGGATAAACCACAAGCGAAGACCCGATGGCCAGGAACAGATCACAGCTCTTGGCCTCGGCTTGAGAGCGGCGCATCGGTTCAAAGGGCATCGGTTGCCCGAATGAAATCGTCGCGCTCTTGATGAACCCTCCGCAGTCACAAACCGGCGGCTCCTCGTTTTCCTTGAATGCCGCGAACACATCGACCAGCTCGTAACGCTTCGCGCAATCGAGGCATGCCGCATAGGTTCCATTGCCGTGCAACTCGATTACTTGTTCGTGGGGAACTCCGGATCGCTGATGCAGACCGTCGATGTTTTGAGTGATGACGCTCGAGACTTTTCCCTGGGCGACGAGCCGTGCGATCGCCAGATGGCCGCGGTTCGGCTCGGCTTTAGCGACTGCCTCGTCAACGGCGATCTTTCTTCGCCAGGTTTCTCGGCGTGCTTCTTCAGAAGACAGGAACTCGCGAAAGTCGATCGGCTGATACTTTGTCCAGAGACCGCCCGGGCTGCGGAAATCGGGGATGCCTGACTCGGTGCTGATGCCTGCTCCGGTAAAGACGACTGCACGTCTGCTGGCGGCAAGCATTGTTCTGAGTTGATCTATAAGAGCTTGTTCGCTCACTGTTGCTAGAATGTAGCGTAGACTGTCCAGTCTGCGCTACACGCGTGCTGCGTCGGCGCTGGAGACTGAGCGCAGACTGGACAGTCTACGCTTACATTCCGCGCTGCGTTAGCGCTGAAGGCTGAGCGCAGACTGGACAGTCTACGCTTACATTCCGTGCTGCGTCGGCGCTGAAGACTGAGCGCAGACTGGACAGTCTACGCTACGCCGCTGTAATAGTGCTCGTGTTTCTGAGTTGGTATAATGACCCAGTTTCGATGAAGCGGTCGGAGGTATATTCCAAATGAACACTAAGTCAGAGGCAAGAGAGAGAAAGAAGGCAGAGTTTTCCGAACCGCCCGAACGCAAGGGGAAGTCGACGCTCATCCTTGCGGCGGTTGCGGTGGTTTTGGTCGGCGTAGCCATATACTTGGTGATCGGCGCTTCAAAAGACAACCCAACCGCGACTGCCGTTTCGACCGGTCCGGCTTCGACTGCTTCGACTGCTCCGGAGTCTCGCGACATAAGAATCTCGCTTTCGGACCTCAGCAGCACGGCGAAGTTCTTTGACTATAAGTTGTCCGATAACAGACCGGTTCGCTTCTTCGTGCTGAAGAGTTCGGATGGCGTCTATCGAGCGGCGCTTGACGCCTGCGATACCTGCTATCACGCGAAGAAAGGTTATCATCAGGAAGGCGATGACATGATTTGCAACAACTGCGGGTTGCACTTTCATTCAGCCAAGATCAACGAGGTGCACGGCGGCTGCAATCCGATTGGTCTTCCACGAACCATCGATGGAAATCAGCTTGTGATTAAAGCGAGCGAGCTTGAAAGCCGCGGAGGCTACTTCTAAATCAATGCGCATCTCGACGATTGCATTTGCAAATCTCAAGCGACGAAAAGGCAAGGCCATCTTTCTTACTCTGGGTATCGCCATCGGCATCGGAACGGCAGTCGCCCTGCTTAGCTTGAGCAGTTCGATCAAAGAAGAGATCGGTTCGCAACTCGATCGCTTCGGCGCGAACATTGTCGTCGTGCCTCAGTCAAATAGCCTCTCCCTGGATTACGGCGGGCTCTCCGTCTCGAGTGTCTCGTTTGACGTAAAGCAGCTCAAGAACGAAGACGCAAACGCTGTGTTGGACATTCCATTTCGCAATCGCATCAGCAATGTTTCGCCGAAGCTGCTCGGCGCTGTTGAGGTCGAGGGTCGCGAGATCCTTTTGGCCGGCGTTGATTTCGACAGCGAGTTGACCCTCAAGCGCTGGTGGCATATCGCCGGGCGCAATCCGGAGGGAGAGCAGGAACTTCTGGTTGGCTATGAGGTCGCCCGCGCGCTGTCATTGATCGAGGGTACGACGCCCGTCCCCGCCGACCAGCAGGTCTCGCACGGTGGTTCGCACGATAGCAGCGAGGACCAATTTCAATTCAGGATCGTCCGCGATCGGGTGAAGATCGCCGACCAAGACCACCACGTCGCCGGGGTGATCTCCCAGACCAGCGGACCCGAGGATCGAATGATCTTCGGCTCGTTGCCCCACGTTCAGACGCTGTTAAACAAGTCCGGACAATTGAGCCTGATCGAGGTGAGCGCCCTGTGTAAGGATTGTCCTATCGAAGACATCGTCGCGCAGATCAGCGAACGAATTCCCCACGCGAAGGTCTCCGCGATTCAGCAGTCGGTTCGCGCCCGTTCGGAAACCGTCGAGCGGCTGACTCGTTTTTCCGCGGTCGTCGCGGCGGTGGTTCTGGCAATCGGAGCGTTGATGATCTTCACAACGATGATGGGCTCGGTTATCGAACGGACAAAAGAGATCGGAGTCCTTCGAGCGATAGGGTTTCGACGAACTCACATCATCAAGGGGCTGATGATCGAGGTCGCGGTAATTAGCCTGATTGGCGGTTTGTTGGGATGGGGAACGGGACAGCTCGCAGCCTGGCTTGCGCTGCCTTATTTCGCGGAGACCAGAGTGGTCTTCGAGTTTCAACCGGCGCTGGCAGTAGCGTCAGTTGTGGCCGGATTGGTGATCGGCACCATCAGCAGCTTTTATCCGATCGTTCGCGCGTCGAGGCTGGACCCCTCGGAAGCAGTCCGATATGTGTAACTTGAGTAATCATATAGTTGGCTGACCAAGCAGCGGAGAAGCGGAATGGTGGCACTCTTAATCACAATCTGTGTCGCTTTGCCGATCTTAGCGTTAGCCGCGCAAAGGAATGACTTCAAGCGGCTGGGTTTGATAGCGATGGGACTTGAGGCGACAAAGTACGTATTGCTTTTGATAGTAAGTCCGATCAGAAGTGAGTTCTTCAACTTCATCTTTACCTTCGTTTTCTACATTGCGATGCTACCGGAGATGATGATCGGTACTGAGTCCGGTCCGAGCACCGTTTGGCAATGGATCGCAAGAATATCTGCCGGTATTGTCTGGAATCTAGCCCCAGCATACCTGATAACCTTATGCCTATCAGACAGGCCATCAAGAAAGAGTATTGAGATGGTACCTTGATTTGGCAGCTCCGCTGCTTGGTCAGTCAACCAAATAACTACCGTAACCTGACTATGCCTCTACCGCTCGCGTAACTGACCGATGCCCTTCCTTTCGATAGAAAACGTCACAAAGGTTTATGAAGCGAACGGCGAGTCGCCGGCTGTTCGCGTGCTTTCGGATGTCAACGCCGAACTCGCTGAAGGCGAGTTCGTCTGCTTGATGGGACCCTCAGGCTCGGGCAAAAGCACCCTTCTAACAATCGTTGGAGCCATGAACCATCCAACCGAAGGGCGGGTGCTCGTAGATGAAATCGACGTGTACGGTCTGGAGGATGAGCGCCGAGCCGATTTTCGCCGGGAGTATCTCGGGTTCGTTTTTCAACAACATCACCTGATGCCTTATCTCAGCACGCTCGAGAACGCGATGCTGCCGCTGGCGACGACCCACGCGAGCGCGAGAGAGAAGCGCGACCGCGCGATGAATGTATTGGAAAAAGTCGGGCTCGCGGATAAGGGGCCGAGGCTCCCCAATCAGCTTTCAGGCGGCGAGCAAGGCCGGCTGGCGATCGCCCGAGCGATAGTAAACGAGCCGCCGCTGATTCTAGCCGATGAACCGACCGGCTCGCTCGATACAAAGACGGGCCACGAAGTTATGGAAGTGTTTTTGAAACTTAACGAGCAGGGACAGACGGTGTTTATGGTGACTCACAATCCTGAGAACTCCGCGCTGGCGCATCGGATAATCAATATCGTGGATGGGCGGATCGCTTAAAGCTTGGTTTCTAGTTGCTGGTTCGTAGTTTCTAGTTCGGACGCGGTCGAGTGTAGGACCAGAACCGAGAAACCATAAACCAGAAACCAGAAACCAGGAATTAAAAACCAGAAACCAGAAACCAAATCTACAACGGAGGATCGAACCGTCCGTCCGCCGCCGTCCATCCGCCATCCACGAACAGCAGCGAACCGGTGACATAGCTCGATGCATCGGACGCAAGATAAATTACCGGTCCTGCCATCTCGTCGGCGCTTGCCCACCGACCGAATACGCTTTTCGCGGCATAAGCGGCGTACCAATCTGGATGGTCTTTGATGGGCCGCGTCAGCGGAGTTTCGACAACTCCCGGGGCTATCGCATTCACTCGAACTCCTTTCGGCCCAAGCTCCGCTGCAAGCGCGCGAACAACTTGAACGATTCCCGCCTTTGTCGCGGCATAAACACCCTGCCCAGGCTCGACCACCTGTGAACGAATCGACGAGAAAGCTATGATGCTGCCGCCGCAGCGGTCGGACATGATTCGACCCGCTTCGCGCAAGACCCGAAACGTTCCTTTCAAGTTCAGCTCGATCACCCGATCGAAGTCTATGTCCTGATAGTCAGAGATCTGTTTGCGGACATTAGCGCCCGGCGTAGTGACGACGATGTCCAGCCGCTTATGCTGATCGATGACAGACCGTAGGAGCTCGACGACGCTTTCGGTTTGGGTGATGTCAACGGACATCGCCGTCGCATGGCTTCCGATTTCAGCAGCGGTTTGGACGGCGAGTTCTCTTTGCAAATCGGCGCAGACAGCGAATGCACCGTGAGCGGCGAGCCCTCTTGCCGCGGATTGTCCGATCCCCGATCCCGCTCCTATGACTACCGACACGCGGCCGTCCAGGTTAAACAGGTTCTTATAGTCCATTCATCGGCCTCATTGAGAATCAAAGTACGAGCGGGCTAATCATGTCGAATAACTACTCGCGCGCTTCTCAACAGAATTGACGAGCAACATCACCACCGCGCCGGCGGCGATGCCGACGATCAACGACGGAACACCGCGAACACCTCTTCCTTCAGTGATCAGCTCCAGCGCGAAGGTCACAAAAACAGACGCGAGCATCGATAGGATCGCGGCGCGTGCTTTGACTCTTCGAGTGTACAAACCCGCGATGAGAGGCAGCGTCAGCGCCGCCGCCAGAAGAGTATAGAAGATCCTCAGCGCCGAAATCACCGTCGGAAGAAAACTTCCCAACACCGCGCCCGCCACTCCGCACGCAATCGCCGAGATCTTCGCGATTCGCATCAGCCGCTCGTCTGTCGCCGTCGGATTGATAAAAGCCTTGTAGAGGTCTTTGCTCAACGAGGTGCTCAACATAAACAACGCGGCATCGGCTGCGCTGAGCTCGGCTGAAAAGATTGCGCCCAAAAGCAATACCCCAAGCCACAACGGCAAGGCCTGGGTCAGCAACGTTGGAAGCGCAAGTTCGTGATTTGTCAAAGCGGGGAACCTGGATCGCGCGATGATCCCGATCAACACCGGCACTATGGCGTAAGCAAACAGGGCCGTCGCATTTAATCCGACGCCGACTCGCACCGCCTTCTTGTCGCGCGCTCCGAACAACTTTTGAAGCAGACCGGGCGAAATGACAAACGACGGCGCAAGTATCACGAGATAACCGATCGCCACCGACCAGCCCTGGCCGACGAATCCAAAGTAATCGTCAACACGATCGGCCCCAACCGTTGATGTCACGCTCTCCCTCAAACCGGCGAGCCCGTCGCCTGCGCCGATCAAGTACATCAAAACGACAACAAACCCGACTATCTTGACGATCAACTGGAGTACGTTGACACGAGCGGTCGCGTGCAGGCCTCCAAGTGTAAAGTAGGTTGTTATGACTACCGCCGCTATCGAGCATCCGACCGGTTTGCTGACGCCGGCTACGACGTTGAGTATCCAGGCAACGGCAATCAACTGCCCGGCCAGAATCGACAGCGATCCGAACCACAGCAGGAGCGCCATCACGCCACGAACGCTTCGGTTGTATCGAAACTCGAAATAGTCTCCGACGGTGTAGAGGTTATGCTCTTTCGCGATTTGCCATATTCTGGGCCCGACGGTGAGGGCGAGGATCGCTGATCCGATCGCTGCCGATCCGACCCACCACCACGCGGACAAACCATCGCGATAACCGAGACCCGCGGCCCCCACTGTTGAGCCGGCTCCAATGTTGGAGGCGAGAAACGTCGAGAAGATCAACCCCGCGCCGAGCCCTCGCCCCGCAACGAAGAAATCGCTCGAAGCTCGCACGCGGCGCGATGCCAACACACCGAGCAGAATCATGAGTGCTGCATAAGCGATGAGGATTAGGAGGAGGGTCATTAGGAATAAGTTGTGTACCTTGTCATTCTAGGGTAGGGAAGGGTGGCTTGCCCCCGCTTTTCCGAGTAACAAGACCTGCAAAACAGCGGGGGCAAGCCACCCTTCCCTACCCCTAGAATGCTAACGGTTCTGTCGCTTACAATTCGGTTGCGCCCGGCAGACCGGGTATCCCACGAGCTGCGCGCACCGCTCTCACAACTGCCTGAGCCATCACTTCGGCCGCCAGCGCTCCAATCAGAGTCAGGTTCGCGGGCTTTGATGACTTGCCTGTTGCAAGCGCAAAGATCGTATCCCCGTCATAAGCGGTGTGGACCGGGTTGATGGTACGAGCTAACCCGTCGTGGGC
>DASRIZ010000346.1:0-10440 GCA_035649735.1 Blastocatellia bacterium | reverse complement strand
GACGCCCGCGGCTTTTGCATTCTCCTTGCTCACCTCCAGAACATTCGCCCAATCGAGGCCCACGATTTCCGCGTTCGGATTTCGTGTCGCGAACGCCAGTCCAAATACGCCGTGGCTCGCGGCTATGTCCAGGACTTTGATCTTTCGATTCGCTTCCGGGTCAATCAACTGAGCGATGCCTTGGGCAGCCGGATACATCATCGGAGCCATCGCTCGAGCAAATTTGATCCACACAGGATGCTCGGGCGACAGAGTGCCACTGTCAGGAATCGCGGTCCCGCCCTTGCGAACCGATTCCGCCAGGTGTTTGAAACCCTCCACAATTTGGTCGGATACAAGGAAATCGACGGTGCTTCCGATGAACGCCGGCGAACGACGATCCAGAAAAAAGGCCGAGTCCTGCGTCAGCCCGTAGCTGCTTCCATCTTTTGTAAGAAAGCCGATCATCGTCAGGTAGTCAGAGAGGATTCTCGTTCCTCGTTCAGAAGCGTCGCACCGAGCTGCGATCTCCGAAGCCGTGCGATTGCCTTCGCCGATTGCCGTAAACAGGTTGAGTTCAATTGCTGCCTTTAGGGCCTCGGTGCGTTGATAAGCGGTGACCGTCTCAAAGAATAGCTCTGGTGTCGGTTGTTGTGCGTGAGCAGTCATGTGTGCAGTTCCCCTTTTCGATTAATTTAAGATTACTCTTTCAGATTAACGGAATCGGACGTATTGGTTCAAATGGTTGGAGTACATGGACCTCCGTCAGGACGGCCATGTTTATAGTGCGAGACGCGAACCGACGTCCTGCCCTCCGTCAGGAGGGCCATGTAGACTCAGCGGGGTGAACAACTCGTTCATGGCGCAAAAGATGGCCCTCCTGACGGAGGGCGGGACGTCTCGTCACACCATCTATAAACATGGCCCTCCTGACGGAGGGAGCTGCTCACGATCCAGCCGGCGCCCGATAACCGGGACGAGCTCGGATTAGTACATTCTTTCGTTTTGTTTGAACCTGGATCTTGCGATAGCTGCCGTCACGCGCCGAGTTGGACGGGTAGTAGCCTAGCGCGTATTGGGTGCGCAGCTCCGCGGCAATTTGCGCGAACGCTCCGGGCAGCGAATACAGAGTGTCAGCGCGAGACAGCGTTCCTCCCGATTTTGCTGCAAGCTCGCTCAGATACTTGTCCGCGAGTCTGTATAAACCCTCAAGCTCGGCGCTCAACCCGTCATCGCGGCGCGAAGGAACGCGCCTGTCCTGTGGAAACCGCCGATCAATGTCATCGTTCGGATTACGGCCTCCCGGGTATGGTGTGTTACGAGGATAGGGTGATCCGGGCGGCGGACCCACCGGCGGGATGCGGGGATCTCGAGTCGACGGACCTCCAATCGGCGGCATTTGCGGACCTCGGTCTCCACCAGGAACCGTTGGAGGCGTTGTCCCAATGGGCGGTCGCTTTATGATCCCGCCGAGTCCTCCCTGATTTCTCAACATCGCTTCGGTTTCGGCCCTGGTGTCGTAACGAATCGGGTACACAATCACGCCCGATTCCTCCACGGCGGCGGTGTTGTCCTCGTACCGCGCGCTGTCGCTGGTCCTATCCACACCGTCGGTAAATAGCACGACAGCTTTGCGGCCGTTGATCGGTCGCATCGCGCGAAGCGCCAAAGCCACCGCGTCGTAGAGCTTGGTGCCCCGACCGGGTTGAGTTTGATCGATGGCTCGACGCAGATCGGCACGGTCATTTGTGAAATCGCACAGATCACGCACCGCGTCGTCGAAGGAAATAATCTTAACTCGATCGGCGGGTTTGAGCTGTTCGACAAACGTCCTCGCGGCGCTTTTGATTTGGCCGAGCTTCTCCTGAGTGCTTGCGCTGGTGTCCAGCATCAGGATGACGTGAAACGGCTCGCTCACAGTCCCGAAAAACACGATCTCCTGATTGACTCCATCCTCTCGAAGACTGAATTCCTCACGGCGCATATCGGGTATGTATTTTCCGTCCCTATCGCTGGCAACCACCGGAACGGTAATCAGAGTCGCCTCGAGCTTGATGGTCTGATCTTGTTTCTCGTACTTGTCGGTCAGAGGCTCGGGCGTGACGGATTTAGTCTTCCCGGACGGTTCGGTTTGCGTCGACTTCCGGTCAGCCTGACCAAAGCCGCTCCCTGCGAGGATCAGGATCAGCGCAACCGCGTGAAGCCGCCCTAACGAGTTTTTGGAGTAAATTGATTCTTGCATAGTTGCGCCTCAACAGATCGCGACTTGAGCCGGGGCGGAAAACGAAAGCTGCTTGATCGTTTCACCTCAATGTCCAGGCGTCAAGCCGAGGCCGTTCGCGCGTCGCGCTTCAACCATTTTTCTACACCGGAGTTTGGCAATTCGCGCCCCCAAATCCCACCAAAGCATTTGGTGGAGTCGGGAACGCGGCTTCAATAATTTCGATCTCTCGCGCATACTTTCATCTCACACTTTTTGCATCCTTTTCGGCACTGCTTCGTTTAGGATGAGAGCGATTTTGCGATTACAAAAAAAGAAGGGACAACAGCAATGAAGGTTCTCGTCCGTGTAGCTATCACATCCTGCCTCTTGTTTATCCAGGCACTTGGTCAAAATACGCCTAAGGTTCAACCTAAGGATCCGTCCAAAGATCCGCTGAAGGTCGCGCCCAAGTCTTACAAGCTTGAGTTCGAGAACGACTGGGTCAGGGTTATGCGAGTGAGATACGGGGCTCGCGAGAAAATCGCGGAACACTATCACACCGAACGACCCGCAGCCTACGTTTATCTCAACGATGCCGGTCCGGTAGTCTTCAAACACAAGGATCTGCCCTATGGCGACATCCAGCGGGCCGCGGTAAAAGCGGGGACCTTTCGCGTTTATCGCGGCGTCAAAGAAGTGCACGCGGTAGAGAACCCAGGCGACACAGCAACCGAGTTCCTTCGCGTTGAGTTCAAGACCGAACCTCTTAATCAGAATTCGCTGCGTGGTAAGTACCATCGCGAGCCAGTCGGTCCCGCCGAAAACTTTCGCAAGGTCCAGTTTGAAAACGAACAGATCCGTATCACCCGCCTTGTGATCGCCTCGAACAAGACCATGGATCAATCGACAACCGCTACTGAACCGGCGTTGCTGGTGGCGCTCACTCCATCCAAACTGCAGAAGGGCAAGACCCGGATCAACCTGGAGATCGGAAAGACCAGATGGCTTGGAACGGGTCAGCAGGAAGAGCTAGCCAATACGAGTGACGCCCCTGTGGAACTGCTTCGATTTGAATTCAAGACAAAGCCTTTCCATGATCCGACCGATCGAACCGAGGCCCACGAACACAAACACTCATCGGATAATAACCAGGACTAAATCTTTCCACGTAGTAACGAATTTATTCGTTTCTCTTCTGAAGAGACGGATTCGAAAAGATGGACGAATAAATTTGTTACTACGCGGACAAAGGGACGGTTAACAGTGGTTCAGTGATTCCTTCACGGCCCATTCCTATTAGATTGAATCGCTCGCTCGCTGGTATAGTTACGATCACTCATGGCACAACAGAACACATTCGACGTAGTTTCCAAGGTTGACATGGCCGAAGTAAAGAACGCGGTCAATCAGGCAGTTAAAGAAATAACTCAGCGATACGATTTCAAGGGTACCAACTCAAGCATTGATCTCGACGAAAAGGAGCACAAACTTGTGCTTGCCACCGCAAGCGAATTCACCTTGCGCTCAATGAACGACGTTCTCCAGCAAAAGCTTGTTCGGCGAAATGTCTCTTTGAAGGCCCTTTCGTACGGCAACGTAGAGCCTGCTGCGAAGGACAGCGTTCGACAAACTGTCAGCCTTCAGCAGGGGATCCCAATCGAAAAGGCCCGCGACATTGTGAAGTTCATAAAGGACACAAAGCTGCGAGTACAGGCTTCGATCAACGGAGATTTTGTACGCGTCGCCGGCAAGGATCGCGACACTCTTCAAAAAGTGATCGCGGCGCTGAAGGAAAAGGACTTCGGCATAGACATGCAGTTTACGAATTATCGCTCACAATAACCTGCTTCTGACTTTGCGGCTTTGCAAAGGATTACAAGCACTCACGGAAGGTTCTGTATCAGTACCCGAAGAACATTCCGGCCCATAATCCTGCCAATCTCGTCATCGTTGAACCCTTCGGCCAACAGCGCATCGGTTATCTGAACCAACCCGGTCGTATCGAACGGTGTAACAACCGCTCCATCGAAATCCGAGCCAAGTCCAACGTGATCGACTCCCACCAGATTGGCTGTGTAACGAATCGCTTTGGCTATAGCCTTCGCGTCCGTGCCACACACTGCCGTCTCCCAGTAGCCGATTCCGATCACCCCGCCGGTCCCCGCGATCCCTTTTAACTGTTCGTCACTCAGATTTCGTTGATTGTCACAGGTGCCCTTCACACCGCTGTGCGAAACAAGGACCGGCCGAGTCGCCAGCGCAAGCACGTCATCGATTACCGCCGCCGACGCGTGGGCAACATCGACGATCATGCGTTTGGCTTCCATCCGCTTGATCATCTCTTTGCCCTTGTCGGTGAGCCCGCCCTTTACTACTCCGTGCGCAGAGCCGCCGATGTCGGTGTCAAAGAAGTGCGACGGCGACATCATTCGAAACCCGGCGTCAAAAAGCACGTCAATGTTGTCAAGGTTCCCGTCGAGAGCCTGTGCGCCTTCGATCCCCAGAAACCCGGCGGTGATTCGCGGTTCGGTAATGCGGCGATCGAGATAGCTTGAAAGCTCGGCCGATGTTCTGATGAGCGTGAACCTCCCACCCGAACGCGACGCGGTATCCTCCAGCTTCTTTGCCTGGTACAAGGCTCGTTGAGTCAGACTGTTCCAGGTAGCCGTTGGCCATCGCTGCGCTACAGCGAGAATAGTAATGTTATCGGTGGAGTCGTCATTACGCTCGATGTTCATCTTCCACACATAGGGCGTTTTGCTCACTATGGTAAAAGACTGAAGCGCAACATTGCCTTCGATCAGCCTCGGGATATCGACATGTCCCCTGGACGCGTGCTCGAGCAGATCCCTGTCCCAAAGCAGCGAATCGGCATGAAGGTCAGCAACAAGAAGCCTCTTGTGAAGCTCAACGGCGCGTTCGGAAGCAAGGTAAGGAGGCTGGTTGAGAGCGACGTTCAATCTCTTTTCAAGCTGTGAGGGAACCACAAAGAAAAACGCGCCGAGGAGCAGCAAAAGAATTACCGCCAGACCGATTAGGATTTTCTTTCTCATTTATAGATTCCGGACGTCGACACTGACGACGCGCTCTTCGATCAACGACAACCCATGCTTGTCGACTGCATCGATGATGGGATGCTCAAACTGATCCTCACCCTGGAACAAATCGTAGGCAGCCAGCGAAGTCAACAACGCTCGGGTCGAGTCGCTTTCGGCGTGACGCGCGGCCGCGTCCGCCATCCACGCGATTTCGAGCAGATCTCCCAGGCGGTCGACGGTTCGGCGTGCATGCGTTTCCGCCCAGGATCGATGACTGACCCGCTCTTTGGTCACCGCATTGAGCTGCGCGAGCGCCCGTTCAAACGCGGCGCGAGTTCGCGACAGGAAATCGCTCGGCCAGCGCTCGAGCGCATCGTTCATTTCCGACCGCCATCGGTCCAACAAGTCCGACCGCCCGGCGTCCCGCATGATTTGCAGACACAGGGTGTTATGCGCACCTTCCCAGGTCTCGATGATCATCGAATCGCGAAGCAATCGAGGGAGCACTGTGAAGTCTTCGCAGATGCCGTTTCCTCCAAAGACCAGCACCGCCTCGCGAACTGAGTCCGTCAGCGTAACCGCGGTGCGATACTTCGCGAGGTTTACAAGAAAGCGCTGCCACATCGCCTGAGTTGAGTCTTCAGCCACAATGCCATGAAGATCCACCGCCGCGACGAGCTTAAAAGTCAGAAGCCGATAGCGATGCAGCTTTGACAATAAGCGCACGAGCGTTTCTCTGATGAGCGGATACTGAATAATCGGCTGCCCGAATGTTTCGCGCTGCATGGCATAGTTGCGAGCTTCCAGAAACGATCGGTGAAGGATGCCGCACGCGTTTGCGGCGTTGTGAATCCGCGAGACATCGATCACATAGTTCATCAACGTCTTAAAACCCTCGGCCGGATCGCCGATCGCCCATGCCGTTGCCTGATTGAAATCGATCTCGGCGGTGGGCAGCGATTGGGTGCCCAGCTTGTCTTTCAATCGCTTGAACGAGACCTTGTTGAGCCGGCCGTCGGGCAAGACTCGAGGAACCAGAAAAATCGCGACGCCCGCGGTCCCGCGAGCGGCGCCCGTTGGGCGAGCGGCAACCAGAAAATACTCATCCGGATTTGAACAGAACCACTTTTCGCCGGTGATCAACCAGCTGCCGTCCGGATTCGGCGCCGCCTGGGTCTCGATCGCGCCAACATCGGAGCCGCCGTCCTGCTCGGTGACGAATTGCGCACCCGCGAGCGGAGTATCGACCGAGAGCATCAACGGGAGATAGGTCTTGCGGAGAAATTCCGATCCACGAGCTTCCACCGCCCGAATCAATCCATCCGTGCAACTTAAGCCACAGTTAACCGAAGCCTCGCCGTTGTGCGCGAGCAGGTAAACCATCGCGAACTTGTGGATTTCGCTTCTGGCGTCGGTGAGCACGCCGAATTCAGCAACTTCGCGTCGCAGATGTCGAGTGAGTGAACCGAAATCAACCTGCTCAACTGGACCGCCGACGCGATCGAACTTGACGATCCTGGGGAGATGGTCGCGAGTGCTGGCTTCACGCGCGAGATCGTTCCAACGCCCAGCCACCATTCGCGCGCAACTATGAAGAGATTGGAAAACCGGCAGGCGCTGGTCTTCAGGAATCAAATCCTTTAAAAGGGATTGGAACCCGAGATCCATCTCGAAAAAGTCCTGCCCCTCTATTCCTTGAAAGTCCTTTAATCGCGGCATAGCTAGCTCCAGTTTGTAGTTCCGCCTTGAGACGGAAGTAGCATAGACCTTAGTCTGTGTTCAAGATGCCGCAGTCTGTGTCCAAGATGGTGCAATCGCCGACGTACACAGACTAAAGTCTATGCTACTCCGCGAAAGTCCGAACTACGAACTCCTCTTCCTTCTTTTGCTCGAAGACGCCTTTCGCGCAGCCGCGGCGACAGCTCCCTGGGCCCATCTTCTGAGTTGATCGACATCTTCCAGCACATCAACCGGCACCTCGTAGTAGCTCATTGAAGAGGATTCCTCGCCGTAGGGCGAAAACGGTCTCGCGCCGGCGGTCGTGTATTGCGCCCGCGTTTGATCATCGACCTTGAAGTACAAGACGTCCGAGGCAATCAGCCCGAAAAACAGGCCGTCGTGGTAGAGTCCGACTCCGCCGAACATCTTTTTCGCGACGACCTCGCCTATGCAAGCAAGCTGATCGACAACGTAGTCTAAGTATTCTTCGCTGACTGGCATGACAAGCGCTTCTGGACAGCAACTCCACCGACCCTTGTGTCGGGAGTCTACGACTGAACAGCTACACACGACCCCGACGGCGAGCAGCCCTCCACCGACCCCGCGTCGGTGGAAGCAACGACTGAACTGCTACACGACCCCGATGGCGAGCCGCCCTCCACAGACCCCGCGTCGGTGGAGGCAACGACTGAACTGCTCCGCGACGACGACGGCGAGCCGCCCTCCACCGACCCTGTGTCGGTGGAGGCAACGACTGAGTAGCTACACGACGGCGAGCAGCCCTCCACCGACCCCGCGTCGGTGGAGGCTACGACTGAACAGCTACACCACGACGACGGCGAGCCGCCCTCCACCGACCCTGTGTCGGTGGAGGCAACGACTGGAGTAGCTACACGACGGCGTCGGCGAGCAGCCCTCCACCGACGCAGGGTCGGTGGAGGGCCGGCCGTGAAGGGCCGTTGCAATCTGTACTCGTGTAGCTACGCGTCTTTCGCAAGTCCCGCTGGATTATATGGCTCACCCTCGAGGCGAGCAAGCAACCGCTTGTCACGTTCTCCGCGTTCTCGTTTTCCCGCTCAGAAAAGACAATTTCCATTTGAAATCGCACCCCATTCCGCTCTAATTTGCCTTGGGCGCGATCGGGTCCAGCAGCAAGCGCTTTGTGTGCCCGAAAGCGATCAACCTCACAAGGAGAGTTGAATTCTATGTCAGCATTTCCGTCGAATTGGATTCGCGTGGCCGCTTTGAGCGATGTTCCGTTGGGCGAGGCGAAAGCAGTTAAGCTCGCACCTGGTCGAAGCATCGCGCTGTTCAACGTCGACGGCCGGGTCTACGCGACCGACAATCAGTGTCCTCATATGGGCTATCCTCTGACTCGCGGGGCAGTCAGACACGGTGTCCTCACCTGCGACTGGCATGGACGCAGCTTCGATCTGGAAGGCGGCGGATGTTTTAACTATGAGTGCGACGATCTACAAACGTTTCCTGTCGACATCCGTGAGAATGAAATCTGGATTCAGCTCGGTGATTCGGTATACAAGCGCCGAGACGAGCATCTCCGCCTGCTTTGGGAAGGGCTCCTGAGCGAAGATCGCTGGACGATATCCAAAGCGATTGCGCTTTTACTGAAGGGCAGTGTCCCTGAAGAAGACATCGTCGAGATGATTCTTCGACACCTCGGCAGACGAATAGCCAGTTCGGAAGGTACTGAAGGTGGTGGAGACGTCTCCCGACTGATCAACGGGCTCAAAGTAGGGAGACGATACCAGGACGCCGACCGGTTAATGGTACTCGCAACTGCCGCGTGTTCCGTCGCTGGTAAGTCCGCCGAACGGTTGGCGGTAGTACCGCTGCCCGGATCAGTCGCGAGAGAAAGCATCGACAGATGGACGCGAATGTTCTCGCACGACGGCCAGGCCGGGCGGATCGAGCGGTGTCTGTTCACCGCCTACCATCTGAATTATCAAGAAACAATTCTCCCGCTCCTATATCAGTGTGCCGTCGAACCATATTTTCTTGGCTTCGCTGATAGCCTGCTTTCACTCGGCTATCTGGCGGAGAGCGTCGAGACCTTTGGTTGGGAGCGCTCATCGGAAGTCGTATTCAACCTTGGTGCAAAGCTGGTCGGGCGCCATCGAGGCGAACCGGAGCGCTTCCGCCGCGATGCGGTCGAATTGATGAACTCAATCGTTCCCAGCATTGAAGCGACTGACTCATCGAACGGTAGTGTAGCAGCATACGATGAAGACGCTTTCGCCAGCGACTTGATGAGCGCGAGCATTGAAAGGTCATTCAACGCCGTGAGCAACGCTCTAAAAACGGGTGCAAAACTGGATCGTCTAATAACCAGTCTGGTGTTGCTTGCAGCGGATAGGATGGCGAGGACGCCGGTCAATGTAGACGCCGGTTGGGGCCCGTTGACGATGGAATTGAATCTAGCCGCCTCGCTGAGGACTGCGCAGCGACACGGCGGCGAACGGGTCGCTGCGAAAGGACTGTTCCAGGCAGCCTGGCAATTGTTTGCTGATCGCTGGCTAAACATTCCAGCCCGGCCGCTGACTGCGTCCCTCGGCGGAGGTACGCTCGACGTACCCGACGAAGATTCGGGAGTGCGGGTGATTCTTAAGTCAATCGCGTCGCTCAATGTTCAGGATGTCGGGCGCCAGGTGCTCGAGTATCTGAACTCAGGGTACTCCGGAGATCGGTTGCTTCACGAGATGGGTCGATCGATGCTCTGGGATGACACCAACACTCAGGTTTTGCCCACTCTGCGCACCGTGTTTGACGAATGGGAGCGGTCGAACCAACCGGACCTGGGTTCGGGACACCCCGCTCGCTACCAATTACTCGTTGGATTAGCTCGTTATGCTACCGATATTCGCACCAATAAGGACAGCGGGTCGGCAACGAATACCGCCCTGCGCTTCGCGGAAGGAAAGACAACCGTCGAAGTCTTTGATGAATGAGAAGTCCGACAGACTGAAGCTTGTCCGACTCTTCAAAGGAGCATTGCATGTCCGATACACACTCCAACTTTGTCCGCGTGGCCGATGTCAAAGACGTACCCGAGGGGACTCCGAAAGCGGTTAAGGTCGATGGACGCAGCATCGCGCTGTTCCAACATCAGGGCGGCGTCTACGCTACAGACAACCAGTGTCCTCATATGGGATATCCGTTGACTCGAGGCCGCGTGCGCAACGGCGTCTTGACTTGTGATTGGCACGGATGGAGCTACGACATGAAAGGGGGCGGATGCTTCACCGGCGGATGCGATGATCTCGACACGTTTCCGGTCGATGTGCGAGACGGAGCAATCTACGTCGACGTCAGCGGCGGCGGTTCAAAGCGTAAGGATGCTCACTTCCTGCTGTTGAAAGAGGGTTTGTTGAGCGAGGACAATTGGACCCTCTCAAAAGCGATCGCAATCATGCTGGCGAAGGGAGTCTCCGAACAAGACACGTTAGAACTAGTGGTGCAGCACCTGGGCCGGCACATCGCCAC
>DASRIZ010000345.1:0-9355 GCA_035649735.1 Blastocatellia bacterium | reverse complement strand
ATCAACCTGATCGTATCCAGGAAGTCGCCCGGCGAAGCTACAAGCAACGCTTTGGTGACGAAGGTGACTACGATGATCAGTGGTATGGCTGCGAGCACTCGCCTTATGAGGAAGGTCTTCATTTAGTCCGTGGTCCGTAGTCCGTGGTCCGTAGTCCGTGGTCCGTGGTCCGTGGTCCGTGGTCCGTGGTAAGTGGTTAGCAGTGAGTGCTCAGTAGTCCTTGATCCGTGGATGAAAGGGAGTGCGCTGGGATTTGACCAGCGAGCAGAAACGACAATGCTACGGACTACGGACCACGGACTACGGACTACGGACTACGGATCACGGACTACGGACTACGGACTACGGACTACTGCTTTATATAGATTTCTTCGCAGTTCCAAGTGGCCCGCGGCGGCATAACCGATGGATGCAGGTTCCTGAACTTTGTCTTGTATGCAACCGCTTCGATCGCCGCCACCAGATTTATTTCGGGCAAGTACTCCGACCAGATTCGCTGAATCTGCGCGAAGAACCGGTAGCGTTCAGCCTGATCGGTTGCGGTCTCAGCCTGCTGCATGAGTTGATCCGCGCGCGCTTCCCATTCGGTGGATGGCTTTTGCTGGCTCGCGAAGCAGGCGTGTTGCAAACCCGACGAAAGAACTATGTTCTTGGTGCCGGAAGGACCCGGCGGCGGATTGGACTGCCACCCGAGCACCAACCCGTCAAAGTCAAAAGTCGTCTGCATTTTATCGACAAGTGTGCCGAGTACAATTGGAACTGACGTGGCTTTGATGCCTACCTCTTGGAGATTCTTGGCCACGAAGCTGGCAGTTTCTACGCGTTGGTTATTGCTGGCGTTGGTGAGCAAGCTGATTTCAACCGTGTGACCTTCGGAGTCTTCGAGAAACCCATCACCGTTCGCGTCCTTCAATCCAACCTCCGCGAACAGTTGTTTGGATCGCGCCGGATCGTAGGGATACTTCATTATGTCATCGCTGAACCACAGTTTGTCACCCGGCGTAACAAATGAATAAATGGGTACGGCCCGCGCCGAGAACACCGTGTTCGCGAGCGCCTCGCGGTTTATTGCGTACGAAACAGCCTGGCGAAACTTCTGATCGCGGAACAGCCGCTGTTTCCACCGCTCGACGAAGGGCTTTTGAGTCTTTGGGTTGTTCCCGGTGTTTTGATTCAGGACGAGCCAGTTCGAGTCGAGCGTGGTGCCGACGTCTTCAACCTTGATCTCCGGGCTCTCCATTCGCTTGACCAGCGCGTAGTCCTGCGGACGCACTCGCGGCATCACGTCGATCTCACCCGCCTGAAACTTCGATTGAACCGTATTGAAATCCTTTGCAATCACGAAGACCATCCGATCGAGATAAGGAAGTCGCTGACCGCGGCTGTCAACCTTCCAGAAATGGGGATTGCGCTCGAGCACTACTCGTTGTCCACTGACATACTCCTTGAGGCGGAACGGGCCCAGTCCAACGATATTGCTGGGGTCCTCTGGAAGGGTCATCGCGGAAGTAAACTGTCCGGTTTTCCAGGTCTGCTCCCACTTATGTTTGGGAATCAGCCAGAGGTTGTAGATCACATCCAAAAAGCTGGCATTTGGATTATGCAGTTTGAAGCGAACCGTGTAATCGTCGATCTTCTCAAGCTCGGGAAGGATTGCTTCTCCGCTCTCATCTCTGCCTTCGATAAATACCTCGCGGGCGGGGCTTTTGACGTTTTTATCAACTAAGACATTGTAGGTGAAGATCAGATCGTCGGCGTTGAATGGCTCGCCATCGGACCAGCGAACACCGCGCCGCAAGTAAAATGTCCACGTTTTTGCGTCGGGAGTCGCTTCCCATTTTGTGCATAGGCCGGGATCGAAATCAGGTGGATCGCCGCCGTTGCGGTAGTCGACAGGGCAGCGGTATACGTTATACCAGAGCACATCGGCGGTGGCCGTATCGGACGCAAGAATAATGTTGAATGTTTTTGGGTCGTCGGGCGTCGAAAGCACCAGCGCCCCTCCGTAGATGCCCGGCTCTCCCGTGTACGTGTAGACATCTTGCGGTGGTTCGCCCAAAAACGGCGGGTTAGGGGTGCCGGTGACTCCGCCCGGAGCGCTTCCCCGGCAGCCTGCGGCAACGATCATCGCAGTCATCACCACAGCGGCGGCGATGTTCCTCATGTTTCTTGCTCCTTTTGGGGGCGTCTGCGGGTGCTAACTCACGAAGAGAAAGTAACGTAGACTCAATTGCGTGTCAAAGGGACTGGGTCGTTCACTCTAGCATACAGGCCGCCAGCCGACCCGTGTTTTTGGAATTCCCCAACCGGAAGGTTGAGGATCGTTCACTCTAGCCGACAGGCCGATAGCCGACGCCGTTTTTGGAATCCGCCAACCGGCAGGTTGGGCATCGTTCACTCCAGCCGACCTCACATCAGCCGCACGAGTAGCAAGCTGCAGGCTTAGACCCGCGCGCCTGCTGTCGGCTTGTAGGCTAGAGTGAACGATCCCCAACCTGCCGGTTGGGGGATTCCAAAAACGGCGTCGGCTGTCGGCTTGTAGGGTGGTGTTAGGTATCAACCGTCGAAAACCAGTTACAACTTTTCACCTTCGCAAAGCTTCCCGTATTCACTCGTGTAATGCAGCGGTACTTCTCGGTACTCGTTCGTCTCGCAGCTATAGACAAGGCATCGGTCGAAGGGACGAGAGTAGATATGCAAGCTCACCGCGCGCTGGTTGAAATCGAGCAGGTTGAGAACCTGGTGAACCGGTTCTTCAGGATCTACTTCAGCCGGAATTAACTGGTGAATGTCTACCGCATTCGTGGGCTCCAGACGGCAAAACCAAGTGCCCTCATTCTGATCGACGACCCGAAAGTTCTGTACCCGGAGCTTGCCCATCGGAATTGTCATCCAGCAGTTCTGATTATGGTGATTGTGGATTTGCGAAACCTGACCAACTTCCCAGCAGATGGCTATTAGCTCGAATAGCTCGTTCTTGAATATCAGATTTCGCGTGTAGTGATTCTTGCTGAAGAAGAGATACCGCTCGAGAGATTTTTCATCTACAGGATGGCTCTTGAGATAGTCGTAAACCGACCCGACGCGAAAGTCCTGTTCAGGAACAGAACAAAGCCCGTTGACAAACTCCTCAATCGGCACGGTCTGAATGATTGGTTCAGTGGTCATCGTTTACTTCCTCGCCTGCAACAGGGCACACCTCATCCGTATTCGGCAAGGTGTCTTGAGTGTTGAAAGGTTCTTTAAGAGCAGGCAGCACAGACCAGAGTCTATGCTACTTCTTTCCGAACGAGCGAATCCGGGCAACAACCGCGGTTATCTCTTCGTCGGTCATCTTCGCCTTGAACGCAGGCATGAATTTGCCTTTTCCGTTTTTGGTTGCGTCGGCAATCTGGGCATCGGTACGCGACTTCTGCCATTTGGCGTCACTAAAATCCGGTTGTCCCTTCGAGCGCCAGTTTGGAAGCCCGCGGCCATCCTTAGCGTGGCAGATCGTGCACTTTGCCGTGTACAGCGCGGCGCCGTCAGCTGCCGTCGCCGGCGGGTTGAGGTTCGCTGATCCGCCGGCGGCCAGCGCAAACGATGAGGCTAAAATGGCGGTTAGAAGAAATAGTCCCTTGAGTTTGATTCCCTTAGTCATGCGGCTGCTGTTTCTCCTTTGGTTATCCGTTGCGTCTGACTGGCGGGATTCGACACAACGCTGACTGGTTCGTCATTTCTCTCGACAGCGGATCATACCAAGCCGCAGAGTAAAAACCAACCACCCGCTCGGCAGCCATAACCAGAAATCAGTACCCGCAAAGCCCAGGGCGCATCGTCACCCGTCCGAGCCTACCAAAGGCTCCCCGGCGTGATGACGCTATTTTGCGCCCGCTTTGGCGAGCACCTCGATGACTTTCGCGTGGTTTTCGCGCTTGGCGTACATCGCAGCAGAGTATCCGTACTTATCCCTCGCGTTAACGTTTGCGCCTTTATCAATCAAAGCCTGCGCAGCGTCTGCGTGACCCCAATATGCGGCGAGGATAAGCGCCGTCCGGCCCTCTTTGTCTTTTTCGTCGATGACGACGTTTTTCTCGAGCAGCAGCTTCACGATGTCAGCGCGATTGTTCGAAGCCGCCTCGATCAACGCGGTGGACCCGTCCTTGTTCTTTGCCTTAGGGTCGGCGCCCTTTTCCAGCAACGCCATCACGACTTGAACATGCCCGTTCCCCGCGGCTTCAATCAGTGGGGTGTGATCGTCCTGGTCCTTTGCGTTGGCGTCGGCGCCTTTTTCAAGAAAGAACTTTGCGGCGTCAACCCGGCCCCAATACGCCGCTTCCATCAGAGCAGTCCTGCCGCTGGCGTTCTTTGCGTTGACGTTGCCACCCTTGCTGATCATCGAGCGCAAAACGTCGACGTCTCCTTTCTTCGCTGCCTCAAACAGGTCCGAAGCGGGGTCCTGTCCGTAGACCGGCAGTGGAACCAGCAACGCCAACAGAAACGCAGCCAACAACCCGCGGTTTCGCACGGTCGAGAACCGGGAGTGATTGGGGCGGTAACTTTGTTCAGCGCGTGTTGGAACAATCGAGAAATGTGGATCCTTCATAACTGTACCTCCACCTTGCAGCGCGGCAGATCAGTCATTCGCTGACCGGGCCTCGTGAAAGTGTCGCCCGGAGTCGCTCACCCGAGCCTAAGACGTTCCTGGGCATGACACCCTGCAAGATCCAAGATTGATTTCAGCCGGCATGCTGTTAGAACCAGCATTGGCTTGCCAGACGGCTCTCTTTTACATCTAAACGTTTTTCGTGTCAATCGCCCATTTTGGGCTGGACCGTGGCCTTGTTTTGGTGAGAAGTACTTATTTGCTATTTGCCATTTGCTATTGTCATTTGGTGATTAGTGTTGGCGAGGTCATCGTCCTAAGACATTGGAATAGCACATAGCAAATAGAAAATAGAAAATACTCCGATTCTAGCGGCGCCATTCGTCTATCAGCGACGCGACCAGCGCGCTCCAACCCGTCTGGTGCGAAGCGCCGATACCAGCTCCGTTGTCTCCGTGGAAATACTCGTAGAACAAAATGTAGTCACGCCAGTGCGGGTCGTCTTGAAACTTTTTCGACCCACCGTAAACAGGCCGTTTGCCTTCCTCGTTTCTGGTGAAAATGCTTATCATTCTATTGGCTATTTCTCCGGCCATTTCGGTCAGCGTTATCTCGCGGCCCGATCCATCCTGGAGGGCCACGCTGAAATGCGGCCCGTACGCTTTGCCAAGCTTTCTGAGCGACTCGATCATCAAAAACGAAGTCGGAAACCAGACCGGACCGCGCCAGTTTGAATTACCGCCTTTGATTTTGTTGTCGGACTCCGCAGGCTCATAGCGGACTTCGCTGTTGCCGAACACGTACGGGTGGTGCTCGTGGTACTTCGAGAGGCTCCGTATCCCGTAGTCGGATAGGAATTCGTTCGGATCGATCAGTCGCTCGAGAATATGTTTGGTCTGGTCCTGATCGACTATCGCTAAAACGTGTACATCGACTCCTTCGTGCTGTATTCGATAACACGCGCGTTGGACCAGGTCCTGCCGGTTGTCTGTAAACCATTCAAGATTGGCCGTGAATTCCGGAAAGGACCGAATCCAGTCGACCTCGAGTCTCTCGATCGCGTACAAAGGAATAATGCCCACCAATGAGCGCACGCGGAACTTGTGAAAGCTTCCGTCCGGATAGCGCAGCACGTCGTAAAAGAAACCGTCGCGTTCATCCCACAACGAATAGTTTCGCCCGCCTCGGCGCTTCATTGCCGCGCCCACGTAGATGTAATGTTGGAAGAATTTGGTCGCCAGACCTTCGTATTGCTTGTTCTCTTTGGCGAGCTCGAGACCAATGCGCATCAGGTTCAGGCAGAACATTCCCATCCAGCCTGTTGCGTCGCTCTGTTCGAGCACCACGCCGCCTTGAAGTTTTTCGCTCCGGTCTATGACTGTTATGTTGTCGAGCCCGAGAAAACCACCTTCAAACAGGTTGTTCCCCTCGCTATCTACTTTGTTCACCCACCAGGTGAAGTTGATCAACAGTTTGTGAAAACACTTTTCCAGCCAGGCGCGATCGGCGCGCCCAGTCCTGATCCGATCCATGTTGTAGACTCGCCAGCAGGCCCACGCGTGAACTGGTGGATTCAGATCCGAGAACTCCCATTCGTAAGCCGGGAGCTGACCGTTCGGATGCTGGAACTGTTCGAACAACATCAGCCACAACTGTTCCTTCGCAAACTCGGCGTCGATCAACGCGAACGCTACCGTGTGAAAAGCCAGGTCCCACGCCGCGAACCAGGGATACTCCCATTTATCGGGCATCGACAGAATGCGCATCGAATTCAAATGCTGCCAGTGCATATTGCGGGCGGAGCGTCTCGACTCGGGCGGCGAATTGTTGGGATCGTCGCCGTCCAGCCACTTATGCACGTCGTACAAATAGATCTGCTTTGTCCAGAGCAGGCCCGCAAATGCCTGCCGTTGAATCCTTCGTTCATCCTCAGTTGCCTCGGGTGGGTGGATAAAGTCGTAAAACTCATCCGCCTCCTCCCGACGTAGAACTACTATTTTATCGACCTCGCTGAGTGCATCCTTGGATTGATCCGGCGTGAGACGCAACTTAAATACGACCGAGCCCCCGGCCGGAACCATCCGTTCGTAGTGTACGCAGGCCTTGGTTCCAAACAACGCCGGGTTAGTTGCGGTTTCCTCGCGGTTGATGATGCGACGGTGGAATGCGTCTTTGTAGTAGCGTTCAGAGCTGGGTGTCCCGGACACCTGCGAGCGGGCCGGATTTGTTTCGTTATTGGTGAACAACAGTTCACCGCCGGCATCGGCGTACAGATAACGACTCCCAACGCTGTATTTGAAGGGAAGGTTCTTGAGGATGTGCGCGGAACAGTCGCTTGCCATCAGGCACTGGCCGTTCTCGACCATCGGGCCCCGAGAAATCGACGGCTCGATATCGCGAACATCCGACCAGCCCCAGGTGTTTCGAAACCAAAGATGGGGGAGCACGTGAAGCGGGGCATCCGCCGATCCTCGATTAAAGGCTTCTATCCTTATACAAATGTCTTCAGATGATGCCTTTGCATATTCGACGAAGATGTCGAAATACCTGTCGTCGTCAAACACGCCGGTGTCCAACAGTTCATATTCAAGACCATGTCCCCCACGGCGGCGATTCTCTTCTATTAGCTTCAGATAAGGGAATTCGGTTTGTGGATACTTGTACAGATACTTCATGTAGCTGTGCGAGGGGGTGCTGTCGAGATAAAAGTAATATTCCTTGACGTCCTCACCGTGGTTACCTTCGGAGGGAACAAGCCCGAAAGCGCGCTCTTTTAGAATTGGATCTCGTCCGTTCCAAAACGCAAGAGCGAACACCAGCAACTGGTAGCGATCACATATTCCGGCCAGACCGTCCTCGCCCCAGCGATAGGCACGGCTGCGAGCCATATCGTGAGTAAAGTATTCCCAGGCATTGCCGTCGCCGCTGTAGTCCTCTCGGACCGTTCCCCACGCTCGCTCTGCTACGTAAGGTCCCCAGCGACGCCATGGCGGTGTAAGTCCGACATTTTCTTTGAGCCTCGCGTGCTCTTTTGTTGGGAGAGGTGGTTGCGCGTCGGGATTTTTCTTCATCGGTCCTTGGAAGGTACTGGTGAACGTGAAAATGATGCGTAATGCGTGAAGCGGAATTCGGCGCAGTGCGTGATAGTGAGCGACGCACCTGGTTATTCACTTCCGTCACTCGGGCTGTTGTTCAACCTGAGGAGGTTTTGATTTCAAGTAGACCGAGTAGACAAAATACGCGGTCGCGCCAACCAAAAGCAGAGAGACCAGAGCGATGATGAGAATCAGAACATATCCGCGCCTTCTCGGTTTGGTTTCGACCAGAGCCGGCTCGGCCATGTCGGACTCAGGCGCCGGCCGCTCCGCCGTCGGTCGAGTGCTGAAGTCATCCTCATAAAGAGTCGGTTTTTCCGCCGTCGGACGCGTGCTGAAATCGTCTGCCTCGACCTGGGTTGGCTCTATGGTGGGGATCTCGAATTGCGCGGTATCATCCGTAGCGGCCGCCGTCGGACCCGTTGCTCCAAATCGCGCGAGATCAGCCACGTTTAGCATTTTGGTGATCTGTTTGGTATCAGGCTCCGAAGGTTCGTCTTCTGCTGGGGAGGCAGACGCGGCTCGGTCGCCGCTTGAAAAATAGTCCGAGGAGTAACCCTGGTTGAGCGCGCGAAAACTCCCGGTGATCGAACTGGTTTCGCTTGCGGAATAAAGCGCCTCACCATCGAAGCGCGCGATGATGACGGTAATATTATCTTCTCCGCCACGCTCGTTGGCCTTGTCGATCAACAGCCGGCAGGCATCGGTCAGGTCACCAACACCTTGAATCATTTCGCGCAGTTCGTTTGGAGGCACCTTGTTGGATAATCCGTCGCTGCAGATTACCAGGCAGTCGTTCCTGAAGAGCTGGACTGCGCCCATCGCCACTTTGACGGCGGGCTGCGTCCCCATCGCTTGCATAATGACGTTCTGAGGAACCGAATCCATTTGTTCCGGTTTGATTGCTCCCGAATCCACCAGCATCTGCGCGAGCGATTGATCTTTGGTGAGTTGCTTGATTCGATCGCGTCGGATCAGATAAGCGCGTGAGTCACCCACTTGAGCGATGTAGGCTGTCGTTCCTTGCACGAGCACGGCGGTTAGCGTAGCGCCCATTCCTGAGAGTTCGGGATTCTCCTGGGAATGATTCCATATGCGTTCGTTGGCGATTTCCGCAGCCGACTTTAACTGTTCGGAGATTTCCGTGGAAGCGCTCATCTGGGAGAGGGATTCGCGCAATGTGGTCACTGCCATTTCGCTGGCTATTTCGCCGGCCGCGGCGCCGCCCATCCCATCAGACACAATCATCAAACTGCCGCGCTCGCCGAGTTGATGACTGCTAACATCCGGACCCAGCCCAATCTTGCCGGCGGTCAGATCGGCTACGAGAAAAGAGTCTTCGTTGCCGCTTCGATGCATTCCCACGTCTGTGCGGGCAAAGACTGAGACTTGAATATTCATAAAGTCATTGGTCCGTAGTCAGTAGTCCGTGGTCCGTAGTGATCCGAGTATAGGTCCTATAGGTCGTATATGTCCTATATTAGAACTACTGACTACTGACTTCCTTCACACTTCGAAACGGAAGAGCTGCTTACCTACAAGGATCATGTCGCCCGGTTCGAGCTCAACCTCACCTTTGGTTTTGATAAACGTGCCGTTACGGCTGCCCTCATCGGTCAGTATGAAACTGCTGCCGCGCCGTTCGATTCGCGCATGGCGTCCGGACATGAAACCA
>DASRIZ010000344.1:0-6420 GCA_035649735.1 Blastocatellia bacterium | reverse complement strand
TGGCGGCATCGTTACAATTTCATAGCCTCGATATTGACCGATGAGCGGCTTGCGGATAGTAGGTTCGTATTCCTTGAGGTCCTTTTCGGTTATGAGTCCGCCGTTCGCCTTCATATCATTGGCTATTAACTGGGCTGTTCGTCCCTCGTAGAACTCGCGCGGTCCGTTATCCCTCAACCGGGCCAGCGTCTCGGAGAGCTCCGGCTGGACGACCCGCTCGCCCTCTTCATAGAGCTTGCCGTCACGCAGGAATATTCGGTTGCTGTCGGGAAATTGCTTGAGGAGTTTTTCCGAGCCGCGGAGGCTTCGGGCGAGATGATAGTTGATCGTGAAACCGTCAGCCGCAAGCTTGCGCGCTGGTTCGATCACGTCCGCCCATTTGAGCTTGCCGTGACGCTTCAAAGCGAGCGATAAACCTGCAACGGTTCCGGGTACGCCGACGGCTTTGTAGCCGATCGTCGAAGCTCCTTTCACGACATTTCCGTCTTTGTCGAGATACATGTCACGCGAGGCAGCGAGCGGCGCGCGTTCGCGGTAGTCGATGATTTCAGTCTCGCCGTTTGCTCGCCGAATCATCATAAAACCCCCGCCGCCAAGGTTCCCCGCGCTGGGCCAGGTTACTGCGAGCGCGATTCCGACCCCCACCGCAGCATCAATCGCGTTTCCGCCGCGCTGCATGATCTCAACCCCGACTCGTGAGGCAATTTCGCTGGTCGAAGCCACGATTCCGTGCTTCGCGCGCGCCGGTTCGCGCGAGGCCGCCTCGCGGGTTGCGGGAATCATAGCCGCAAGGAGGAAGATCAAAGTTACAAGGCAAGCTCGTTTCTTCATTTGTCACTCTCCATCCAAAGCCTGTTGGCGCGTATCTCTTCGCACGCCCGTGGTTGAAAGGGCCATCCCCGCCCGAAGACCGAGCACGCGGAGAGACTCGGCTTCAGGTGTTCTCACGTCGAGGTTATTACCGGTACAATCCGACATACCACACGATAAACTGCTGCCCCGCGAATAGAGCTATGATCGCTGCCGGTCCCAGAAACACACCAAACGGAATCTGCATTTTCATACTACCACCGCGCAAGATCAGCAGCACACCAACAAGCGATCCAAGCAACGACCCGACGAAGATGGTTAGAAGGGTCAGTTGCCAGCCGAGAAAGGCTCCAACCATCAACATCATTTTCACGTCTCCCAATCCCATTCCTTCGACGTGCCTCAGCCTGTAATAGGCTTCGCGCACCAGCCACAGGCTGCCGCCGCCAACCAACGCCCCCAACAGGGAACCAAACAAAGAGACGGCCCACACGGGTGCTGCGGCAAGGCCGAAGGGTTTTGGAGTGTGCGCCAGGATCCACGGATCGGGAGCGAGCGCTCTCAAGACAATCAGCACAATCAGACCGGGATAGGTGATAGCGTTCGGCAATAGCTTGTAACGAAGATCGATAAAAACCAGCGGCACGATCAACGAGACGAAAACGAGATCGGCAATCAACGGAAGCCACGATCCGCCGACGACCTGGTCCTTGTGCACGATAAAAAGAGCAAGGTAAAGACACGCGACCAGTAGTTCCACCGCCGGATAGATTGCGGAGATAGATGTGCGGCAATTTCGGCAGCGTCCTCGAAGAAGTAAAGCGTAGCTGATGACCGGAATATTGTCGTACCAACTGATCTCTGCGTCGCAGGCGGGGCAACGAGAACCGGGGAAGACTATTGACTGCCCCAAGGGCAGCCGGTAGATGACGACATTCAGGAAGCTTCCGATCAGCAGGCCAAAGATAAAAACAACAAACGCAATAAAGTGAGGAGGGATATCTTGCATCAGCACCTTTCTGGTTGCGATGACCGTCCATGGATTAGCGGCGATCAGTGGACTCAAACACAGGATTGATACAATCGATCTTCTGGATTAAATTAGCGCCGCACATTATTGTCAAGCTTTGCAACTACCGTCAATTTCATGATTCCAAGTTCGCGCAACGCTCATCTAAGGCTCTCATGAAAATCCTCCAGGTTTGCTCGGCAAGCGAGATGGGAGGCGGAGAGGTTCACGTCGCCGACCTGGTGCGAGGTCTCGCGAGCCGCGGTCACGCGTTGTATCTCGCGGTCAGACCTGACAGTCCGCTGCGTGGGCCGCTTGCTGGGGTCAACGCCTCCTGGCACGAGATGCCTCTTCGAAACTCGCTGGATCTTCAGTCAGCGCGCGAGATTGCACGACTCTCACTCGAACACGATATAGACATTGTCCACGCGCATATGGGACGTGATTATCTTGTCGCGGCCCTCGCCTGCAAACAAGCCGCGAATGTAAAGCTGGTTCTTACCCGGCACCATTATTTGCCCTTGAAGCGAGGAGCATTGTACCGGTGGATGCTCCGCGATATCGCAGCGATCATCGCGGTGTCGGACAGCGTTCGAGAGTCGGTAATCGAACGTTTGCAGATATCTCCTCAGCGCGTGCGAATGCTTCCAAACTGGATCGACCCCGATAGGTTCAAACCGTCCGATCGCGACGAAGCGCGGTCTATGTTTAAAGTTCGATCCAATATCGTCGTCGCGTGTATCGGTCAGATCACCAACGCGAAAGGTCAGGAGGAATTTGTTAGGGCCGCCGCCAGTCTTGCACGCATAAGGGCGGATGTGGAGTTTTTGATAGCCGGAGAAGAACACGATGAAGAAAAATCGTTTACTCGGCATCTGGAGGGGTTGGCGAGTTCGCTCGGCCTGGGCGACAAACTGAGGTTTCTTGGTCGGGTAAGCCACGTGCCGGAGTTGCTCGCGGCGGTCGATGTGGTGGTTGTGCCGTCCTGGGACGAAGGCTTCTCGCTTGTGACAATTGAAGCGATGGCCGCTCGTCGCGCAGTGCTGGCGTCAAACGTTGGAGGAATCGCGGGGATCATCAAGGACAACGTTACGGGTCTGATGTTCCCGCCGCGCGACGTGCACGCGCTGACTGACAAACTGCTTTGGCTGGTGTCGGACGCGCCGCTTCGCGAACGTTTGTCGGTCCAGGGCCAGCGTGATGTTTATATGCGATTTGGCAGGGATCAGATAATCGACCAAATTGAAGCGCTGTATGTGGAAGTGATGCGTGAAACGTCCGTAGTCCGTAGTCCGTAGTCCGTGGTCCGTAGTCCGTAGTCCGTGGTCCGTAGTCCGTAGTCCGTAGTCGATGGT
Source organism: Blastocatellia bacterium (assembly GCA_035649735.1). Taxonomy (GTDB): domain Bacteria; phylum Acidobacteriota; class Blastocatellia; order UBA7656; family UBA7656; genus Onstottus_A. The sequence goes on along the minus strand of DASRIZ010000344.1, from coordinate 3,246 downwards.
CCGTGGCAAGTACCAGGTACTACGGACTACGGACTACGGACTACGGACTACGGACTACGGACCACGGACTACTGCTTCACGCATCACGTTTTCACTCTTCACGTTTCATTCCCATTTCCCACAGCTTTAGGTTCTTTAGAAACTCGTAGTGTGCGGCGAAACGCGCGATCGCCAGCCCCGGTAGGCCATCGAAAAAACCAAGCTTGAGGATGTAGGAGCGGAGGAAGACAAAGCATGGCAAAACCAGTAACGAAAGTATCGACGCGCGTTTTCCAAGGGAATAGGCTTGCTGAGCGCTGAGCGTGGTGTAACGGTCCATTCGCAGATGATGCTCGGACGCATCGCGCACGGTGTAGTGCAGCAGATCCCCGCTGAGCCTGCCGACGCGACCATCCGCCTCCAGAGTCTCGTGGACGTAATCGCCATGCCAGCGAGCGCGCTTGCGGTGATAAAGCCTGCGCTTGTAATCCGGCCGCCAGCCTGAATGTTTGATCCATCGGCCGAGATAGAACGTGAGCCGGGACATCTCATAAGCGGCTGACTCGGGCTCGGGGGCGCCTTTGAGTTGTTGAATTGCCAGAGCCAACTCTTTGGATATTCGTTCGTCCGCATCCAGACTAAAGATCCAATCGTTTTCGCTTTGCTCGGCTGCGAAGTTTTTCTGAGCCGAATAACCCGGCCAGCTCCGAACGAAGACCCGATCGGTGAACCCTTGGGCGATTTCCACGGTACGGTCCCTGCTCTCCGAGTCAACTACTATGATTTCGTCTGCCCACGAAAGTGAGCTAAGCGCGTCGGCGATGTTGTGCTCTTCGTTGAGAGTGATAACGGTGGCAGTAATCTTCATCGAGTGGGTTCATTCTGTGCGAGTGAATTAAAGTTGGCAAGCGGGGAAATCTTGTTACGCCTTTCGGCCGGATCGGGTTATACTCCTAACAACTCGTGAACCTGGGTATCGAGTAAATCGATAACCCGGAGGAACGTAATGAGCAACAACTCGACTGAAAAACTGAACGGCTCCCTCGAAGACAAGGTTGATCGACTTCTCGTCGCAGTTCAATCTATTGACTCTCGCCTTTCAAACCTCGAGGTTAGGTTTGACTCTTTTGACGCTCGCCTTTCAAACCTCGAGGTTAAGTTTGATTCTATGGATTCGCGCCTTTCAAACCTCGAGGTTAGGTTTGACTCTATGGATTCGCGCCTTTCAAGCTTCGAGGTTAGGTTTGACTCTATGGACTCACGCTTTTCAAACCTCGAGGCCGGGTTTGATCACCAGATCGTCGCAGTTCAATCTATTGACTCTCGCCTCTCAAATCTAGAGACAAAAGTCGATCAGCGGCTCCGCGAGACTCAGCCGATTTGGGAAGGCGTTCAAGCCCAGTTGACGGAAGTTCTAGCAGCGCTAAAGCTTCATGGAGAATTGGTTGCAAGCCTTCGCGCCGATACCGAGAAGGGCTTCCGCACGTTCGATCGCCGAATGGAGCGCCAAATCGGCGAATTCGAGAGGCTTCATGCATACCAGCGCGACCTCGAGGACCGAGTCGATAAGATTGAAAAGCTCGTGACTCCATAGACGCTCCGTCCGTAGGCTACATCAATCGCTGCTTTAAACGACGTAATATTTCCGCAGCCTCTTCGGAACTGACGCCCTCAGCGTCCAGATTCCGAAGCTCGTCCACCACTGCGTCGTTTGCAGCTTCAAACAATGTCGGCTGGGGCGCCGCCCTTCTGGACGGGAGATGCCGAGCGAACTTCGGCTTGCCCGTCACGTCCAGCTCGTTTGCCTCCAGGTTTGACAGTATCTCGCGTGCTCGCTCGGTTACGTTTCGAGGCAACCCGGCCAACCGAGCCACTTCGATCCCGTAAGACTTCGACGCCGTCCCTTCCACAACCCTTCTGAGAAACACGATTGTCCCACCACTCTCCTTGACCGCCATCTGATAATTGCGCACTCCCGGGAGCAGCTTCGCAAGCTCGGTCATCTCGTGGTAGTGCGTCGCGAACAAAGTCTTGGCTGCATGCTGCGGGTTGTCGTGCAGATACTCGGCGATTGCCCAGGCAAGCGACAGCCCGTCAAACGTAGAAGTTCCTCGCCCAACCTCATCAAGCAGGATTAGACTCCGCGGCGTGGCGGTGTTGAGAATGTTTGCGGTCTCAGTCATCTCAACCATGAACGTCGAACGGCCCCGCGCGAGGCTATCGGAAGCTCCAACCCGGGTGAATACGCGATCGAGGATGGCTATGCGAGCTTCATCGGCCGGCACAAAGGAACCAATCTGCGCCAGGATAGCGATCAATGCGGCTTGCCTCAGATAAACCGATTTTCCACCCATATTCGGCCCGGTTATGATCAACAGCCGGTCGGTCGAGTTGTTCAGATACATATCGTTTGGAATGAACCGCTCACCGGTTGCTTCGATTACCGGATGCCGGCCGGTACGGATGTAGATCTCGTCGTCTTCGGTCAGGGTTGGACGGTTGTAGTTTCGGCGCGCGGCGACTTCGGCGAGTGACAAGATCGCGTCGAGCAACGCGAGAGCGCGGGCAACAGATTGAACGCGTCGCGTTTCCATCGACACTGTCTGTCTGATTTCGGTGAACAACACCTGCTCGATCTCACTGATTCGTTCCTCGGCTCCGAGTACCTTGGCTTCGTACTCTTTCAGCTCAGGTGTTGTGTAGCGTTCCGCATTGGTAAGAGTTTGCCTGCGTTCGTAATCCGGAGGCACGCTCTTCATGTTCGCCTTGCTGACTTCGATGAAGTAGCCGAACACGTTGTTGAACTTTACCTTGAGCGACGAAATTGCCGTTCGTGAGCGTTCACGCGATTCGATCGCTGCGATAAAGCTTTTGCTCGATGCCGACAAACCACGCAGCTCATCCAGCTCAGGGTTGTAGCCGTTGCGGATGTACCCTCCGTCGGTCAGCGTGGCCGGCGGATCATCAGCAAGGCTGTTGCCTATGAGTTCGCGCAAGTCCCTTAGTTCATCCAGGTGGTCGGCCAGCTCTTCGAGCAGCGATGCATTCGCGTCGGCGAGCATCTCCTTGATGTGCGGGATCGAATCCGCCGACGTCTTCAGCGCTACAAGATCGCGCGCGTTTGCTCGGCCCAGGCTGATACGGGCCATCAATCGTTCAAGATCGACGATGCTCTTCAACTGTGTGCGCAGCCTATCGCGGAGTATCAAAGCGGTCTTCTGCTCTTCGACAGCGTCGAGCCTCGCGTTCAACTCCCCAAGTTTCATC
>DASRIZ010000343.1:0-17975 GCA_035649735.1 Blastocatellia bacterium | reverse complement strand
TACTCCGTCCCGGTTTGAATTCTAGAGTACCGCTAACGGGACTCGAACCCGTACTCTCCGCCTTGAGAGGGCGGCGTGTTAACCACTTACACCATAGCGGCAAAGATCAATCGCGTTCAGTATACACAGAGCGCTTCATGCTGGCAACGCATACCACTCCCCTCGATGCCCGAATCACCACGATCAGGTAAGAGACCGGGATCCGACCGGTCGGACGGATTCTCACGGATCAGATCCGCAAAGACCCGTCTAATAGCTCAGTCCGTGGTCCCTCATCCGATTAGACCACACCTTCGTTCGCTGTCGAATTCACTCCGTTGAACTTGATTTTGACTGACTCAAAGTCAAAAGATTTCTCGAATCGAATTTGACCTTTGAAGAATTGAATGTTTGAATAAGCCCCGTCGATTCAAGTGGACTCATCGATCAACCTGGCGCCTCTTGCATGGGGATGCACATCTGGTTACACCATCAATTCGCGCCGATAGGCATTCAGACCCTGAAAGCAAAACGACCCGCGCAATAGTCATTTCTGTGCGCGTTTTTGGCACACGGTAACGGTTGGGGAGCGATGGGGCAGATCTTCAATCGAAGCACCAACTTTATCTCGAAGACTACCATCTTCGGCGCGGTTTTCTTTATCGGGATCAGCATCTGGATGCTGCTCGAGTTCAACCGATCGTCATACTACACTCAAGCCTTCTTTCCCCGCGAACAGCCCGTACAGTTCAGTCACAAACACCACGCCGGAGATGAGGCGATTGATTGTCGCCACTGTCACACCACGGTCGAGAAACTGGCGTATGCCGGAATCCCCCCAACAAAAACGTGTATGAACTGCCACTCGCAGATTTGGTCGGACAGCCCCTATCTGGAACCCGTACGCGAGAGCTGGCGCACCGGAAAGCCTATCAGGTGGAGCCGCGTTTACGACTTGCCTGATTTCGTCTATTTCAATCACAGCATTCACGTAAACAAGGGTGTCGGATGCTCAACGTGTCACGGACGCGTGGACCTGATGCCTCTTACCTATCAAGCCGCGTCGCTTCAAATGGAGTGGTGCCTCCAGTGTCATCGACAGCCGGAGCTGTTTCTGAGACCAAAGAAGGACGTGTTCAAGATGGACTGGCCGCCTGCCGGCTACAACCAGGCTGAGGAAGGAAAAAAACTCGCAAGAGAATACAAGATTCCAAACACCGACGTGCTGACCAGTTGCAGCACCTGTCATAGATAGGGGACAGGGGATAGGGGATAGGGGACAGGGAATAGAGGATGGCTGAGTTAATCAAGTTGAAAGGGCTGGCGAGAAGATCAGAGCTTCGTAGCGGAGCAGTCGATCCTCGACCATCAATCGTCCATCCACAATCCTCCATCGTCTATCAGCCCGCAGCCCACGATCCTCAGCCCTCTATCCTCAATCCTCGCTCTACCACAGGGAAACAGTACTGGCGCAGTCTCGAAGAGTTGGCGGACACCGACGAGTTTCAAGAATTGATTCATCGCGAGTTTCCTCAACAAGCAAGCGAATGGTCCGATCCGGTTGGCCGCCGAAGGTTTCTCAAACTGATGGGCGCCTCGTTTGCCCTCGCTGGTCTTACCGCCTGCACGCGGCAACCCGCCGAGTACATCGCGCCCTATGTCCGCCAGCCTGAAGATCTTGTTCCAGGAAAGCCGGTGTTTTTTGCCACGGCGATGCCGCTCGACGGGTTCGCAACCGGGTTGATTGTCGAGAGTCACGAAGGTCGGCCGACCAAGGTCGAAGGTAATAAGGATCATCCCGCAAGCCTGGGCGCGACTGATGTGTTCTCACAGGCATCGATACTCGGTCTCTATGATCCGGATCGTTCTCAAACGCTAACATATCTCGGGGAGATCGTGACCTGGCCGGCGTTTCTCGGAGGGATCCGCCCCGCAGTCGATGTTCAACGCGCGGCAATCGGGCAGCAGCCGGCGAAGGGCGGACTTCGGATACTAACCGAAACCGTAACATCCCCGACGCTCGCGCATCAGATAAAGACCTTGCTCGCTACGCTGCCAACGGCAAAGTGGTATCAATACGATCCGGCAGGCCGCGACAATGTGCGCGAAGGATCGCGGCTGGCGTTCGGTCAATACGCAAACACCATCTACCATTTTGATAAAGCTGATGTCGTTCTCTCGCTCGACTCAGATTTTCTCAGTTGCGGTCCCGGCAGCTTGCGATACGCGCGCGACTTTGCGGCTAAACGGCGATTGACAGGCAGTAAGCGTGAGATGAGCCGGCTGTACGTTGTCGAAAGCACGGTGACCAATACCGGTTCCGTGGCGGACCACAGGTTACCGGTGCGTCCAAGCGAAATCGAAGGCCTTGCTCGACAGATTGCCACTTCAGTGGGCGCGAAGACCGGGCAAAGCGACTTTCTGACAACCGACAAGCGAGCGGCGTGGGTAGCCGCAATTAGCCGGGATCTCGGGCAACATCGCGGTTCGAGCATCGTCCTCGCCGGCGAATCGCAACCACCAGCTGTTCACGCGCTTGCTCACTCGATTAACCAGGCGCTGGGCAACGTTGGCAACACTGTCACCTACACCGAACCGGTTGAAGCAAACCCGGTTGACGGTAACGCGTCGCTCAGAGAACTGGTTGGGGAAATGAACGCCGGTCAGGTCGATCTGCTACTCATCCTCGGCGGCAATCCGGTTTACAACGCGCCTGCGGATTTGGAGTTCGCCTCCGCGTTGCGCAAAGTGCCACTGCGAATTCACCACAGCCTTTACAAAGATGAAACATCGGAGCTTTGTCAGTGGCACATACCCGAAGCTCATTATCTCGAGTCGTGGAGCGACGCGCGCGCTTACGACGGCACCGCCTCGATCATCCAGCCGCTGATCGCGCCACTCTATTCAGGCAAGACTGCACACGAAGTACTTGCCGCATTCTTGAATGACCCGGAGCGCTCCAGCTACGAGATTGTTCGCGACTACTGGAGAAAAAGGTTTACTAATGGAGGTCAGGAACCGCCGGTGACGGCGGAAGCGCGGAAGCCAGCCTCAACCGCACAGACCTCGCCGGCTCCCGCCCAGCCGGCAGCGAGTGGCGCTCAAACGCCTGCTTCGCAGGCCGCCTTTGAACAGTTCTGGCGCAAGTCGCTTCACGACGGTTTTGTAGCAAACACCGCACTGCAACCAAAAACCATTACTTTAAGTTCCGTCTGGGCGAGCAGCTCATTCAAACCTCAATCCGCAACCCCCGGCTCGAATCTGGAGATCGTTTTTAGACCCGATCCGACGATCCACGATGGACGCTTTTCGAACAACGGCTGGCTCCAGGAATTACCAAAACCGTTGAGCAAGCTCACCTGGGATAACGCGGTGATTGTGAGCCCGGCAACGGCGACCCGACTGGATCTAGGCAAAAGAGTAAATGATCTCTCTACGAACCGGATGAGCAGCATAGGCGGCGAGATTCTCGCGGACCGAATCGAGCTTCAATATCGTGATCGCGCGGTGATCGCTCCAGTCTTTATTCAGCCGGGTCAACCGGATGACGTTATGACCGTTCACCTTGGCTACGGAAGAACGGTCACTGGCCGGGTTGGCACGAAGACGGGTTTTAACGCCTACGCGATCCGCACGTCCGATGCTCCGTGGTTTGGCAACGACCTGCGAATCGCGCGAGTCACCGGTACTTATTCGTTAGCCGCTGCTCAATCGCATTTCTTGATCGACACCTCAGAGGTCGGCGAGCGGGACCTGGTTCGATCGGGCACGCTCGACGAGTACGCAAAGCACCCGAGCCTGGCGCCGGAGACGTCTCATGATTCGCACCCCGAGCAGACGTTGTATCCCGGCTTTGCTTACGACGGCTACGCCTGGGGGATGGCGATTGATTTGAACTCGTGCATCGGATGCAGCGCCTGTATTGTCGCCTGCGTTGCCGAAAACAACATCCCGGTCGTCGGCAAGGAACAGGTTGCGCGCAGCCGAGAGATGCACTGGCTCCGCGTGGATACATACTACAAAGGCGGCGAAACAAATCCGGAGACCTATTTCCAGCCGGTTCCGTGCCAGCAATGTGAGAACGCTCCTTGCGAAGTTGTGTGCCCGGTCGCGGCCACATCTCATAGTGCAGAAGGTCTGAACGATATGACCTACAACCGGTGCGTTGGCACGCGATATTGCTCGAACAACTGCCCTTACAAAGTTCGTCGATTCAACTTCCTGCTTTACCAGGATTTTTATACCGCCAGTTTGAAGATGATGCGCAACCCCGATGTTTCAGTGCGCAGCCGAGGGGTGATGGAGAAGTGTACTTACTGCGTCCAAAGGATTCAGAAAGCGAAGATCGAGTCGGAGCTCGAAGATCGAAAGGTTCGAGATGGCGAGATCACTCCGGCATGCGCGCAAGCTTGCCCTGCCGAAGCCATTGTATTCGGCGACATCAACGATCGGGCGAGCCGAGTTGCCCAGTTAAAAGCCGAGGAGCGGAACTACAGCTTGCTTGGCGAGCTGAATACCAAGCCGAGGACGACTTACTTAGGCGCGGTGCGAAACAAGAATCCCGAATTGGAGAACGCATAAGCAATGAGCGAGCACACTCAAGATCCAGTGAGTGACTCAACCATTACTCCTCCGGCGGTGATCGGAGCGGGGCAGACATTTGCCTCGGTGACCGACAAGATCAGCTCGATCGCGCTGACCAAACGAACACCGCTTGGGTGGTTCATCGGCGCGGGGATTTCGTTCTCGATCGCGCTCGGGTTGTTCTATACGATCGGGTATCTGGTGGTTACCGGGATCGGTATCTGGGGCAATAACGTTCCGGTTGGGTGGGCATTCGACATTATCAACTTCGTGTGGTGGATCGGGATCGGCCACGCCGGCACGCTGATCTCGGCGATCTTGTTTCTGTTGCGTCAGCAGTGGCGAACCTCGATCAACCGTTTTGCCGAGGCGATGACGTTGTTCGCGGTTGCCTGCGCCGGTTTGTTCCCTCTGTTGCATACGGGGCGGCCGTGGCTTGCGTACTGGATGCTTCCATATCCGAACACGATGGGCGTATGGCCTCAATTCCGGAGCCCGTTGATTTGGGATGTTTTTGCGGTATCTACATATGCGAGCGTATCGGCGTTGTTTTGGTTTGTAGGGTTGATCCCGGATCTAGCGACGCTTCGCGATCGGGCGAAGAAGCGATCGGCGAAGATAATCTACGGCATGTTGGCGATGGGCTGGCGCGGTTCCGCTCGGCACTGGCATCGCTATGAGACCGCCTATGCCTTGCTTGCGGCGCTTGCAACGCCGTTGGTGATTTCGGTTCACACCGTAGTGAGTTTCGACTTCGCAATCGGGATCATCCCCGGTTGGCACGCGACAATCTTTCCTCCGTACTTTGTCGCGGGGGCGATTTACGCCGGATTCGCGATGGTGCTCACGCTTGCTATCCCACTTCGAAAGTTTTACGGGTTGGGTGACTTCATCACGATGCGCCATTTGCGCAACATGTCCAAGATCATGCTGGCAACCGGTTTGATAGTCGCCTATGGCTACATGATGGAAACGTTCATGGCCTGGTACTCGGGGAACACGTACGAGCGCTACATGATCCTGAATCGGTTTAAGGGACCGTACGCGACGATGTATTGGTCGCTGATCGTGTGCAACGTGGTAGTGCCGCAGATACTTTGGATTCGCCGGGTTCGCCATAGCGTCGCGGCGCTTTGGGTGATCTCTCTGGTGGTGGGAGTCGGCATGTGGCTCGAACGGTTTATCATCATCGTAACCAGTCTTCATCGAGACTTTTTGCCCTCGTCGTGGGCGATGTACGAACCAACGTTTTGGGATTGGTCAATGTTCATCGGGACGATCGGGTTGTTCATGAGCTTGATATTCCTGTTCGTCAGGTTCCTGCCGATGATCTCGATATTCGAGATTCGCGGGATACTGCCACAGGCCGCGGTAAAGGAATCGGGAGACTGATTTCAGAAGGCAGAAGGCAGAAGGCAGAACGCAAGAGGTAGGTTTAGAAGGCGGCGATGGAAGACGTCCACAAACTATACGGAGTGATGGCTGAGTTCGAAGATCCGACCTCGGTAGTGGAGGCTACTCGCGAAGCGTATGCCGCAGGCTACCGGCGGATGGATGCGTTCTCGCCGTACCCGATCGAAGAACTGACGGAAGCGCTTCACATCAAGCACACAAAATTGCCGTTGATCGTCTTAATTGGAGGGATAGCCGGATGTCTAGGCGGGTACGCACTCTGTTATTGGGTTTCAGCGGTCGCGTATCCGTTGAATATCGGCGGGCGGCCGCTGCACAGTTGGCCGGCATTCATCCCCGTTACATTCGAATGCACGATTTTGTTAGCGGCTTTTGCTGCGGTGTTTGGGATGTTGGCTCTTAACGGTTTGCCTCATCCTTACCACCCGGTGTTCAACGTCGATAGCTTCGAAATGGTCAGCCGCAATCGATTCTTCCTGTGCATTGAAGCTCGCGATCCGATGTTCGAGCGTGAAAAGACCCGCGGGTTCCTTTCCCGGCTCGAAGGCGTAGCAGAGGTCCGTGATGTTGAGGACTGAGCGCGGGAGGATGGAGGATGGAGGATTGAGGATGGAAAATCGAGGATGGATGATAGAGATAGGGATTGGGGATTGGGATTGAGAATCGAGGATAACGATTGAAGATGGAGGATTGGCCCGGGAGGATTGAGATGCCAAGAATAGCAAGCTTTAGAGAACTTGAGGTCTATCAATTAGGACTACGAGAAGCGAAGAAAGTCTTCATGATTACGAAGGCCTTTCCAACGGAAGAAAGATACTCGTTGACGGATCAGATTCGCCGATCATCGAGAGCCGTTAATGCTCTTTTGGCTGAAGCGTGGGCGTGTCGTAAATATGTGGCCGCATTTTCGAACAAGGTGAATGAATCGTTGGGTGAAGCAATGGAGACACAAGCCTGGCTCGATCATGCTCTCGCTTGCGAATACATCGATGTCAAACAGCACGAAGACTTGGATAAGGCCTGGCAGCGAATCGGAGCGATGCTCAATAGGATGATTCAAAAGGCGGATACTTTCTGTCGGCCGACTGCTCGCTGAGCGGGACGTAAATCGGTTTAGAGCTATGCAAACCTTGAATTTCAAATCCTCAATCCTCAATCTTCGATCCTCGATCCTCAATCTTCAATCGTCGATCCTCAATCTTCGATCCTCGATTCTCAATTCTCGATCCTCGTTCCTCGTTCTCCTCGCCGCGGTTGCCTTCAGCGCCTGTCGACAGGATATGCACGATCAGCCAAAGTACAGACCTCTGCGGCCGGTTGAACAAATCGGCACGATTAACGATGGACGTTCCGCCAGACCTCGCGTCGAAGGCACGGTGGCCCGCGGCGAACTGCGAGATGATGTCGAGTTCTACACCGGAAGAATCGCCCGGTTTGGCCAGACCACGGACAAGACTCTACCTGGCGCATCCAGTCAATCACCTGGTCAGCCGGCGTCCGGTTCAACACCGGGCCTCCAGGGTTTTGTCTCCGAGTTCCCAATGCAGATTACAGCCAGTGATCTGGACCGCGGACAGGAGCGCTTCAATATTTATTGTGCGGTGTGTCACGGACCGATCGGCGATGGCGGTGGAATGATCCCAAAACGCGGATTCCGCCGTCCTCCTTCCTATCACGATGATCGATTGAGGAGCGCCCCGGTCGGTTACTTTTTTGATGTGATCACAAACGGTTTTGGCAACATGCCCGACTACTCCGCGCAGGTGGAACCAGCGGATAGATGGCGAATCATTGCATACATCCGTGCTCTGCAGCTGAGTCAGCGCGCTTCGGTTAGCGATGTGCCGCCCGACAAACGCGAAGATCTCAACAAAAAGCCCGAAACAAAACCGGCGACGGGTCACGAGGGAGCAAAATGATCGAGGGGTTTGAAACTGCTCGGGTGGATCTAGAGGGCTTTCGCCGCCGCGCGCTGATCACCGGCTTGGTTGCGTTTGTCGCGGGAGCCGCCGGCGCGCTGATTAGCAGCGAAAGCCGCGAGCAGTTCTTTAGATCGTATTTGCTGGCGTATATCTTTTGGATCGCGATCCCGCTTGGTTGTTTTGCGATTCTTATGCTGCAGCATATGTCGGGCGGGGTGTGGGGGCTGGTGACCAGGCGCGTGCTGGAGAGCTCGACCCGAACGTTCCCGCTGTTTGCTCTTTTGTTCATCCCGCTTCTGTTCGGACTAGGATCGATTTTCCCGTGGGCCTCTCCGGAGAAGCTGGCCGCAAGTCCCGCGCTCAATCACGCAGTCGAGCAGAAACACTTGTATCTTAACGTTGGCTTCTTCATCGCGCGCGCGGTGTTCTATTTTTTAGTGTGGATACTTGTCGCTCGTCTGCTCAACCACTGGTCATCTGAACAGGATCGAACCGGGGAGCGAAGGCTGACCAGTAAGCTGCAGGGGCTCAGCGGACCCGGGCTGTTGTTATACGGCCTGACGGTTACTTTCGCGTCAGTCGATTGGGCGATGTCGCTTGACCCGCAATGGTTCTCGACGATGTACGGGTTGTTGTTCATGGGCGGGCAAGGTCTGGCGGCGATGGCATTCGTGATCGCGGTGATGGTTTTGCTGGCTGGACGCAAGCCGATGAGTGACGTGATCAAACCCTCTCACTTGCACGACCTGGGCAAGTTGATGCTCGCATTCCTGATGATCTGGGCGTACTTCGCTTTCTCCCAGTTCCTGATCATCTGGGCCGGTAATCTGCCTGAAGAGATACCGTTTTACGTGCGAAGGATTCAATCCTCGTGGAAGTACGTGGGTTTCGCGTTGATCATTCTGCATTTTGCGCTGCCGTTTGTGTTGCTGTTATCTCGAGATCTAAAACGGAGCGGGCGTCGTTTGTCGGCTGTCGCGATCGCAGTGATCGTTATGAGGTTTGTCGATTTGATTTGGATGACCGGCCCAGAGCTGCATAACGGTAGCTTTGGCTTGAGTTGGATGGATTTGATGTTGTCTGTGGGAATCGGGGGTGTCTGGCTTTGGTTCTTTGCGACGCAATTGAACAGCCGCCCACTGCTTCCGATTCACGACCCTGATATTGAAAGCGTGTTTGCGACCGGTCACGGGCACTGACTGAGAAATGAACCACTCAAAACATAACGAGCACCAGCGCGATACGGAAGCTGGACACGAAAGCAGCACGATCCAGGTGGGGGCGATCACCTGGTTTATTGTTGTGCTCACCGTCGCGGTGGTTTTCATCGGGTGGTTGATGTCCGCCGTGTTGAATACGTTTGAAGGACGAGAGAAGAAGGCGGAGCTTGAATCTCGGCCTTCACCATTTGCCGCGGAGCGTTCGAAGCTTCCGCCCGAGCCCCGGCTTCAGCTCGCGCCAAACAGCGAGGAGCAAATCGACCGCAATGAGCCGCCAAATATCAAGACTCAGCATCCGCTGGAGGAGATCAAACAGTTACAAAGTGCGTGGGACAAACAACTCACCAGCTACGGCTGGGTCGACGAACAGGGTGGGATTGTCAGAATTCCCATAGAAGATGCAAAGCGATTACTGCTTCAACGTGGATTGCCTACCCGGGCCGCGAAGAAGTCTGACTCGGTTAATTCGGCCGAGGAACGGAAGCAATGAACTCGATCTGCGTTAACGACAATGAGGTTCACCCGCGCGTGGCCGCGCGACGACACCGCGGGCGTCGCGCGTGCGCGTTCTTTTTGCTGGTGCTTTTTTCGTTCGCGTTTCTCAGTCCTGTGTTTGCGCAGAGCTGGGGGCAGGGACCGCCGCCACGACGCGCGCCGATACCCGCAGGCGAAAAACCTCGCGATCTCGAAGAAGTGCGAATAGATCAGAGATTGGACGAATCGCTGCCGCTCGATGCGGTGTTTCGAGACGAGAACGGAAACGAGGTAACGCTCGGATCATACTTTGGCAGCAAGCCGGTGGTGCTCGCGTTTGTTTACTACTCTTGTCCAATGCTGTGCAATCAAGTGCTTAACGGAATGACCAGCGGCCTGGATGTGTTGAAGGGGTTCAGCATCGGAAAGGAATTTGAAGTAATAACGGTTAGCTTCGATTCGAGGGAAACCCCGGAGCTTGCGCGGACTAAGAAAGAGACTTACATCACCTGGTACAAACGCGAAGGAGCGGCTGACGGCTGGCACTTTTTGACCGGCGATCAGCGAAATATCGATCGTCTCACCCAGGCTGCCGGGTTTTATTACAAATGGGATGAGAAGACTCAGCAGTTCATTCACGCCAGCGGCATAATGGTCGCAACCCCGGACGGTAGACTCGCGCGATATTTCTATGGAATCGAGTATGCGCCGAAGGACTTGCGGCTGGGGTTGGTGGAAGCTTCCGACGGTAAGATCGGCTCTCCCGTGGATCAGCTACTCTTGTACTGCTATCACTACGATCCGGCGTCGGGCAAATACGGATTGATGGTGATGAACCTGATGATGGCCGGAGGGGCGCTGACGGTGATTGCGATGATTGTAATGTTTATCATTTTTCGCCGGCGCGAGCGTTTGGGGCGACGCGCAAACGCTGGAGGGATAGCCTAGCCGATGCAGACCGTTCCATTCTCACCGGAGCAGGCATCGAGCTTTGCGCGCGACGTCGACGCGCTGTACGGGTTTCTTTGGGCGTTGACGATTGCCATTGGCACGTTGCTCTCGCTTCTGATTCTCTACTTTGCGGTCAAGTATCGCCGGCGCAGCGAAGACGAAATCCCGAGACCGGTGAGGGCCTCACATCGCCTGGAAGCCATCTGGGTAGGCGTTCCTTTTTTCGTGGCGATGGGGATCTTTGTTTGGGGTGCAGGTCTCTACTACAGGATGTACCGTCCGCCAGAGGAAGCCATCGACATTTATGTTGTGGCAAAGCAGTGGATGTGGAAGTTTCAGCACCTCGACGGCCATCGCGAGATAAACGAGCTGCACGTTCCGGTTGGCCGAAAGGTAAAGCTGACCATGACCACCGAGGATGTGATTCACAGTTTATTCGTGCCGGCTTTTCGGGTGAAGCTGGACGTCGTGCCCGGCAAGTACAGCACAATCTGGTTTGAGCCGACTAAAGCAGGCCGGTATCACCTGTTTTGCGCCGAGTACTGTGGAACAAGCCATTCGGGAATGATCGGATGGATCGACGTCATGGAAGCGCCCGAGTATCAGGCGTGGCTGAGCGGCGGCGCCGCGGGCGGGTCGCTTGCCGCAACAGGCGGGAAGCTCTTTGAGCAGCTCGCCTGTAACACCTGTCACAAGAGCGACGGAACCGGGCGCGGACCGGCGCTGGAAGGCGTGTACGGTAAACCGGTTCAACTGGCGGGCGGGCAAATGATCGACGCCGACGAAACCTATCTGCGGGAGTCGATTACCAATCCAAAGGCTAAAGTTGTAGCCGGCTACGAAGCGATCATGCCCACATTTCAGGGGCAGGTCAGCGAGGAGCAATTGCTCCAGTTGCTCGCATACATTCGGTCGCTCGCAAACGCACAGGGACCGGCGCGTCAAACCAGCACATCAGGCGTACAGAAATGAATATCGAAGTTCAGAAACAGCCGCCGCGGACGAATTACCTAAACGCGACTTATGGCATCAAGTCGTGGCTGCTGACAAAGGACCACAAGAGAATCGCGCTTCTGTACCTCGCGTCGGTCACCTTCTTCTTTGCGCTGGGCGGGTTGTTTGCGGTTGGAATACGGTTGGAGCTTCTGACGCCGCAGGGCGACATGATGCAGGCCGAAACCTACAACCGTGTGTTCACGATGCACGGCGTGGCGATGGTGTTTTTCTTTCTGATACCGGCGATTCCGGCTACGCTTGGAAACTTTCTTGTCCCGTTGATGATCGGCGCGAAGGACCTGGCGTTTCCGAAGCTCAACCTGTTGAGCTGGTACATCTACAACGTGGGCGCTTTGTTTACGCTGATCGCGATCGTCACCGGCGGCGTGGACACCGGGTGGACCTTCTATACTCCGTACAGCACGACCTATTCAAACGGCAACGTTTTGTTGACCGGAGTTGGGATTTTCATCACAGGGTTTTCGTCGATTTTGACCGGGCTCAACTTCATCGTAACGATTCACACGATGCGCGCGCCCGGATTGACGTGGTTCCGGCTGCCGTTGTTTATCTGGTCCAACTATGCAGCCAGCTTGATAATGATTCTCGGCACGCCGGTTATTGCGATTACGGTACTTTTGCTCGCGGCCGAGCGCATTGCTCACGTAGGCATCTTCGATCCAGCGCTCGGGGGTGACCCGGTCCTGTTCCAGCACCTGTTCTGGTTCTATTCGCATCCGGCGGTTTACATCATGGTCTTGCCGGCGATGGGCGTGATCAGCGAGCTGATCGCGAACATGACTCGCAAGAACATCTTTGGCTACCGTTTTGTTGCGTTTTCCAGCATGGCGATTGCGGTGTTCGGCTTTCTGGTTTGGGGCCATCACCTGTTTGTGAGTACCCAATCGGTCTACGCTGGGCTTGTGTTCTCGTTCTTGAGTTACGCTGTCGCAGTGCCTTCAGCGGTCAAAGTGTTCAACTGGACCGCGACGCTCTACAAGAGTTCAATCTCATACAACACGCCGATCCTTTATGGGTTTGGATTTATCGGGTTTTTTATTATTGGCGGGATGACCGGGCTATTTCTGGCGGCACTGGGAGTCGACGTGCACGTTCACGATACCTACTTCGTAGTGGCTCATTTCCACTACATCATGGTTGGCGGCACGATCATGGGTTATCTCGGCGGTTTGCATTACTGGTGGCCGAAGATTACCGGTCGTATGTATTCGGAAGGCTGGGCGAGATTCGCGGCGCTGGTGATATTCGTGGGGTTCAACCTGACGTTTTTCCCTCAGTTTCTTATGGGTTATATGGGCATGCCCCGGAGATATTACGCGTACCCGGAGGAGTTTCAGGTGCTGAATGTAATGTCTTCGGCGGGCGCGTCGATCCTGGGTGTCGGCTACCTGATTCCGTTGGTTTACTTCGCGTGGTCGATGCGATACGGCCCGCGGGCGACTGAGAATCCGTGGGGCGCTTTCGGTTTAGAGTGGAGAACAAGCTCGCCCCCGCCGACCGAGAATTTCCTTGAGACTCCGAAGGTAACGTGGGAGGCCTATGAATTCCGGCCACGCGAGGAAGCGGAAGTGATTGATATTACGAGGCACTGAGCAAATAGCAAATAGCAAATAGGAAATAGCAAATAGGAAATAGCTTGGCTGAGAGTCACTCGACAGCATACGGACTAGCGCATCACTTCGACGACATCGAGCAGCAGCGCGAAGCGGGCACGCTCGGGATGTGGGCCTTTCTGATCACCGAGATCCTGTTCTTCGGCGGAATGTTCCTGGCGTACATCCTCTATCGCGCGAAATTCGGCGACGCCTTTGCGGCTGCCAGCGCACATCTTGACTGGAGGCTTGGTGGCGCTAACACCGCAGTGCTGATTATCAGCTCGTTAACCATGGCGCTAGCGGTTTACTACGCGCAGGTCGGCGACAGGAAAAAGCTGATGCTGTTCCTGGTGTTGACCATGATCCTTGGCGCGACGTTTTTGGGTGTGAAAGCCTACGAGTACTATCACAAATACCTTGATCATTTGATTCCGGGTTTCGGGTTTCAGTGGAGCGGGCACGGCGCTCCGAAGCAGGTTGAGATGTTTTACTTCATCTACTTTGCGATGACCGGAATTCATGCGCTACACATGATTGTCGGGCTTGGAATAATGACTGTGATTTTAATAATGGCGAAACGCGGCCGCTTTACCCCCGGATATCATTCGCCGGTCGAGATATCGGGGTTGTACTGGCACTTTGTGGATATTGTCTGGATTTTTCTTTTTCCGCTGCTCTATTTGCTGGGTGCGCATCTGCACCAGTGAAGGGATTGAAATGTCCGAACACGTAGTCTCGAAAAAGACTTATTACTTGATCTTTGGCGCCTTGATGGTGCTTACGGCTGTGACTGTTTGGGTTGCCAACCTCGACCTTGGCCGATGGAACGCCATCGTAGCGTTGTCGATAGCGGTCTTGAAGGCGACGCTGGTGGTTCTTTACTTCATGCACGTTCGCTACAGCTCTAAGCTAACCTGGGTGTTCGTGTGCGCGGGGATTATCTGGCTGTTCATCTTGTTTGCCTTCACACTCTCTGATTACCTGACGCGCGGTTGGGTGCCTATTGCAGCGGAATAGTTAGCGAGGACAGCCTGATAAAGGGCGGTCAATCAACTTAAGGTCCTCTCAAAGTTCAAATCCAAGTGTGAGCACCTTGAGCTTCCCGTTCTCCTCGATGAAATAGAATTCAAACACGCCTTTTCGTAGATAGTAGACATCGGTGTTGTTTGGAACGTCATACTCTGGGAAGCCCTGAGATATTCTAAAACGCTTCTCGTTTTCGTCCGCTTTGTCCTCGGCGCGGCGCAGATTCTGGCTATACCTGGGGGCGGAGAACAGATCAGGAGTGAGGTACTTTCGATAAACAGCGGCTGCGGGTTTCAGAATCTCCATTAGCTGAACTACTTGTGTGCGACGGATCATCTTCTGGTCGAGCTTTGGCATTTGAGGCCGTTTGAACTCAGGTGGTTCCGGAAAGTCCCCGTCGTCCGGCTTGCCGAGAGCAAGCTGATATTCCTGAGCAAGGTAGTAATAATTCCAAAAGGCAAAGAAGGCGTCTCGCAAGAGCGCTTCGTCCACGCCTTTCGCGACGCCGGGCCCATACGCTGATGCGCTTAGTTGCTTGTAGACCCCACCAAACAGCCCCACATTCATACGTCGCTGCTCTGGGTTCGCGACGTACTGCTCATCGAACAGGATGTTCAGATCAAGCGTTTCATGCCAGCGCTTAATGAATCGCTCCGCCGCCTCCTCGACGCGACGCTCTTTGGCCGCTTCCTCAGGAGTGAGTTCAAAAGCCTCTCCGTTACAGAGCTTCTCAATCAGTTGCCTGGCCCTGCCGTCCGGAGTGAGCTTCGAATTTGTGTACGCCCTAAAAATGGTAATCAGAAGCTCGGTGAGTTCGTATTCTTCTCGGCGAAGTTCAACCAGCGATTCCACCAATACCTCATTCGCGCGGTCGTCGCGCGAGATGTTGGTATACTCGATTGCTATGTCTGCCAGTTTTTTAAACCTCGAATCGGCGCTGCCATGTTTGTCATCAAGGGTAAGGGTCAAGCACTGATCGAGCAATTCTGTGGCGTTTGCCTTGTCGCCGGTTGAGATGTAGCGGCGCGCGATCTTCAAAAAGGCATCCGCCCTGGAGGGCTTATAGCGTATCGCGGTAGCGACATCCATAGCCTTTTTGTAGAGCCCCGCATTTGCGTATGCGTCGGCAATGGCTTCCATTGCCGACATATTGAATTCGATCCTTCGAACACTTACAAGCGCTTGATCCAACAACCGGACCGCGGTCAACTTTTCACCAATGTCTATTTGCGCTGATGCTATTTGCGCGAGAACCTTGTACTTCTCCTCATGCAGATACTTGGCGTTCATCAGTCGGGTCACACGAAGCGCCTCTGTAGCTAATCTCGCAGCTTCCGCTTTGGATCCATTTTTGGCACATTTTGATGCGAGACTGGCGAGCTCGGGAGCTTTTACATACGGCCATTTGTCCGACACCGACAGGGCAATGCGCCTTGCTTGCTCACAATCGCCTAGCTCGGCATAGCCGCTCGAGATATCGACGAGCGTCCAACTCTCTTCAGCCGGATTGGTCACCGTTTTTAGAGCCTCAAGCAACAAGCCAGTGGCCCTCTGTTTATTGCCAGTCGTTGCCAGCTCCGATGCGATCCATGCAAGATGCCTGGCCCTGGACGGCGGCTTTAGAATACGGACAACTTCAAGCGCATCGTCGAATGCTCCAATCTTGAGATAACCTCTTGCCAAGGCGCCCCGGCGCTCGTCCGGGTCGCGGATTAACGGCGGAGGCGGCTGCCGCGGCTTTTCTGTCTCGGCCTCCCGGCGAGCCCGATTCATTAGCTCAACAGCTTTGTCCCGTTTTCCTGCCAGTGCATAGACTTCAGCAAGTGAGATTATTGTGCCAACCTGAGACTCGCCCTGATTTTTGGCTTGGGAGAAACGCAGTATGCAGTCGAACGGATCATCGTCACTATTCGGAACAGGCTGTTGCGAGTTGGGCAGATGGAGAGGGAGATGGGTTCTACGAGGCTGGAAGCCGGCTGAGAACAGTACCAGTGCTGCCCACGTTACAATGGTTCGAGTCAACATATGCCTAAATCCGACGGCCGTCATCCCGAGCCACAGTATATGAACGTGGCGGCCGTGCGCTACTGGGTTTGTGACAGCTTCTACATTGTCACAAACCATATATTTCGAGTTTTCCAAGATGTCATGAATCCTGAATGACTTTACCATTCGTAACCCGAGAGAGTATTCTGCACGCGACAATCCACATCGAGGAGCTGAAACCATGCTTAGACTGCTGACCTTCGCTTCGACTGCGATTCTACTTGCGATTGTAACGACCCGCGCCGCCGACCGACCTGCTGTTGTGGTCTACGACGGTAGGCTAACTCCACTAGTCACCTCCGGCGAGGCGTCAAAGGATTTGTGGATCACGATGAAAGACCTGAAACGCGCGACCGGCTTCGTCGTCAAACCACAGGGCGTCTGCCGCGACGAATTGTGCTTTCCACTCCCGGCGAAGAGAAAAGCTGACTTCATCTCGAAACGAGGCGCCGAAACCTGGTTCAACCTTACGTCGTTCGCTGCATTGGTAAAGCAACCCGTAGCTCGAGACGAGAAAAACGGCGTCTGGTATTTCGGAAAGCGTGAGGATGAACGGGGGTCGTATCTCGCTTCACTAAAAGCTCCGAACTTCACGCTGCCGGACATTAACGGAAAAATGCATTCGCTTGCCGACTATCGCGGCAAGAAGGTTCTGCTGGTAACCTGGGCGTCGTGGTGAGGATGCCGGTTTGATTTGCCAGGATGGCAAAAGTTCTATCACGATCTCAACGACAAAAACTTCGAAATCATCTCGATCGCTCAGGACACAGGCGGCGCCAAAGATGCCGCACAATGGATCACTGCAGCCAAGCCCGAATACACGGCGTTAATCGACGACAAGCATCTGGTCACTCAGCTGTACAACATGGTGAACGTTCCCACTGCTGTATGGATCAACGAGAAGGGAATGATTGTGCGGCCTAACGAGGTGGCTTATGTCGATAACCGCTACAAAGGCATGCACCAGATTGATGCGGGCCCGTATCTTGACGCGATTCGCGATTGGGTCGCGAATGGTGATCGAAGCGTTTTTGTCATGAACGAACAAGAAGTAAAGGAACGGCTCAAACCGCCGAGTGCCGAACGCTCGATGGCCGATGCCGAGTTCGCGCTTGCGGAATATCTGCACAAGAACGGTAAGGCCGAAGACGCGATTGCGCACTTCAAGGAAGCACAGCGGCTCGATCCGGATAACTGGAACTACAAACGTCAGGCGTGGGCTTTGACGGATGCGGAGAAGAACTACGGTACGAGTTTCTCGAAGGAAGTACAGAAGCTCAACGGCAAGCCGTATTACCCGCCGCGCAAGCTGCCTGAAGTGAAGAAACAGCCATAGCAAACGTCCGTGCGACACCACCGGCTTTTAAAGCCGTTGGGTCTGGAGTTTGGACAGTTTCTCTTGCAAATCCCACGAACTGCGAGACTGTGTGAAAAACCGATTTAGCCGGCCCTCCACCGACCCCGTGTCGGTGGAGGCGCGACTGCCACGCTAAACCCTCGCGAGAACCGCCAGCCCTCCACCGACCCTGTGTCGGTGGAGGCAACGACTGTCGAGGCTAAACCCTCGCGAGAACGCCGGCTCTCCTCGACCTTGTGTCGGTGGATGCGCGACTGTCCGTCGTTGCCTCGTGGCGGCGGTCGCGTAGCTTCCAGTCGTTGCCTCCACCGACGCAGGGTCGGTGGAGGGCTGGCGGTTCTCGCGAGGGTTTAGCTTGGCAATCGCGCCTCCCCCGACACGGGGTCGGTGG
>DASRIZ010000342.1:0-8497 GCA_035649735.1 Blastocatellia bacterium | reverse complement strand
GAGAGTTTGATGAACGACAGGAGCCATCCGCGAGCCGAAGAGCTCGCCGATCTGCCGGTCACCGATCAGCAGGCCCAACAGGCGAAAGGTGGCGATGGTTCGACTACCACACTGCCCACCCCAACCGGGTGGTTTCGTTACACAACAACTAACCCAAGTATCCCCCCAGGAGGATAGTTTCGAGTCAACTTGCGCCTGAACAGATGAGCACAAAGAGGCGCTCAAGCGATGAAGATGATCAATGAAAAGGAGACAAGAAATATGAAACAGCATGAGGATTGTGAAGACAATAAGCAGACAGAGTCACTGGCCGACTTGCCGGTCACTGAGAAACACGCCGAGCAGGCCAAAGGCGGTCGCGGGGTTATAACCTACACGTATACTGTCAATAATACTTCGTCGGCGGACTAAGGGAGTTGAACAGGGTACCGGCACCGGTACTTCTTGCTAGATCCAATGTTGCAAATCGGAGACGCGCCGCGGATGTGCAGTCCCGGCGCGTCTCTGATGGTTGGTCAATTGGCTCTTTCAATGACTGCACAACTGCCAATGTCGGACGTATTCTTAATGGCCCGCTTGGAACACGCGGACGAGTTCCGCCGGGAAACTGTCGGCAACACCGTTTCCCTGACCTGGAATATTAAATAGTCCGGTCTGGCTGACGAGCAGCTTGCCCGGTGTCCCTTCGTCAACACCAAATGCCGCTCGCAACGGACCGCTACCCTGGAATCGAGCGCTCAATGTCAGTGAATTGGCAGAACCTAAACCAGGCAGCGGATCGCCGGGGTGGGCAATGATGAACTTGACCTGAATCATTCCGCTGGCGACCGCCGATTGAAGTTCGGGATGACCAAAGAGTTCAGTTGCATTGTACCCGAGTATCGCAGGCGCCGGATTTCCTGGTTGGGTAAAGTCTCGCGCTACGACGTAAGTATTAGTGAAGTGCTGAATGACATTTATCTCCGCCGTGCCGTCAGGCAGGTCACGCTCGGTAACCGTGCCGCTAAACTCCGGTTGAAAGACCGGCCCGCCGCCGTTGGTAATGCAGTCGCAGATTTTCCCCGAATAATCGGCACGGGCAAAGGTCGCAAAATCAGGTGTTAACCACCCCACAACCGTCGAAGCACAGGTGGCGGGATCGACAGCACCGCCCTGAGCTGCGAGCCACTCGGAAAATGGTCTCTGTCGGGCTCCGGCGGCGTTGACCTGAAGGCTTGGCAAAACGGTCATGAGCAGACCAATTAAGACCAAAACTATGACCGTTAGATTAACTTTTTTCATTTTTCATTCTCCAATTTTTCTGGGCACCGGGCTACGATTTCGTAACCGGCGCCGGGGTTTATGATGATTCCAGTTATCGGAGCTGGAAGAGTGCTTCCTTCGTCGTACCATCGCTGAAACTTCACACGTTTCGCAATAATGAGTGAGGTGGAATTGGCGCGTTTCCCGCTCTCACTAGATAAGGGGGCATTGGCGAGTAAAAGTGTTCACGAAACAAAAGTATTTTCTTACGTGCCTCGTTCTAGCTGAAAACAGCGGGAATGTGTTAGTGTTTGGCTTAGTTTGAGCAAACCGTAGTAGAAATGGCGCCCTCAGAGAGACTGAACATTACCCAATTGCTGGTCGCTTGGAACCATGGAGATCAAGATGCACTGGCCCAACTGACGCCGCTGGTGTATCGGGAGCTTCACCGGCTTGCGCACGGTTATCTGGCCGGCGAGCGGCGCGGCCACGTTCTGCAAACAACCGCGCTGGTCAACGAGGCATTTGCCCGGTTGATCGACTGGCAGCAGGTTGAATGGCAAAGCCGCGCACATTTTTTTGGCGTTTCCGCGACGTTGATGCGACACATTCTGGTGCAATTCGCCCGCGAGCAACAGGCGGCCAAACGCGGCGGTAAAGCAATTCAGGTTTCGCTCTCGGAGGCTGTCGCCGTCACCACGCGGCACAATCCCGATCTGGTCGCGCTGGATGATGCGCTGACTACGCTGGAAAAACTCGACGCAAGGCAGGCGCGCACCGTTGAGTTGCGTTTCTTTGGCGGACTCAGTCTCGAGGAAGCCGCCGAAGTGCTGCGGGTTTCCGTCAGCACCGTGCGACGCGACTGGCGCATAGCGCAGGCCTGGCTACACCAGCAATTGAGCGCAACGGCATGACACCCGAACGCTATAAACGTATTGGACAGCTCTTCGATCAAGCGCTGGAATTCGTCCCCGAAGATCGCGCGGACTTTCTGAAACAAGCGAGTGGCGACGACGCCGAACTGTGCGCCGAAGTACAAAAACTGCTATCCAATTACTCAGAGTCGGAAGAATTTCTCCCCCGACCCGCGTTAGATGTTGCCGCAAAGCAGATGGCGCAAAATCAAACAGCTTCCGCTCTAAGAAAACAGATAGGTCATTATCAGATTCTCTCGCTCCTCGGCGTGGGTGGCATGGGCGTTGTGTACCTGGCTGAAGATGCGCGTTTGCGGCGCAAGGTTGCGCTCAAACTTCTAACCGACAACATCGCCCAGGACAAAGGGCGTTTGCGGCGCTTTGAGCAGGAAGCATTTTCCGCGTCTGCCTTGAATCATCCAAACATCCTCACGATTTTCGAGTTTGGCGCTGAAGGCGATACGCATTTCCTCGCGTCTGAATTTGTTGAAGGTGAGACCTTGCGCGCCCGCCTGCAGCGAGGGCCGCTACCCCTGGATGAAGTGTTGGACATCGGGTTGCAAACGGCTCAGGCGCTGGCTGCCGCAAACGACGCTGGAATTGTCCACCGCGACATGAAACCCGAAAACATCATGGTCAGAGCTGACGGGCTGGTTAAGGTGCTGGACTTCGGTTTAGCAAAGTTGACCGAGATAAGTAGGGACTCGAACCCGTCCGATTCCGACATCAGGACACTCCAGCTTCCACACACCAACACCCATCCGGGCGCCGTGTTGGGAACGCCTAACTACATGTCGCCCGAACAGGCGCGTGGTCTGCCGGTCGATGCACGAACCGACATTTTTAGCCTGGGCATTATCCTCTACGAAATGTCGACGGGCAAGACGCCGTTTGTGGGCGAGACCGCAAGCGATGTGATTGCCGAGATCTTGAAGAGCGAGCCTGCGCCGCTGGGTTCATTGATTGCCGGCGTGCCACGTGAATTTGAGCGCATTGTCGAACAAACGCTTCGCAAAAGCTGTGAGGAACGTTATCAGGAGATCAAGGATTTGTTGACCGACTTGCGCGATCTCAAAAGCGATTTGGATTTCCAAATCAAGCTTGGACGTTCGTCGCCATCCGGTGAAACCATACTCAACAGGACAGACCCCCAGCGCCGCGCGGTTACTAATCAAACCCTCAACTTCAATAAAGCTGCCTCATACGTTAGCGCGGCGCATAATGCGTCAGGTCTGGAAAAGTTTTTGAAGTACTTGGTCGGCGCTACGAGGCGGCACAAGCTGGCAGCCGTGCTGACACTTGCTAGCCTGGCAGCGGGAGCGGGCCTCGTGCTCTGGCTCTCCAAATTTGGCCAGCAGCAAGATCTTCCTCTGGCGGCCGCAAGAGTCATTCCCTTCACTACTCTTGCGGGCGCGGCGGACCAACCAGCGTTCTCGCCCGATGGAAATCAGATCGCTTTTGCGTGGAACGGCGCTAACGGCGAGAATCTCGACCTCTATGTCAAACTCATTGGCGCCGGCACGCCGCTGCGATTGACGACAGATCCAGCCGAGGACATCAGTCCTGCCTGGTCGCCTGACGGTCGTTACCTGGCTTTTATCCGGCGCTCGCCTGTTGAGAACGCGATCTTTATCGTCCCGGCCCTGGGTGGAGCCGAGCGCAAATTGGGACAGACCGAACCAAGCCTATCCCGCCAGGCTTGGTCCCAGTGCAGACTGAGCTGGTCTCCAGATGGGAAGTTTCTGGCAATATCGGACCGAGCTTCACCACAGGAACGCTACGGCATTTTTTTACTCTCCGTGGAGGAGGGTGACAAGCAAAGACTGACTTCGCCCCCGGAGTCCTTCGGGGATGATGCACCCGCTTTTTCACCTGACGGGCAGAACGTGGTTTTCATCCGGTCTGGCAGCTTCAGTTCGGAGGATCTTTATCTCATCCCTACGCACGGCGGAGAGCTTCGGCAACTCACGACGGATGGGCTGCGGATACCCAGCCTGGCGTGGACGGCAAACGGTCGTGAGATTGTTTTCTCGTCGAATCGGGGAGGCGGCTTCAGCCTATGGCGGGTAGCAGTCTCCGGCGGGACACCCGAGCGTGTGGCGGTCACCGGGCAAAACGCCTATTCACCAGCGATTTCTCGACAGGGCAATCGCCTGGCTTACAATGTCTCATCTCTTGACTCCAATATCGTGCGGCTTGACCGAGCCAGTCCCACCAATCAAGCCGCTGGCCGCCAGAACTCGCCGACCAAATTGATTTCCTCCACGCGCCAAGACCATAGTCCTCAATTCTCTCCGGATGGCAGCAAGGTCGTCTTTGTCTCGGATCGCTCGGGCAGTGATGAGATCTGGGTGTGCGAGAGCAACGGCTCTAATCCCGCGCAATTGACTTTCCTGGAGGGCACGGTTGTCGGCACGCCGCGTTGGTCTCCTGACGGTCAGCAAATTCTTTTCGATGCGCGGCCAGCTGGCAACTCCGACATTTACGTTATGAGCGCCAAAGGCGGCAAGCCGCGCGCCCTCACCCTGGAGCCTTCCCACGATGTGATACCGAGCTGGTCGCGCGATGGTCGCTGGATTTACTTTTGCTCTAACCGCAGCGGCGACTTCCAGACTTGGAGAGTGCCGGCTGACGGCGGGCAGGCCACTCAGGTAACGGCGCATGGCGGATTTGAAGCCTTTGAGTCCCCGGATGGTCAGCTGCTCTACTATACGAAGGGCCGCGGCCCCGGCGGCATCTGGCAAATGCCGGTTGCGGGCGGTGAGGAGAGGCAGGTGCCGGAACTGCTGACTGCCGGGTATTGGCGCTACTGGGCCGTGCAGGAGCAAGGCATTTATTTCGTCGCGCCCGTGGCGTCCCGGCGCCCGGCGATCAAGTTCTTCAGCTTTGCGACGCGCCGGGTGATGCAGCTCGGAGTAATTGAGCGAGATCCGCTTCAAGGGCCGCCCGGATTGACTGTGTCTCCCGATGGCCGATCGGTTTTGTATGCACAAGCGGATCAAAGCATCAGCGATATCATACTCATCGAAAACTTCCGTTAATGAGTAAAGACCAAAAGAACCGTCGCGGACAGAGGCATCTCCTGATTGCGCTATCGGGGAACAAGCCTCAAATCGCCTGAACGAGCAGGTGGCGAAAGTGGTTGCGCTCGGGGGTCGCGCCGTTGCGGCCAAGGTGGACCTTGTGGATTCCGAAGCGGCTGCGGGCCTTGTCGACCGGGCAGTGGAGGAGTTTGGCTCACTGCACGGGATCGTGCATACGGCGAGCGTATTCGATCCGCGGCCGCTCGAGCAGACGTCAATCGAGGTTGTCGATCTCCATGTCAGCGTACGTCGACGGGCAGACGTTCATTGCCGATGGCGGCTGGACTGCTCGGTAATGCAGTCGATGATGCGAAGTGGGAGAACCTGTCGAATCCATTGTACGGCGTTAGGCAGCTCCCAAAGGATCACAGCAAAAGCTAATGGAGAAACCAGAACCAAAGAAGGCTGACTTCAACAGCCGTGCAGTCTGTCTCAAACTGCCTGGCATTCAGATTTTGCTTCCCGGCCGGTGGTCTCTTCTCGCACTTGTCGTACTGTTGGTGGCAATTGCCGGAGCTTTCTACCTGGTGATCACGAGCGCCGGGCCCGGGTTGTGGATTTCGGGGGCATTGTGGCTGTTATTCATCGTCTATTGGAGTGCGGCCGCAAAAGGCGCTGCGCCGGCAAGCAGCTCAGAGTCGCAAGCTTCGCGTCAACTTCATCAGCTCCTGATGTATGGAGCTTTGTTAATAGCTTTTCTTCCGGTGCCCGGTCTGAGGCGACGGTGGTCACCGGTCTCATCGTGGATTGCCGCATCAGTTGGTCTAACAATACAGGCTAGTTCAGCTTTGCTGGCAATTTGGGCCCGGCGGTACCTCGGACGAAATTGGAGCGGTGCAATAACTGCGAAAGTCGATCACCAACTGATCCGCACCGGTCCATACCAAATTCTAAGACACCCCATCTACAGCGGTATGCTTGGGATGTTCCTAGGCACCGCCATCGTATCCGGGGAACTTCACGGGTTGCTCGCCATGCTCATAATCGCGGCGGCCTATTGGCGAAAGATCCGACTTGAAGAACAGCACCTTCGCGGCTACTTCGGTGCTGAGTACGACGATTATCGAAAGAAGTCGTGGGCATTGATCCCAGGGCTGCTATGAGGCGAAATCCCCAGCCAAATCAACACCGCTCAAGAAATGTTTGGACCGGAGCGGCAAAACGAAATTGATTCGGGAGGAAATATTGGCAACTTGTTCCGCCGCCGAACAGGCGCTTCACTCCGGCGATGGAGGTGAGCCTGCCAGGCCGAACATGCGATTCTGTGGCTTTTATCGGCGCTCGCCTGTTGAGAACGCGATCTTTATCGTCCCGGCCCTGGGTGGAGCCGAGCGCAAATTGGGACAGACCGAACCAAGCCTCTCCCGCCAGGCCTGGCCCCAGTGCAGACTGAGCTGGTCCCCAGATGTCATGCTTATCCGTTGACGCTTTTCCTGCTGTGTCTGATTTCGGGCAAATCAGGATCGGCATTCTTCCATACTTGCAAAAAGTGTTCATAGGCAGCGCGAGCTTTGTCCGGCTCGCCTTTTTGCTCGAAGGCTTGAGCGAGATGGTAATAGGCCAACGGGTAGTTCGGATTGATCTTGAGGATCCGTTCATACTCGACAATGGCTTCATCCAATCTGCCTGATTCAAAGTAAGCATTGGCGAGGCAGTCTTCAAAAGAATCTATTTCCCAGTGCAGCGATGCATATTGGAGGGCTTCTTTGAAATAGGCTATGGCTTCCGCGGGCTGCCCACTCTTGAGCGCAAGATAACCGCGCATATAAGAGACAAACCTTAAAGTAGGTCTTTGCCCTCGGCTTCCAAAAGAAGATTCTGAAAAGAGGATGGCTTTGAACTTTTCAGCCAGCTTTAGATTGCCTTGCTGGTGGGCCATGATCAGTGGCGTCCAGACATAACTCTTTTCGTGTTGAAGCGTCAATTTCGACAAGGCTGCTGCCTGACTGAGATCGCGCTTGCACAGATATACCCTGGCAATTCGGTCATAACCGACTGCGCGATCTCTGTCATTGGGCGCTACTTCCACGCCTTTGTGATATTGGGCAATGGCTGCCTGATAACGACCCGATTGAAAATAAGTGTTACCAAGATGGTAATGGGCAAGGTGAAATTCCGGCTTGAGCGCGAGCGCACGGCTGTACTCGGCAATTGCCTCATCGTAACGCCCGGCGCACTGATAGCTCATCCCCAGACTGTCATGAGCATTGGCTTCATCGGGAGTTAATTCAACATAGCGCCGATGTGCGGCAATCGCTTCGTCGTAATGATAGAGGTCAAGATAGACCATCCCCAGCGCGTTATAGAGGTCGCCGGCCTCTGGGTCGATGGCAAGACTCTGTTTCAATATAGCGATGGCTTCTTCGCACTTTCCTTCGCCTCGAAGCAGATAGCCCAACCTCAAATAGGCTTCGATTTCCAAAGGATACTGAGCAATGATTTTTTTGAACGGGTCAATCGCGTTGGTGTAATCGAAATTGGCTAAGGCGTACCAGGCGACGATATAAAGCCTGTCCTTTTCGGTCAACCTATTCGACAGTTGAAATGCCTTTTCCAGGTAAGGTCTGCCTTTTACCGCGTGAACTCCGGTTACCGCATAGGCATACCCGATCCGCCCGTAAGCCATAGCAAATTGCGGATCGAGCGCCACCGCTTTTTCCAGAAGCACGATGGCTTCTTCATTATGGAGCGCCTGGGCTTTTTCGACTGCGAGCGAGTAGCAGCGATAGGCTTCGAGGTTATTGGTCGTCACGTCAGCCAGGCCGCGCTTCTTCTCCTGGTCTTCGGAGCCTGCTCCCAAATGGGCTGCCAGTTTCAATGAGAGAAAATCTATGTTGGTGAGAATATCTTTGGGCGTATCCACGACCAACCGCTCTGAGGCGATAAGCTGGTTATTGCGACTGTCGTACAACTGCACATCTATGCGGATGCTTTCATCAACGGCGGTAAAGCTGCCAAGGGCAATGACCTCTGCGCGGCTTACCTGGGCAATATAATGCGCGTCGTAGAGCTGAATATCATCGCCTCTGTTGTAGCCCATTCTTTCCAGCAACAGGTGAAGCTGCCGACGGTTGAGCACCGTCAGCTTGTCGGAACGAGAAAGGTTGGTGATGAGCATATCGGCCAGCCCTTCGCGCAACCAGTCCAGATTAGGATTGCTTGATTGACTATCGAAATACATTACCGCGACGGAACGCTTTCCTGGCAGGGCCGGCAGGGCGATCTCCGTAAGCGGGCGGTCGCGACGCCAGGTGTCTT
>DASRIZ010000341.1:0-32520 GCA_035649735.1 Blastocatellia bacterium | reverse complement strand
GCGCCGACCCAGCTCTTGGCGTTCATGTCGAGATTGCTTTCGGCCATCGCCTGGGCCTTGAAGAGGCGCCAGTCGTAGCCCGGGCCGAAGAACCGCTGCGCATACTTCCGGAACGTGTCGTCGTAGCGGTCGGTCACCGTTTCGGCCAACGCGGTCGAGGCGCTGCCAAGCGCGATAAAGGCGATACACAACAGCAATGATTTGATCAGCCTCTTTTTCATTTCAGCGCTCCTCCAATGATGAGGGCAATCGAAACAAAGATGGCGGCGATGAAGATGGCCACCGCGACATTGCCCTTGCGCAACTCTTGGGGGAAATCTACCTGCGGAGTGAGCCAGTCAAAGACGCGATACGTAATGAACATGAGCATCACTCCGAGCGCGGCGTAGAGGAAGTTCAATACGATGATCTTCCATTCCATGTGATTCCTCCTCGGCTTGCGGGCTGATTAAGGCCCGGTCACAATCAGGGTGCTCGCGGCAAAGGCCCACGCCCCTGCGCACGGGCGGTAATTGCTATCCATCGGCACGAAGGGTGCTCTCTTAATGATAAGGATTAGAGACGGGTCCTTCACACCGTCAATTCTGACAGGCCAGTGGAAATAAAATCACAGGCAATGCAGGGAGCGCCGGCAGAGTTTAATCTTCAATTTGTTAGAGGTGTCTTAAGAGGTGTCAGGCTTAACTTTGTTGATAAGGCATAGTGAAGATCTCAGCAGGTTCAAAGTAGGGAAGGACGGCTTGCCACCGTCCTCTTGAGGTCTGAGCTCATCGATTTAGCGGGGCAAGTCACCCGACCTTAAACCTGCTGAGGCCGTGAAAATGGGGACTGATCTGGATTCGGCCGACCGGATCCTCGATCTACAGAACCACTTGCGCGAGACGCCGCTCCGAGTGGTGCTCGCGGATGAGCGCGATGGCCTCGTTGGCGTCGGCGACGCATCTGGGGATCTCGATATCGCCGGCATTTGCGAACGGGGTTTCGACGGAGGTCATCGCGCCCCGCGCCCAGTCGATCAGTCCTGGCCACATTCGTCCCACCAAAATCAACGGTGTGTTGTCGAGGTGCCGCACCTGAAGCAACTGCCAGATCATCATCATCTCCAGAACGGTGCCGATGCCGCCGGGCGCCACGATGTATGCGTCGGACGCCAGAACGAAATGATGGAGACGCGTAAAAAATGTTCGATGTTCAAAAGCCAGCTCGACAAACGGATTGACCTCCTGCTCGAAAGGCAGATCAACGCGGATGCCTATGGACTTGCGACCGTTGCCCGCGAGCCTTGCTCCTTCATTGGCCGCTTGCATAAGTCCGGGGCCGCCTCCAGTGACAATGTCGCAGCCCATCTCAGCCAGGGCAGCGGCCACTCGCTTGGTCTCTTCGAAGTCGAACGACCCGGGTTTGGCTCTGGCCGAACCGAAGATCGTCACGCGGTACTGGTCTCGCTTTGATGGACGAAGGCGTGACAGGTTGTTGACGACATCCCATAGTCCGAGGATGGAGTCGATCAAAACCTTTTTGACTGCTTGCTCGTCGCCAAGCCCCACAGCGTTTGTCCTTTGCGTAACATTCGTAGTGCTCATGTAGTCTCCAGGATTCAACCGATTTCATGTACCGTGCCCGCGAGCACAGCCCGGCTCTCGGGTCGTCCGCCGATCTGGCCACGCAGCAGCACGACGTGTTGGCCGGGTTGGACCAGGCGGTGTGATTTTGTCCAGTCGATTGCGAAGGCAAGGTCCTGTTCCGCCGAGGACGATTCAGGCAATAGCAAAGGCGTCACGCCCCAGCACAGTGCAAGGGTCCGAGCAGTCCGTTCCGTCCGAGTCAGGGCGAGGATTGTCGCGGTGGGTCTGCGATTGCTGAGCGCCAACGCCGTGCGGCCCGAATCGGTTGCGACCACTATCAGCGGCGCGTTGAGCCGTTCGGTCATCAGATGGGCAGCGTCTACTGTAGCCTCGGTGATCGGGTCGATCAGCCCTGCCAGCGAGGCCGACTCGCCAAGCGGCGACCGGCGACCCGATTCCAGACACGCCTCGGCTTCTACACATATCTGGCGCATGGTGGCCACCGCTTCGACGGGATACTGGCCAACAGCGCTTTCGCCCGACAACATGACGGCGTCTGTGCCATCAATGACGGCATTGAACACATCGCTCGCCTCGGCGCGTGTCGGGCGGCTGGAGTGTTCCATGCTGTTTAGCATCTGTGTGGCTGTGATAACTGGACGGTGCGCCTGATTACACAGCGCGATGATCCTCTTTTGGATGGCCGGCACCCGTTGCACTTCCATTTCAACACCCAGGTCGCCACGCGCCACCATGACGCAGTCGGTGGCGGCGACAATCTCTTCCAGATGCCGCAGTGCCTGAGGCTTTTCGATCTTGACCACGATCCGCGCCGGACACTTCCTCGACCGCAGTTCTTGCCGCAGTAGCGTGACGTCTTCCGGGCAGCGCACGAACGATAGGCCCACGAACTCGACATCGTCTGCGTGCCGCCCCGTCCAATCGAGATCGCGCAGATCCTTGTCGGTTAGCGATTTCAAGGCCAGCTCGGAGCCGGGCAGGTTAATACCCTGACGCGAGCGCAGCCGCCCGGGAAGGGTTACCTTCAGACGCGCTTGCCCCGGGGCAGTCTCGATGACCAACATGGCTACCGTGCCGTCGGCAAACAGAACCGTCTCTCCAGGCTTTAGATCGTTCGGCAGTTCAGAGTGCGTGCACGTAAGTTCCCGCGAACTCTTTGAGGACCACCGTTCGGCGACCAGCGTGAATTCCTCACCCGGAAGGCACTCCACCGTGTCGCCGGGGATTGTACCGAGCCGTATCTTCGGCCCGCACAGGTCCTGCAAAACGGCGACGTGCCGGCCCATCTCCCGGCTCAACGATCGGATGTTGGCAAGCGTGGTGGAATGCTCCTCGTGTGTCCCGTGGGAGAAGTTCAGTCGGAATACGTTGACGCCGGTCTCGATAAGCTGACGCAAGATCTCCGGCGAGCGTGAGGCCGGGCCTATGGTCGCCACAATCTTCGTCCGGTTCGTGGTTACTTGATTGACAAGCGTGTCGGACATTTTCAGCCTTCACATCTTCTACACCGCAGATAATGGACCAGGATTTGGCCAATATCATTGACCGCTACGACATCGATTTCCTTGTCATAACGTTCGCGGGTCGCCTTATAAACCTGACGGCCAATCCGCCCAAAGCCGTTGTTGCCAACTCAAATCGCAATAACGTCATCTCGTTGTGCTCCTTTCGATTCGAAAACGAACGATTGATTGTTCATTGAGGCTGTCGGTGCCCATTCGCTAGAACGGCCAGCGCCATGCGACCACTTCGGGTTTGTCGATCCCATGCTCGTGCGCGTACTGGCGACAAGAGATCTGCTCATTTCTGAACTTTTCTTTGGCGTGCGAGCCGGTCGCTCTCAGTTTAGGCACCCGGTCGATCACATCGATGGCCAGACTGAAGCGGTCGATCTCGTTCTCGATCGCCAGCTCAAGAGGGGTGTTTATGTTGCCTCGTTCCTTGTAACCGCGCACGTGTAGGTTTTTGTGGTTGGTTCTGTTGTAGGTGAGCCTGTGAACCAGCCAGGGGTAGCCGTGGAAGTTGAAGACGATTGGTTTGTCGACGGTAAACAGGCTGTCGAAGTCGCGATCGCTCAGACCGTGTGGGTGTTCCCTGTCGGATTGAAGCTTGAAGAGGTCAACGACATTGATAAAACGGATCTTCAGATCGGGGAATTCCGTTCGCAACATTGCTGTGGCGGCCAAAGCCTCCTGGGTTGGGATGTCGCCGGCGCAAGCCATCACCACGTCCGGTTCTTGTCCCTGATCGTTGCTAGCCTGGCTCCAGATGCTGATACCCTTCGTGCAGTGAGTGATTGCGGTGTCCATATTCAGGTACTGCAGGTGGAGCTGTTTGTCGCAAACGATTACGTTGATGTAGTTCTCGCTTCGCAGACAATGGTCGGTCACCGACAGCAGGCTATTGCAATCCGGCGGCATGTAGATCCGAGTTACTTCAGCGCGTTTGTTCACGACCACATCGATGAAACCGGGATCCTGATGCGTAAAGCCGTTGTGATCCTGTCGCCAAACCGTGGACGTAATCAGCAGGTTGAGTGATGGAATTGGGCGTCGCCAGGAGAGCTCATTGCAGATCGTAAGCCACTTGGCATGCTGGTTGAACATTGAGTCGATGACATGCGCGAATGCTTCATAGGTGGAAAAGAAGCCGTGCCGTCCACTGAGAACGTAGCCCTCAAGCATGCCTTCAACCGTGTGTTCGCTGAGCATTTCTATCACGCGGCCGTCGGTAGAGAGCTCTCCACCGTCGTTGTCCTCCGGAAAGTACTCGAGCATCCACAACTTCTTGCTGACTTCATACACCGCGCCCAGCCTGTTGGAGGAGTTTTCATCGGGTCCAAAAATGCGGAATTGGTCCATGTTGGATTTCATGACATCGCGAAGGTAATTGGCCAGGGGTCGTGTGTTCTCTGCTTCGATCTGACCCGGCTTTTCAAACTCGATCGCGTATTCCTTGAAGTCGGGCAGGTGAAGGGCCTTCTTGAGCAGTCCGCCATTGGCGTGAGGGTTGGCCCCCATGCGGCGATTGCCCGAAGGTGTCAACTCGGCCAGTTCTCGTATCAGAGAGCCATTGGAGTCGAACAATTCCTCGGGCTTGTAGCTGCGCATCCAGTCCTCGAGCATTTTCAAGTGCGCAGGGTTTGTTTTGACTCCGGCCAGCGGCACCTGGTGTGACCGCCATATCCCTTCGAGCTTGTGACCATCGACTTCGGAGGGAGCGGTCCAACCCTTTGGCGTACGCAGGACTATCATCGGCCAGCGAGGGCGCACGGCGGTCCCGGTGCTGCGGCATTCCGACTGCACTGATCTGATGGTCTGTACACAGTGGTCCAGCGTGGCCGCCATTGCCTGGTGCATGGTTTCAGCATCAGATCCTTCTACAAAGCATGGCGTATAGCCGTAGCCTTTGAACAGGTTCTCAAGTTCCTCGTGGCTGATGCGCGCCAGCAGCGTCGGATTGTTTATCTTGTATCCGTTCAGGTTGAGGATCGGCAGCACCGCGCCGTCCCGAATTGGGTTGAGAAACTTATTGATGTGCCATGAAGTCGCCAGCGGACCGGTTTCAGCTTCGCCGTCACCAACGACGGCGGCGACGATCAAGTCAGGGTTGTCGAAGGCAGCGCCGCAAGCGTGTGACAACACGTAGCCGAGTTCACCCCCTTCGTGAATGGATCCGGGTGTTTCGGGTGTGCAATGGCTTCCGATGCCGCCGGGAAACGAGAATTGCTTGAAGAAACGCGCCAGGCCCTCTTCATCCTGGCTCTTGTCGGGATAGATTTCAGAATAAGCGCCTTCCAAATACACAGGACCGATCACACCGGGCGCTCCATGTCCCGGTCCCGCCATGAAAATCATGTCGAGATCGTGCTTCTTGATGACCCGGTTCAAGTGCGCGTAGACGAACGACAGGGCCGGACTGGCGCCCCAGTGGCCAAGCATGCGGCTCTTTATGTGTCCCGGCCTGAGCGGTTCGCGAAGGAGGGGATTATCCTGAAGATAAATCATCCCTAACGCGAGGTAATTGCAGGCGCGCCAAAAGGCATCCGTCTTGCGAACCTCCTCCGCACTCAAAGGTGCGCCATGTATCGTCGACCGGGCGACGCCGTAACTGCTTAAGTCGCTGACTAAAGATCTAGTTGGAATCATATGGCTCCTTTACTGCAAAGATTGTCTTGTGTGCCGCCATAGCGTGCTTCAGGCCAGAGCTCTTTGATGCGATCACCGCCATCAACTCATTCCAGGAGTTGGAAAACGACTTAGCCCCTTCCTCCTGAAGCTCGGTAGCGAGGGAATCGACATCTATGCCGGCCTTCGCAAACTCTGCTAGCACTTCCTCGCAATCGCCGCCGTCCGTCGCCATGATTGCGCCGAGTTCGGTGTGCTCGGCGAGGGCTTTCAAGGTGCCCTCGGGCATGGTGTTGATGGTGAATGGCGCCGCGAGCGCCTTTAAGTACAGGACGTCAGAGGCCAAGGGATCGTTGATCCCGGTGCTGGCCCACAGGAGTCGTTGCGGCCACACGCCGGCACTGTAGATGCGGTGCCAGCGCGGAGAACTGAAAAGGGTGCGCGCCGCCTTGTACGTGCGCTCTGCAATGGCGATGCCCAATCGATTTCTTAGTTCATCGGGCACCTTGCCGATGACTGCGCCATCCCAACGGCTGACAAACACCGAAGCCGCACAGCCAACATTCGGCTTGAGCCCGGCATCGATGCGTCGTTCGATTCCGCGCAAGAACGCCTCAGCAGCCGCCAGATAGTGTTCGCGAGAAAACAAAAGGGTGACGTTGATCGGCACACCGGCAAAGATCGCCTCTTCGATGGCGGGCAAACCTTGCGTCGTGCCGGGGATCTCAATGAAGAGGTTGGGTCGCGCAGCCCTGGCAAAGAGATCTTTGGCTGCGGTCAGGGTCTTCGCCGTGTCGGAGGCCAACAACGGCGATACTTCCAAAGACACCCAGCCGTTGACCCCGTTCGATCGTTAGTAGATCGGTCGAAACAAGTCCGCTGCGCGACTGAGATCATCCAGAACGAGATCGAAGAAGATCTCCTCCTCTGACTTGCCTTCCTTTATCTTCGCGCGGATGTCGGCGTCGTAGGCAGTGCTCTGTTTGATGGCCTCCTCAAAGATTGTTGGATTCGAGGTTAACCCGGTCACCGATAGCTCTTCGATGTAGCGTTTGAGCGTCCCCTTGTTGAGCAAGTCACGGGTGATGTTGTCGAGCCAGAGATTCTGGCCGAGGTTGTTGAGCAGTATTGTTGCTTTCATTCCTTACCTCTCTTGTGAACTGGCCAGAGCATCTTTGACAATCTCCTGGGCCTCGCTCACGATGGCGTCCAGGTGACCCTGGTCGCGGAAGCTTTCTGCGTAGATCTTATAAATGTTTTCGGTTCCGGAGGGTCGGGCCGCAAACCAGCCGTTCCTGGAAACCACTTTTAGACCGCCGATTGACGCGCCGTTGCCTGGCGCGTGAGTCAGCCTCTCAATTATTGGTTCGCCAGCCAGAGTTGATGCCAGGACCGATTCCGGTGAGAGCGCCACCAGCTTCGCCTTCTGCTCCGCGGTGGCGGGCCTGTCGATGCGTGTGTAGTAAGGCATGCCAAACTCAGCAGCCATTTCAGTGAAGTGTTCACTTGGATCCTTGTCGGTTCGCGCGGTGATCTCGGCGGCTAACAAGTTCAAGATCAGACCGTCTTTATCGGTGGTCCAAACGGTACCATCACGACGAAGAAAACTGGCTCCGGCGCTTTCTTCACCGCCGAAACAGACCGAGCCGTCAAAGAGTCCCTGCACGAACCACTTGAATCCCACCGGCGTCTCCAAAAGGCGGCGGCCAAGCTTTTGAACTACGCGATCGATCATTTGGCTGCTTACGAGTGTTTTGCCGATAGCGGCTTGAGCGGGCCACTCTGAGCGGTGACTCAGCAGATACCGGATGGCGACTGAAAGGTAATGATTGGGATTCATTAATCCCGCGCTGGCTGTGACAATCCCGTGTCGGTCCGCATCAGGGTCGTTGGCGAAGGCAACGCGATATCGATCCTTCAACTTCACGAGCCGGGCCATGGCGTAAGGGCTCGATGGATCCATGCGTATCTTTCCATCACGATCTACCGTCATGAATGAAAACGTGGCATCGATGGAGGGATTGACGATCGCGATGTCCAGTTTGTACTTGGAATTGATCGGATCCCAGAATGGAAGGCCGGCGCCTCCAAGCGGATCGACGGCTAGACTGAGGCGGGCAGCACGGATCACTTCCATGTCAACAACGCTCTGAAGGTCGTTGATGTAGGGAATGATGAAATCTTCCTGATGGGTGGTTGCCGCTTTGACGGCGTTTTCGAACGTCAAGCGCTTGATCGAAGCGTTTCCACCTCGGAGCAGTCGGTTAGCTCGATCTTCGATCCAGCGAGTGGCGCCAGCATCCGCTGGACCGCCGTGAGGCGGATTGTACTTGATGCCGCCATCCTCCGGTGGATTGTGCGAAGGGGTAACCACAATCCCGTCAGCTAAGTTCTGCTTTCGTTCGCGGTTGTATACAAGAATGGCTCGAGAGATGACCGGCGTTGGAGTGATCCCGTCCCCTTGCTGAATTACGGTCTCCACTTCGTTGGCCGCCAGTACCTCGAGCGCCGTACACTGCGCTGGACGTGATAGCGCGTGGGTGTCCTTGCCCATGAAGAGCGGACCGTTTGTGCCCTGAGTCCGTCGGTAGTCGCAAATGGCCTGAGTTATGGCAAGAATATGAGCCTCATTGAATGAAGCGCTCAGGGATGAGCCGCGGTGTCCGCTCGTTCCGAAGCTGACTAGCTGACTTCGATCATCGACGTCTGGCACGCGTGCAAAGTACTCGCGCTCGAGGCGAATTAAATCAACCAGCATCTCTTCTGAGGCCGGCTTGCCAGCCATCGGCGACACTGTTTGGTTGCGCTTCGGATCACCCTCCCTTGAGGCTGTGACTGAGATACCGGACATGTAGTGTCCTCCAGATGTCGGTCCTGTATTGTCGCGTCGTGTTCCGGTTTCGAGTAACTCCACCCAATCTAGTTTTGGCTTATTGCCCTGTGGGCAAGCGGTTCAAGCAGCAGATTCGCGATGTTGGTAGGGCGAGACGGGCAATGATTAACACGACCAAGAGGTGTGAGGGCTGCGAGGGGCATTTGCACCTTCTCTCTCTGATCTTTCATGGAACTACCGCTTTCAGAAAGTGAATAACCATCCTCCTCAACAGTCCGATACCTTCATATTTCATTCTACTTTGAACCGGATTGGAACAATACTGTCAGAATTTACAGGTTGGATAATATCGAGTCGTAACAGCGCACCGATTGAACTCCTAGATGTTTCCCGAAACAGAACCAAGCCAACCGCCACTAAATCCCGCCCGCCGCAGTCCGGTGACCAATGTCGGGCAACGGCGCATGAGGTTCCAGAGCAGACCGGTCCGGTAGTTCTCGACCATAAGCACGACGGGGCCCTGATCAATTCCAAAGTGATACGGCGTGACCCACCAACCGGTGGGGCTATCGGGCACAGCGAACGATTGATTGATCGACGGCTTGAACCCATATGTCCGCGTCATTCCTAATTCCATTCGCGCAAAATGCCGCACGCTTGGTATGACGATTTCAGGAGCAAATGGTAGCGATGCCACAACAACCCATGGCGCGACAGTGCCGTCGTCAGGACCAAACGGGGCGCCTCGAGCGTAATAGTCGAAGAACTCCCGCTCGAGGCCGTTGACCGGACGACTGACCCAACCGGGCCCGTCGCACGCCGTGAATCCCCAACAGTGTTCGCCGTAGCCGGCGAAATTCATGGGATTCCGGATCGCGTATTCTTGATGCACAAACGTCGCTTGCCGGCTATTCTCAAAGTAGTCGCTGCCGCGCGCACGCATGAATTCGTCACGAATGCCCCGAAAGTCAATCCACATATGAGAGAGTTGATGTGTGAATAGCGGCCCCGAGTAAAGCAATTCGCGGTCGTAGATTCTCTTCCACTGGTAGGTCGAACAATACGAGCGATAACTATCGGGCGGCAACGGATGCGTCGGCGAACCGAGCCCGAGGATGTAAAGCAGCAAACCTTCGTCGTAGCCTTGCCATCGGTGTTGGATGAATCCGTCTTCGGGTCTCCAGCCATGTGTCAGGGTCGGTTCGCCATTACGAGCCCAATTCCAGTCTGCCCGACCGAAGAGCGTATCGGCTAAGCTTCTGATCTCGACCTCGTCGGGAGTGTCACGGTCGAAGTAGGTGCCGGCTGTCAAAGCACCCGCGAACAGAAACGCGGAATCGATAGTGGAGAGCTCGCACTGCCAAACTCGGCGACCCGTTTCGATGTTCAGGAAATGGTAGAAGAACCCTTTGTATCCGGTGGCGTCCGGCTCGGGACCTTGTGGGCAGTCGAGCAAAAAACGAAGTCGTTTCCTTGTGATCTTGGCGGCGAAATCTCGGGAGAGGATGCCGCGTTCGACGATGATCGGAACTGTCGCCAGCGCCATGCCGCAGGCGGCGATACTGACCGGAGCGTTCGGGTCGGTCTTGTCGCGGACCAGCCCATTGTCCGGGTTGCTTTCGTGCAGATAGTACAAAACCGTTGAGAGTTGTAGCAGGCCCAGCTCTCTCTCGGTGAGCAAATTGCCGTCGCCACTATGAGTGTCGCCCATGACTGGTGTTCTCTACCTTGTCGACGTTCTTATGACACCGGGCATGGCTTTACCCTCCAAATGTCGGCTGCGTACTGGGCGATCGTCCGGTCGCTGGAAAACTTCCCGGAGGCGGCAACATTCAGAATTGCTTTACGAGCCCAGCCGTCCGGGTCGCGATACAATTCACTCAGCCGTTTGTCTGCCTCGAGATAAGAAGTTAGGTCTGCCAGATGTCTGTAGTAGTCGCCGCGCGCGAGGAGCAACGCAGATATTGGCGCGAAGACGCCGGGCTCGTTTCGACTGAAATAGTCCGAGGAAATAAGGTCCAAGGTCTGACGGGTCTCAGGCTCGTTTTCATAGTGCCAGTATGGGCTATACCACTCGCGGCCGTTGACTACCTCTTCCGCGGTCAGGCCAAACAGGAATAGGTTGTCCTCTCCGGCTTCTTCGGCCATCTCGATTGTCGCGCCGTCGCGAGTCCCGATGGTCAGCGCCCCGTTCATCATGAACTTCATGTTGCTCGTGCCGCTTGCCTCGTAGCCGGCAGTCGATATCTGGTTGGAAACGTCGCTGGCGGGGATCAACCGCTCGGCGAGCGAAACGCAGTACTCAGGCAGAAACACGACTTTGAGACGGCCTCGCACGACAGGATCGCCGTCGATGGTGCCTGCCAGGTTGTTGATGAGCTTGATTATGAGCTTGGCGAGATGGTAAGCCGGCGCGGCCTTCCCTGCGAAGAAAAACGTCCGCGGCGGAATGTCGAGGTCCGGATTCTCTCGCAGTCGGTTGTAAAGCACCACGATTCGCAGCACATTGAGCAGTTGCCTCTTGTATTCGTGAATCCGCTTTACCTGGCAATCGAAGATGGATTCCGGATCGATCACCTGTCCGGATGCCGTTTTTAGCCAATCAGCAAATTGCGACTTCGCCTCGCGCTTCGCCTTGCGAAATGCGTCGTGAAAAGCCTTGTCGCCGGCAAGCGGCTTGAGGAGGTTTAGTTGATCCAGATCCGTGATCCAGCCATCTCCGATGACATCGCTGATCGCGCCAGCGAGTGATGGGTTTGCAAGCAGCAGCCAGCGGCGGGGAGTTACTCCGTTGGTCTTGTTGTTAAAACGCTCAGGATACATGTCCGCCAGGTCTTTGACCGTCGTCGTGCGCAGCAGTCCTGAGTGTATGCCGGCTACTCCGTTGGTACTGTGCGAGCCGACGATTGCCAGGTTGGCCATTCGAATTCGTCGTTCGGAGCCTTCTTCGACGATGCTCACGTTACCGACACGTTTCTCATCGCCGGGAAAGCGGGTCTCAACATCATCAAGCAGGCGCCGGTTGATCTCGAGGATTATCTCCAGGTGACGCGGGAGCACGAGCTCAAACCATGTTAGCGGCCATTTCTCGAGAGCCTCGGGCAGTAGTGTGTGGTTGGTGTAGGCCAGCGCCCGTTTCGTGATATCCCACGCCCGGTCCCACCCAAACTGCGCGTCGTCGAGAAGAATTCGCATCAACTCCGGAACCGCCATTGCCGGATGTGTGTCGTTGAGCTGGATCGCTATTTTCTCCGGGAGCAAGCTCCAGTCGCTGTTGCTGCGACGGAAGCGGCGCACCAGATCGGCCAACGAGCAGGCGACCAGAAAATACTCCTGCACGAATCGGAGTCCCTGACCCTGGCTTGTGGAGTCGTCGGGATAGAGAACTCGAGTGAGTGACTCAGCCGTGAGCGTTTCGGCCAGCGCGCCGACAAAATCACCTCCGCTGAACTCCCGAAAGTTGAAGAAATCGGGCGCCGCGGCGGCCCAAAGTCGCAAAGTGTTGATGGTAGCTCCTCCATAGCCCACTACCGGACGATCAAACGGGATGCCGATCAGGGTGGAGGGGCGGCCCGGAATGGCGTGTAATGTGCCCCCTTGAATTTCGAATGAGCAGTTGAGATTGACTTCGACAATGTCGTACGGCCTTACGACCTCCCAGGGGTCCGGGCGACGCAGCCAATTGTCTGCCTCTTCGTGTTGCCAGCCGTTCCTGATCGATTGCTTGAAGATGCCGTATTCGTATCGTAGTCCGTAGCCCATCGCCGGAAGCTGCATCGTCGCCATTGATTCGATGAAACAAGCCGCCAGCCGCCCGAGTCCGCCGTTTCCCAATCCGGCATCGGGTTCCTGTTCGATCAACTCGAGCAAGTCGATGTTCTTCTGCTTTATCGCCTGTTTTGCAACCGGGCCAAGCAAAAGGTTTGTTATGTTGTTGGCGAGGGTGCGGCCAATGAGAAACTCCATTGAGAGGTAATAGGCTCTCTTAGGATTCTCACGCTCGTAGGTCTTCTCAGTCTGAACCCATCGCTGTGCCAGAACGTCTCGAATAGAACGGGCGACCGCCTCGAATCGTTCGCGTGGGCCTGCGTCCAAAAGGTCGAGAACGTTGTCGAACACGAGATGGCGTTCATAGAACGCGTTATCGGTTCCGGCTAACGGAATTGGCCCGCAGCCGTATTGCTGGAGGAGTTTTTGTGTGTCATCGGATTGCTCGGATTTCTGCAGGACCGGCGTCGCCTGGTTCGCTGATTTCATTGTAATAGTCCTTTCATATGTTTCTCATCTGATTTTTCCTCAAAAGCCGTAAACGATTGGCGCGAGCACCAGCACCACCACGCCGACCAGCACGGTGAGCGGCAGCCCCACCCTGGCGAAGTCGCCGAATGTATATCCTCCGGGTCCCTGGACCATCAGATTGGTCTGAATGGCGGCCGGATTGATGAACCCGCAGGAAGCAGCGAGCATGAGAATCATCGCGAACGGCATGAAGCTCACGTTCAGGTTTGTAGCCAGGGACACCGCTACCGAAAACATGAGCACCGCCGATGCGACGTTTGAGATAACATTCGTGAGCACCACCGTTCCGACGAAGACCGCAACCAGGGCTATCACCGGGCTGTTGCTGCCGATCCCCGCAAGGAAGGTTGCGACGGACTTGGCCAGACCGCTTCCGGTTACCGCGGACTCCAGACCCACAGCGGAGCCCAGCACCACAATGGTCTTCACGTCGAAACTCTCCCACGCGCGCGGGATGGTCAGACAGCCCGTGAGAAGCATCGCTAAGGTTGCAAGAAGCGCTGCGTTGAGCAGGCTCATCACCCCCAGGGCTGCCAACGCAACCATTGCAACCGTGATTGCGCTTGCGACCAGCGCGCGGTCAATTCGTTGCACGCGGAATCCCTCGAGGCGTTTTATCAGAATGAAGTCTGTCTCGGTGCGATTCTCGTAAAAGAACGCGTCATTCACCTCGACGATCGCGGCATCACCGGCCTCAAGCCGGAGATCGCCAAGCGATTGCGCAGGAGCCTGGCCATTGCGGGATACGCCCACCAACATCCCCTCATAAGGGCTATCGGGAAGCGGCAGGTCGGATACTAGGTGTCCGATTGCAGGAGCTCGGGCCGACAGGACCACCTCGACAAGCTGGTGTTCGTGACGCTTGCTCGACATCTCCGTCGCATAAACCGGAGCCATACCGATAGTTGTCCATAAGCGTGGCAACACGTCGGCCGAAGATGAAAAAGTCAGCAGGTCTCCGGGTTTGAGAGTCTGGCCGGCTGACAGCTCGGGTAGTGAGCCGTTTCGCTTGATGGACTCCAGCCGGCAGTCAACCGGTTTCGCAAAACCCGATTGCTCGAGACTCTTTCCATCAAGGTTCGAGCCTGGTTCGATTTGAAACTCGCTTCGATACAGGCGCTTCTTCGCGCCAGCGTCACCTCTTTTTTTTCTGTCCGGCAACAATCGCGTTCCAACCAGAATCATAAAAGCAACGCCCGCCACCGTTGCCGGCAGCCCAATCCACATTGGATCGAACAATCCAATGGACTTCATTCCGCTCAGCTCGCCTTTTGCGGTTGCTTCGGAAACCATCGCGGCGATAATCAGATTCACCGAAGTTCCAATCAACGTCATACTGCCGCCCAGAAGCGCCAGGAAGCTCAAACCCATAAACAACTTCGAGCCCTTGAGACCTGTTCGTCGCGTGATTTCGCGAACCGCGGGGATCATCATCGCCACAAGCGGCGTGTTGTAGATGAACGCGCTTGCCAGGGAAACCGGAACGAACGTTTTCAGTTGGGCCTTCGTCATTGATTTTGGCAGCCCAATCATCCGTTCAGACAAAAGCGAGATTGCGCCGGTCGCGTACATTCCGGCGGCGACGGGGTACAGCACGGCTACCGTGATCACGCCTGTATTGCTAAAACCCTTTAGCAAGGAGGCCGCGGGCGCCAGCCCCAGCGTCATTGCCGCCGTCAGCGTAACGATGAATACAAGCCAGACCGGGAGCCTGTTCCATACCAGCAGGCCAAGCATTGCAATCAGAATCGCCAATGTGGTCCAAGCATTGGTGGGCATTATCGATTACCTTGACTCATCACTTAAGCCAGCTATACTGCCAGCCCACAGCGATCGTATTCAGGTCGCCTCCGATGCGCGC
This sequence comes from Blastocatellia bacterium, assembly GCA_035649735.1. Classification (GTDB taxonomy): domain Bacteria; phylum Acidobacteriota; class Blastocatellia; order UBA7656; family UBA7656; genus Onstottus_A. Next base: position 17,814 of record DASRIZ010000341.1, on the reverse strand, counting down.
CGTAACGCCTTTGGCCCACGCAAGCTTTAATGAATGATTCGTCCCAACCGGATAGGAGAAAGTCACCCCAACGCGAGAGCTGCTCTGCAGGTCCGCATTTACCTGACCGTCTACGGTGGTTCGTCCTCCGGCGTAATAGGTCGCGTTACCCGCAATCCACATTCTGGGTTTCAGAGTGTAGATGACATGCCCCTGGAATGATGCAAGGGGTTTTTGTTCGCGCCGTGAGCCGCCAAAGAAGTCGTTGTTGTCGCCAAACAACCACACGCCCCCAATTAATTCCAGGGTCCACGGGCCGATCGGATGCGATAGCCCCATCTCCGGCTTAAATACCCATCGATTCGATCCGATATTAACCAGGCGGCGCGGATCATATTGTCCCGAAGGAACGACGACCGAGACACTCGCTCCGAGGGTCGTCGAGGGCTTTAGAGCAGCAAACTCGCGCGCGCTCAGGGCCGGGCTGCCAATGAGGTTCACCATCAAGCGCACCCTTAAGTCTCCTGGCCCGGAGCGCGTAACCTCCTGTTGCTGTTCGAAAACTGTCCCGCGCACCGTCCCCCAGACATAGGGAATAGCGACACTGGCATTGGCTTGATGACCCATAAGCCCGAAACTGCGACCGTAGCCGGCAACTGTGGCGTTAATGCTCACCGAGACATCGGTCAGGGGAAGGGCCGAGTCAAGCAACACATCCCCGTTTTGATGTGAGTAGCTGAACAAAAACAGGTTAAAGCCAACAGGTGAGCGCGAGTAGGCTCTGGCCTCCATCTCCTGGGCAGGAACTGCAGCCGCAACGCCGGCAATCAGCGCGAGCAATTGCAACGCTGGAAATGCAATCGCCGTCACCTTGCAGACAGAAGCTCGTCGGTCGCGACCAACCGGTCCGCCCGGAAGCTCACGGCGGATTGAGTGACCGAATTCCGGGCTCGCCCGGCATATTATCCGACGCGCGATGTTCATCGAGGTTGAATCCTTTGCCTCTCAACCGACTTTGCGTGGTCTGCCTCCGGACTCCAAACCCGAAACTGGCGCAAAGCGCCTTGGAACCTCGCGGCGCTTGTGGCCCCACTCACTGGCGCCACCCATCCCCTGAGAATCGCCGGCCGACGCAAGTGCCCGCTCCTCCGGTTCGACGAAGAAGCGGTCCGCGGTTCGTTGCAGCAAGTCCAACTCTCGACGAAGAACGGCTGTGCGTTCCTCCGGCAACGTTTCAATCAGGTTTTCCAGCATCGCTCGCAACCGCCGAATGATCTGTATGCTCGAGCCGCCGAATTGACGAATCTCGGTAACCGCCAGCTGCACGAAATCCTGCCAAACCGGCGTGCGATAGACGAGTCGGGCTTGGCCGCTCTCGTCCCGAATCACTCCTTCGTACAAATGCCGGCTTCCCACTTTGCGAAGGAGGTGATGAATCTGGTCAATAGCCAGGACTGCGGTGGTCGGGTCGTTGATCGCCGGTGAAAGCCCCTTGGACGCCATATCTACAATGATGCGAAAGGCCAACCCTGGATCCTGCTCGTGGGTACGTTCCTGTCCCACGGCTACACACTGGCAAAGTCGGTAGACAGATACTGTTGCTCCGCCTTGATAGACTCTGAACAGAGGATCGTCAGTGGCGACAAAATCACCGACCTGGGGCACCAGTTCAACAAGACAGCCGGCGTTCCGAGCTAACGCGGTGAGTCCGTCCACGTCGAAGTCGAGTAATACGCCTCCTACGGGGCTGGCAATCGTTTGTCGGGGGTGTTCGTCGAGAGCGTCCAGAAAGGTCCGTGGCGTCTCCGGCGATTCATCGAGACGTCGAGGATAAACGCTTACAATGACTTTCCGGCCCGTCAACCCGATTTGCTTTAAGACCCCGCTCGGTCGTAACGACTTGCCTATGTGGTCGATCAGGTAGAAAAAAACACACAGGCTTACCACGCAGGACCAGGCGGCCAGCCTGGGTGTAACCAGAGGCACTGTGCCGTCGACTCGTATTAGGATGGCAAGCGAAAGGGTGAATGTGAAAACAAAGACCGTCAGCGAGAACTTGGTAACCGGGTCTCTGAATACGAAAGCAATAATGCGTGGTGTTAGCTGTGCGCTAGCCAGTTGTACCGCGAGCAGGAGCGTAGAGGAAAGGAAAACAATAAAAGTAAGCATAGCCGCAGCAAGGGTTCCGATTACGATCCGCACGGCTTCGACTGACCGCTCCGATTCCCAACCCATATCTTTCTCGATCGAGTGAAGAGACCAGGCTGTAAGCACCGCCGCTACTATGCCCAACACCGGAAGAACAACGATTGAGTTTCGGATGTAATGCCGAATTCGATAGCGTTGAAGCCATGTCACTGCGCACCTCCGCAAATCTCAGTTCAGGAACCTCACCTGGCCGGATTCGATCTCATATATCGCGCCGACTAACTTCATCCGGCGTTCGGCCAGCCGTGCCTGCGCTTCGGGCGTTTCGAGTATTTGGCGAATGGTCCAACGCACGTTGCTTTCGACTGCCTGTGAAAGCCGCGCTCGCGCCGAAATGAGTGGATCAAAATTCGGCAGGCCGGGCAGGATGCTGTTTATCAAAAGCTCGATCCGCGAGCGCTGCCGTTCGCCTCGGCGTCTGGCTTTGAGGGCCGCGATCACCGCACCACAGCCTTCGTGGCCGAGCACCACGAACAGCGGCGTCTGCAGATGTGCGCCCGCGTACTGCAGGCTTCCCGCGACCTCAGGCGACAACACGTTGCCGGCCACGCGGATGACGAACAGCTCTCCGAGCCCCGCATCGAAGATCAACTCCGGCGGCACTCGCGAGTCGCTGCAACCCAGGATGGTAGCGTAGGGATGCTGGCCCAGAGCGAGACTCGCAAGTGTCTCTTTCCGGAAACTCGTCTGATGCGTATCGCCCTTGATAAATCGTTTGTTTCCAGCCGCAAGACGCCGAAGCGCTTCGTCCGCGGATATTGCCGGCGCGCCTGAATCTCGCCCGCTGCCAGGAAATGTCCTCACCGGTGAGCCCACTCCGGCGGACTCTTGCACCATTTCTCCGCATTCTTGCGGATGTAGCGGTTCCCTTCTCATTTGATCCGGCTCTTTAACGATTATAGTTTCTTAGGACGGTGCGAGGTACTGTCAGAACTGACAGCAAGAGTTAGTTTTGATCACGCGGGAACATCTGAGAAGGCGCCGGCATAACACCGGCGAAAGTCGAGGATTTCCTCCGCAGTCCGGCGATTAGCACGATGCGGACCCTCTACTTTCGTCAGGCGAATGGTCCTCGTAGTCAACGGTGAGTTGGCCGAGCGGAACAGTCGCGTCGATTTGCGTCCCGCTCGGGGCACGCGACACGATCGAGATTTGTCCTCCGACCAGTCGAAGGCGCTCCCTCATGCTGATCAGACCCAGCCCCTGCCAGATTTGAGGTGATTCGACGTCAAAGCCCTTTCCCGAATCGGTGACGCGCAATCGGAATTCGTTCGCGGTTCCGTGCAATTCAACCTTAGCCTCAGCGGCGCCGCTGTGCTTGATGACGTTATTGAGACATTCCTGGGCGATTCGATACAGACACAACGAGACGTCCCTCGGAAGATCGGCCGGAACGCCGTCGTACCGGAATTCTATTTTCAATTGGTGACTGCTCATCGCGTCATCGCATAGGCCTGTCACCGCGGCAACAAGGCCCAGTTGAGTGAGCTTTGACGGATGCAGGTCGTACGATATTCGGTGGATGTCTCGCGAGACATCTGCGGCCTGTTTCAGGATCCCCTGCAGTCGCCCGTGAAAGCCGCCGTTTGTGGCGGGATAATTCTGCCCAAGTTGCTCCAGCTCGATCGAAATGAGCGCCATTCTCTGATTCAAATCATCATGTAGCTCCCTTGCGATACGCGCACACTCATTCTCTCTCGCGCGGATCAATTGTCCGCTCAAGCCGGCCAGCGACTTTTCTGCAGCCTTGCGTTCAGTGATGTCGATGCACGAGCCTATAAAGCCGAGGAATTCTCCGCTGGGCGAGAACCGAGCCGTTCCCGAATCAAGCATCCAGCGGAACTGGCCGTCGACCCGTCGAAGTCTGTATTCCATTCTGAACGGCTCGCGCTTGTTGAAAGCGGTGTTGTATGTCTCAAGCGAGCGCTCGAAATCGTCCGGGTGAATTTCTCGGGTCCACCCGTTGCCGAGTTCCTCTCCCATGGTGCGGCCGGTGAAGGTGAGCCATTGCTGGTTGAAGTATGTGTAAAGCTTATCTGCGCCCGATATCCAGATCATTACGGGCGCTGTATCAGCCATGTTTCTGAACCGCTCTTCGCTCTCGCGCAGGGCCTCGTCCGCCCGCTTCCGCTCGGTAATGTCGGTGACCAGCGCTAGAAAATACGCTGGAACGCCCTTTTCATCGCGCAGGACGGAGACTAACTTGTGAACCCAGACAATCTCGCCGTCCTTACGCACATAGCGGTTGTCAATCTCGAAGAATGGCACTTCTCCCGCCATTAGAAGGCGGATTTCTGCGATGTTGGCGTCGCGGTCGTCTGGGTGAACAAGCTCTGAAAAGACTTTATGCCTAAGTTCCTCCTCGGTGTAACCGAGCATAGCGGTGTAGGCGGAGTTGCAATGCTGGAAGTACCACTGCCAGTCGGTTATTGCGATGCCCATCGGCGCGTGCTCGTAAATCCCACGGAATCGCTCTTCACTCTCGCGCAGCGCCGCTTCGGCCCTTTTGCGCTCGGTGATGTCGAAGTTCACCCCCGCCCCGCGCACGGGTTGCCCGCTCTTGTTGAAGTAGAAACGCCCGCGTACTGCCATCCAATGAATGCTTCCGTTTGCCCAGCGGATGCGCGCCTCGAATTCAAGCTCGCCGGTCTTCATTCCGCGGGCGAACGCCGCGTCGAAAACCTCTCGGTCCTCTTCGACGATGTGACGTCTGGCGATTTTCCGTCCCCACTGCGTCTGTGGGGAGTCATAGCCGAAAATCTGATCGTGTCGTAGGCTGCGATGCCCGGAAAAATCTTTGGTTAAATCCAGATCCCAAGTTCCCATCTGCGAGGCTTCAACGGCAATCGTCAAGCTCTCTTGGGCCTCGCGCAGGGCCTCCTCTGCCCATTTGCGCCGCGTGCGGTTGATGACCAATCCCATAATGAGCAGCGATTGAACGATGACCACGGAAATTACGGCGATCGCGTACCACTTATTCTCATCCCAGAATGAAGGCACGTGAAAGCGCACGATGCTGCCGGGCGGAAGACGGCTCTCGCTTATTCCCCAGCGCTGAAGCTCGCTCCAGTCGAACATGGGTGCAATCGGCACGTTATCGACCGGGATGTCCTGCGCCCGCGCGCCATTGGCAATCTGTAGGGCGATTCCCGCGGCCCTGGCCCCATTCGTTTCCATGGCGCGAACGTAACCGCCTACGATGCCTCTGCCGAGTTGCCAACTGGCCATCCCATAAATGGGGACGGACGCCGACTTGGCTACTAAGGCAAGGATGTCACGCGCATCAAAGAGCCGGCCCTGTTCATCCTTTGCCCTCTGGAAAACGTAGAGGACCAGCGATCGCTCAGGCAGACTCTTCATCTTGACCGTCAACTCGTCCAGCGAGAGGTCCGTGAGGTAATTGATGGTGGCTGGGCTTTCATAATCCTTCAAATCCAATCGGCACGTATTCTCATATATCTTTGTTTGGAGGAGCGACCCGCTGACAATGAACACGTGCTCCGTACCGGGATGCAGGTTAAGCGCAAGGTCCACGGTTTCCCTGTAAGGACCGTAATTAACGAACCCGGTAAACCCCGGCCCGGCCGCGATCTGCTCGGGCGTTGGAGGCTTGTTCGCGAGGAATATAACCGGCGCCCTTGGGAAGAGGTCGTCACGGCTTTTGAGCAGGAAATCCAGCGGCGGATCGCCAATGGCAACGACGATATCGATCGTGTCGGCATATTTCTGCCGCAGATAATCACGCATGAACCGAGATTGGGCTTCTCCGGGAAAGCGATCAATATCCAGATACTCGGGATAGCATTCAATCCACTGCGGAGATGACTTTAGAACCTCTTGAAAGCTCTGGTCGAACACCACATTGCTGGGGTAGTCCTTACTGTCCCAGTAGAGTGCCAGGATCCTTTTGGGAGTCACGGCCCGCTGGGCGCGCGCGACAGCGGGTGAGAGGCAAATCACAATCCCCCCGGCGCACAACAGCGCCGTACCGATGAGGTTCAAGCCGATTGTCGCTGTTTTTCCCCGAGTCATCATTGATTTACTCTCTCGGAGAATGTGTCGCCTCCATTGGAGCCGTCAAGTCCTTATTGGCTTCTACAGACTCTCACTCGAAAGTGGTTCGTGAGCAAGAGCGCATTGAACCTCTCCAACCGAGTTGGGTGGTTGGTACTGTCATTTTTTACAGGTAGAGACCATATCGTACTGTAGGTTTAGGGTTGGTTGCTACTGTCAATTTATACAGGTAGAGACCACATCGTATTGAGCTTAGGGCGCGATGTAGTCGATCTTCGCGTAGCTGCTCGAGTCGCCAACGATAAAGACAAAAGATTGATTGGAGACTCTCAATGGAGCGATCCCCTCTGGTTTCATCTTCTTGTTGAGCAGCGCCTGCTGTTTGGGCCTGGATTGTTCGTCCGCCTGGTTGGCCTCGCCGTTCCACTCCCAAAGCGTGAAGTCCGTCTTATCTTCGGTCTCCGGAGCTCCACTGATTATCAGAAAGGTCCTCAACTGACTGTCGTATTGAATATCACGTATCGCCTGGCCACCGAGATTCAATTGGATTGCGTTCGGCTCATCCATTGCCAGATTTTGTATCGTTAGCGGCGCATGGCGGTCGACTATTCTGATCGGCACCACTAGCGCGTTTCCATTGAGCACAGGACCGCGCAAGCCGAGCACGACTCTGGGATGAGCAGGGTCAGGATCAACCGCGATGCCCTCCACGTTGAGCCCACCGTCGACGCTGCTCTTGTGGGCCCACGCCTTCAGCTCCGGAACGTTGTCCAACAAAAACTTCCTCACCCCGGTCAACGCAACCACGTTGGAAACAGTCTGGGTGGGAGCATCAAAGTCAAAGACGGCTATCCCTCCGCTCTCGTTCGATGCGTCAGTCGAGAGCGAGCCTGTGACCATATAGCGTTTGCCGAATCGAGTGATGCCTTCAGGGTTCTCGACCGACACGCCCAGCGGGATGGGAATGACCGGACCCTCCTGCTCGCCCAGCGCGTTCACCGGCATGTAGAAGACGTGGTCAGGCTTGGAATCATCGACAAACAAGATGCCGTTTGCATCAGAAACGGCGACTGCTCCCGATGCCTCGAATGTACCGCCCTTGATCTTGCGGCTGTCTGAGAGACCGGCCAGTTTCTTTGAGGAACTGGCGCCGCCGAGGGCGCCGGCCCCGTTCGACTGGGTGCCGCCCATTCGAGTCACCAAAAGGGAAATAGTTACTGTCAGAACGACGCTGAGGACGGTAGCAATGATGCCTCCCCAGGCCCTCACCCTGGCGGCCTTGATACGCTCGTTTTCTTTGTCTTTCACTTTCGCTTTATTCTTTTTTCTCTCCGCTTCTGCTGCTCCGTTAGGTGATGGCGATGTTGCTACAGCTGCGATAAGCGCATGATCATTCGCCTTTCCATTATGTTTATCTTTCACGTGTTTCTTGTGCTTCGCGTGTTTCTCGCGCTTCTCTAGCTCATATCCTCCATTACCTGATGGCGCTTTCGTTTCAACCCCCGAAGAAGCACCTTTGGCGCCGTGTTTTCGCTTGAAGGTGATCTGGGACTTGCCCACGCATATGACATCGCCGTGCGCGAGCTTTCGAGGTTTTGTGATGGGATCTCCGTTGACGAACGTGCCTCCCCGGCCGTGTTCATCAGCTATAGAGTAATCGTCACCGTCAAAAACAATCATTGCGTGAGTAGCCGATACATCGGGATCGCTGATTCGAACTTCACTGTGCGAACCGCTGCCAATGTGGACCTCGGCCCCGGTCACCTTGCGCTTTTGGGTCTCGCCGGTGGGAAGCGCAATTCGCAGCGTTGCCTCTGTCGGCTTATGACCGTTTTGCTTCTTCGACATCGAACGTCACTTCCTTACGGCTCGTCAACGAGATCCAACCGAAAGGGGAACGTATGCAGCCAACAACTTCAGGCTGTAACGACCCCGGTGATCAATACGCGGTCAATCCCTCTCGGCGAAACAGGTCGCAAGCCAGTTCAACGGCTTCGGGCGTTGGAGGCGCACAAGTCTCCAGAGTGTAGTCCAGCCCAAGTTGCTTCCACTTGAATTTGCCCATTTGATGAAAGGGCAGCACATCGACTCGCTCGACGTTGCCCAGAGTTCCAGCGAACCTCGCGATGGGTACGATGTTGTCAGGATCATCGGTCAAACCCGGCACAAGCACAAAGCGCACCCAGACAGGCTTTTTTCGTTCCGCCAGGCGGCGCGCAAAGTCCAGTGTCGGACCCACGTCCATACCGGTGAGCCGGCGATGCCGGTCCGGATCCCAGGCTTTCAGGTCAAGCAGAACCAGATCGATCGTGTCGAGTTCCTCATCACTCAACCGTTTGCCCAACGAGCCGTTGGTGTCCAGCGCCGTATGGATTCCCATCTTTTGCACTGCGTCAAATAGCTTCGCGACAAACCGGTCCTGCATCAGCGGCTCGCCGCCGCTCAAAGTGAAACCGCCCGACATCACCTTTAGCCCGTGTCTGTACTTCCGCAGCTCTTCGATTGCGCGCGATAAAGGCACCGGTATGCCGTTGCTCATGGTCCAGGTGTCCGGGTTGTGGCAGTACAGGCATCGCCAGTGACAACCGGTTGTCCATCCGACGACGCGCACGCCCGGACCATCGACCGTCGAGCCGGTGGTGAATGAATGCAGAAATCCCATGTCCCCGGTGGCCAGCGCGGTCCGCACGTCGGATTCGGGAAGATCCCGGCTAAGGTTTATCCGGAGGTCGAAGGGGCTTCTGGCTTCAAGCTGTGCGGTTATTATCGATTGGGTACTACTCATGCGACTACGCCTCCATGGAAGGTTCGGTTGATCACATCCATTTGCTGCTCGCGAGACAGCCGCACAAAGTTAACCGCATATCCCGAGACGCGGATCGTCAGATTCGGATACTTTTCGGGATGATCCATCGCATCCACCAAGGTATCTCGATTAAGTACATTCACGTTCATGTGAAAGCCGGTTGAGCCGAAGAACGCATCGAGCATGCTACGCAGATTAATGATGCGATCCGAGGCGACTCTCCCCAAACCCTCCGGCACCAGGGAAGACGTAAGAGAAATTCCATCCGCGGCGTCGCGGTACGGGATCTTGGCGACCGACGCGGCCGAGGCGTGGATCCCGTGCGTGTCGCGTCCGTGCATCGGATTAGCGCCGGGCGCAAACGGCTCGCCAAGCCGCCTCCCGTCGGGCGTGTTGCCCGTCCCCTTGCCGTAAACTACATTCGAGGTGATCGTGAGCACCGACTGTGTGTGAACTGCATTGCGATAGGTGGGATACTTCCGCAGCTTGCTCATGAACGTGCTCACCAACCACGAAGCAAGATGATCAACGCGGTTGTCGTTGTTGCCGAACTGTGGGAACTCGCCTTCGGTCTGATAGTCGATAATCAGCCCCGTTTCGTCGCGGATCACGCGAACTTTCGCGTACTTAATCGCCGAGAGACTGTCCGCCACTACTGACAAGCCCGCTATACCAAAGGCCATCGTCCGCAACGGAGCGTAATCGAGCAGCGCCATCTCCAGGCGCTCGTAAGCGTACTTGTCGTGCATATAGTGAATGATGTTCATCGCGTTGACGTAGACTTCGGCCAACCACTCCATCATTCGTTCGAACCTGGCGAGAACGTCATCGAAATCAAGATAGTCGCCCGACACCGCACTTCCCGCCGGCCCTATCTGTTTGCCGCTGATTTCGTCCCTGCCGCCGTTGATGGCGTACAGCAGACACTTGGCGAGGTTTGCCCGCGCTCCGAAGAACTGCATCTGCTTGCCAATCAGCATTGGCGATACGCAACAGGCAATGGCTCCGTCATCTCCGATGGAGCGGCGCATGATTTCATCGCTTTCAAATTGAATCGAGCTTGTGTCAATTGCTACCTTTGCAGCGAAGTTGCGAAATGCCTCAGGCAGTTGCGGCGAATACCAGATGGTCAGATTCGGCTCCGGTCCGGGGCCGAGGTTGTAAAGTGTCTGAAGGTAGCGAAAGCTCGTCTTTGTCGCCAGCGGCCGGCCGTCGTCTCCCATGCCGGCAATCGACTCGGTTACCCACGTTGGATCACCGGCGAACAGTTCGTCGTATTCCGGCGTGCGCAAGAATCGAACTATGCGCAGCTTGATCACAAAGTCATCGATCATCTCCTGCGCCTGCTCCTCGGTGATCGTGCCGGCTGCAATGTCCCGCTCGAAATAGATATCCAGGAAAGTCGATGTCCGCCCAAGCGACATAGCGGCTCCGTTCTGCTCCTTCACTGCCGCAAGGTAAGCAAAATAAAGCCATTGAACCGCTTCCAGGGCGGTGCCCGCTGGACCCGAGATATCAAAGCCGTAGCTCGCGGCCATCTGCTGAAGTTCCCCGAGCGCGCGAATCTGTTCGCTGAGTTCCTCGCGATCGCGAATGATCTCGTCGCTGGACATCTCCGAATCCAGGCTGCGCTTCTCTTCCCTCTTCTGTTTTATCAGTCGTGTAACGCCGTACAGCGCTACGCGCCGGTAATCGCCGATGATCCGGCCGCGCCCGTATGCGTCCGGAAGCCCGGTCAGGATGTGTGAACTTCGGCAGCGCCTCACATCGTCGGTGTAAGCATCAAAGACTCCCTCGTTGTGGGTCTTCCGATACTTCGAAAAGATATCGACAATCGCCGGGTCGGGCTCGTAACCATAAGCCTTGAGGCTGCTCAAAACCATCCGCAAACCTCCGTTCGGTACGATCGCCCGTTTCAAAGGGGCCTCCGTTTGCAGACCGACTATGATCTCATTCTCGCGATCGATATAACCCGGTACGTGCGCGGTGATTGAACTCGGGATTTGAGATATGTCCAGAACGCCTTTCCTGCGCTCCTCGAGAAAGAGAGCATTCAGCCGAGCCCAAAGGTCCTTCGTCCTGCTCGTAGCTCGCGCGAGGAAAGCCTCGTCGCCCTCATACGGATGATAGTTTTGTTGAATGAAGTCGCGAACGTTGATTTCTTTCTGCCAGAGACCGGTGATAAACCCCTTCCATTCGGGATTCACGTTCTCGGGGGCTGTCTTGTGAGAAGCAGTTCTTGTCATTGCTGTAGTCCTTATCCGTTGATCGAACTCATCTCAATCCAAGCACCGTGGCGGTGTGCCGGGCGATCATCAACTCTTCGTTAGTCGGGATCACCCAGGCGGACACTTCGCTCTGAGGCGTGGAGATCCTCGGTCCGCCGCTTTCGTTTGCTTCGGAATCGAGTTCGATGCCGAGCCACGCCGAAGCTTCGCAGATTCGCCGCCGGATCTCCGGAGAGTTCTCGCCGATCCCGGCAGTAAATACGATTCCGTCGACGCCACCGAGCACCGCGGCCATCGCGCCTATCTCCTTCGCGGCGCGATAGACGAAGTAATCGACGGCCATTCGGGCTTCAGGCTCTACCCGCCCGACCAGATTGCGCATGTCGTTGCTTATGCCGGAGACTGCCAGCAATCCCGATTTTTTGTAGAGCAGTGTCTCGACGTCCTGCACCGATTGTCGCAGCGTCTGAAATAGATAAAGCACTACACCGGGATCTACCGCGCCGGGCCTCGTGCCCATGCACAACCCATCTACGGCGGTGAAGCCCATCGTAGTGTCGACGCTTTTTCCATCTTTCAATGCGCACAGACTCGCGCCGCTTCCAAGGTGCGCGACGATCACTCGAGCCGAAGCAATCTCCGGAGCAACTTCCGGGAGAATGTGCGCGATGTACTCGTAAGACAACCCGTGGAAACCATATCTCTGAAGCCCCCGTTTGCGGACATCATTTGGAAGCGGTATCAAATCCACGACTGGCGAATGGGTGCGGTGGAAGCTCGTATCAAAGCACGCAACCTGCGGCACGTCCGGCATGCGTTCGAAAACAGCCTCGATGGCGGCGAGATTGTGCGGCTGATGTAGTGGAGCTAAAGGAACCAGGTTATACAACTGCGCGAGGAGTTGTTGGGTCACGATCATTGGTCCGGCGAACCATCGTCCCCCATGCACTACGCGATGTCCCACACCCAACACTCGAGCGCCGCGGTATTTGGACCGAAGCCAGGAAGCCAGAGCATCGAGGGCGCCACGCCCATCGCGGACCGCTTCAAGTCTTGCATCGGCCAAACGTTTACCGGCCGCATTCTTGGCGGAGAGACTGGCCGACGAGCCGATGCCCTCGATCTGGCCGCGCGATTCAAGGCGCCAGCTTTCGCCCGCTGGTCGCTGAAAAACGCAGAACTTCAGACTCGATGAACCCGCGTTGAGGACAAGAGCGTAGTCGTCCATAAAACCTCTATGGCTTTCTTGGCCGTGCGTGAGCCGCGAGTGTTGCGACTGCGCAGCTTGCGATATGCGACCGGACATTGCCGGCGCGGCTGGTGAGAATCACGGACACTCCCCCGCCTGATACCAATCCGGCGCTCACTGCACTCGCCAGAAATTTGAGCTGCTCAGCGAGCCGGTGCCCTGCTTCATGGGTCCAGTCGGACAATCGAACCCTGACAATCCGATTCAAGTACCGGCTCGCGGGAGCCGGGATTTTGGCCGAGCGCTTGACTTCCTTAGGCATATCGTCTCCTTTCGCAGAAGAACTCATTAGGCGTAGGCCACCCCTTTCAAAGTCGTTTGCCGCCGTGCATGGGCCGCCAACATTGCGACTGCGCAACTGGCAATTCGCGACCGCACGCTATCAGCCCGGCTGGTTAGGATCACCGGCACCCTTGCTCCGAGCACCAGCCCAGCGCTGTCGGCGTTGGCGAGAAAGCTAAGCTGTTTGGCAAGGATGTTGCCGGCCTCGAGATCCGGAGCCAGAAGAATGTCTGGATCCCCGGCAACCTCGGAGTGTATGCCCTTAGTCTGGGCGGCCGGCGCGCTGATCGCGTTATCAAACGCCAGCGGCCCATCCAGGATCGCGCCCTTGATCTGTCCCCGATCGGCCATCTTGCAAAGCGCCGCCGCATCGATTGTGGCCGGCATTTTCGAGGTAACCGTTTCGACCGCGGCAAGGATGGCGAGCTTTGGTTTTTCCAGCCCGAGTGAAATGGCCAGGTCGATGGCGTTCTGGCAAATATCTGCTTTGTCTTCGAGCGTAGGGGCGATGTTGATTGCGCCGTCAGTAATGATCAGCACCTTGTGATAGGTGGGTACATCCATGACGAACACGTGGCTGATGCGCCGGCCGGTGCGCAGCCCCCTATCGCGGGACACGACTGCGGCCATCAGGTCGTCGGTGTGCAGGCTCCCTTTCATCAGAAGTTCGGTCTCACCTATCCTTACTAACTCAACCGACTTTGCCGCCGACGCGCTGCTGTTTGGCGCATCGAGGATTTGAAGATTGGCGAGATCTATCCCTCCGGATCTGGCGATCGCTTTTATCTCGTTGGCAGGACCAACAAGAATAGGCGCGATTAGCCCTAATTTTGCTGCCTCGACCGCGCCGGCTAACGCCGTCTCTTCGCACGGGTGCACCACGCTGGTTGGCACTGGGTCGAGATCCTTACATCGCGCCAGCAGTTGCTCGTATTTTCCTGTTCCGGTTACCCGAGTCATTTTCAGCACTCCTCTTTTCGATTCAAGTCTGATCAAGTCGACCTGCCGGATAATGCGCTGCAGGATCCGTAGAACGATCGGACGCCTCAGATCGCTGAAGGAATGGACCTGCCGACTGAGGAGCCCACGCGAGGGATGGTTCACTAACCGTCACCAGCGAGTAGAGATAGAAGAGAATGCCCGCGGTAATCAGTAAGGCGCCCGCCGCAAGGAACATGAAGAAGGCGGTGGGGTGATACCACAGCAGGCTTATCAACTCCGCTATCAGGCCAATTGATACCAGCGCGCCTGATTGGCGGAGCCGGCGCTCGAGCTTGGTTGGTTGACTGGTCACTCTTCCTCCTTTGTGCGTTGAGGAGACTCGGAACTCGCAGCGGCTTGCTTGAGAGTTTTGTTGCCGAGGTCCTTGGCGTCCTGGCTTGCGGCCGGCCGGTAAGATGGGTCGATCAGCAAGCTCTCGTCATAGTCCGTGATGATTAACATGGTTGTCGCCCCGAGCGTAAAACGACCGATTCCTTTGCTTCTTCCGCCTGAAGGCGGGACTACGAAACGTGATATTCTGATGGCTCAGTCTTTCCTGTTTATTGGCGACGCCTCTCGGCCACCTCGCTATAGAGCGCCTGTTCAGCTTCTTCGGTGCTAATAATTGGGCGTGTTGTCCCTAGCACCCGCCAGACAACCGCCGCAAAAATCGCCCCTACAATAGGCGCGAGAATAAATAGCCAGAGCTGGCTTAACGCCCATCCGCCGACGAATACAGCGGGCCCAATGCTACGAGCCGGGTTGACCGAAGTATTTGTCACCGGGATGCCGACCAGATGAATGAGGACCAGCACAAAGCCTATGGGTATACCGGCAAAGCCCACGGGAGCTTCAATATCGGTGGCGCCGAGAACGGTGAACACTAGTAGGAAGGTCAGGATCACCTCGGTCAGAAAACCCGCGGTGAGACTGTAGTGGGCGGGCGAGTGGGCGCCGTAGCCATTTGCCGCGAAGCCGGCCACAGCCGGATCGTATCCTGCAACCGCTCCCTGGGCGATGGCTAACAGCAGCGCGGCAGCCAGGACTCCGCCGATGATCTGTGCTCCAATGTAACCTGCGGCATCTCTTGGATCGAACTTCTTACTGAGAAGCAGACCTATAGTGACTGCCGGATTGATGTGGCAGCCGGAGATCGGCCCGATCGCATAAGCCATCGTCAAGAGGGTCAGACCGAAAGCGATGGATACGCCCAGAAAACCGATCTTGTCACCGGCGAGCACCGCACTACCACAACCGCCAAAAACGAGTACAAAGGTGCCGATCAACTCTGCCAGATACTTTTTCATTACAAGTGTCTCCTTTGTCACCTTTTTAGCGGATCATCCAATCAAGACCTACTTCAGTTGTCTGATGTAAGCCACTAGCTCTTTGCAGGTGTCGGCACCCAGCGACTTTTCATAGCCGGGCATCTTGCCTTTGCCCTTGGCAATGATCGTGAGGAGTTGTTCATCGCTCAAACCTTGCACTTCTGCCGAACGGAGGTCTTTTAGCTTCATGCTCTTGCCTGTCGTGGTCTGCCCGCTGCCATCGGCGCCGTGACAGCTTGCGCATTTGGACTTGTATGTCGCCGCTGCATCAGCAGCGGCGGCCGGTATTCCGGCGCTACTGTGCGCCGACACCATCACGGCGGCGATGCACGCGATTCCGGTAACTGCCAATAGTTTCTTTGTTCGCTCAATTATTCGTCGCATAGATCCTTCCTTTCGCTCTTCCTTTCAATTGTTCTGATGTTGAGAGCAAATGGCCGAACGCACGGGCTGGTGCTGCTCAGCAAAGACGCTGGAATGACTGCTGGGTCGGCGGCCCTCTCACACGTGTCAAAGAACATCAAGTAACCCCGCTTACTCTGCTCGCCCGACATAGATTCTCAGCGAGGTATAGGGCATATGCGCCTGATAGAACTGGTTGTTGGCGAACTGCTCTTTGTAGTCGACGTACTGGTAGCCTGCTATCCAGTCTACGTTTCTGCGCAGTTTGACCGAGACCTTCACCTCAGGCGTCCATAGCTGGTATGGGTAGGAGTTGATGAACGCCAGCGGCGTAGTCAGACAGTTCCCCTGTCCCTGGTCGTTGTGAATCCGAGATGCGGTGTAAAAACTGACGCGCCTATGAGGTTGCCAGTAGGCCGTGACAAACGCGAAGTGGTCCCTCATGAAGTACTGCGCGGGTACTACGTTCACAACCCCGCCGGCCGTGTTGAACTGGACGATGGTGTTGGTGGTCACGTGAAAAGACGTATAGCCGCCGGTCAGATTTAATGTCTGGCTCGGTGTCCAGTCGGCCGACCCGCTGATGATCCGGGTGTTGATGTCCGCGCCAAACGCTGTTTCATTGATTACTGTTGGGTTCGTATTGTCTCTGGTGACCACCGATGCGTTGAAGCTCAGAGTCCTGGTGGGGCGCACCAGGCTCCTGACACGGACGTTGGTGTAGTCATAGTTGGCGGTGCGTACGAAGACGTTATCGTTGTCGCCGCGCTCGAGATCGAAGTAAAGCCTCCACAACTTCGCCGGCTTCGCCTTGAATCCGAAGATGAAGGCGCGGGTGCTGTTATCGAACTCGTCCGGTTCGACGGCCGGCGCGGTCTGGCCGACTGTTATTTGCTGTTGTCGCTGCTCGATGTGCCGGTCTGTGTATCGGAAGCCGGCGTGAAAAGAGAGACGCGAATTGAGGTCGAAGTCGGCTTCAATTAAGTTCCCGAAACGGCGGTAATTCGTCGTCGTGAAATCGAGTTTGTTGGTCACGGTGAGGGGGGGCACGGCTGCCGGTATCTGCGAAACCTGGTTGAAGGTGTCCCCTCCGTTTATGCGAAAAGTGTGGACCCTGAAACTGTCTGATATTCTCAGCCGCGGAGTCACAAGAAAGGTCGCGGACAGATCGCCGATTACACTGGGGCGCTTGGCATTTCCAAATACGGTGATCGCGTCAGAATGAACTCTGAGGTTCGATGAGTTTGTCCCGGTCAGATTATCGAAATAGTTGTAGTTGGCTGTGCCGCTCGCGTAGATATACCGGCCCGTGAAATCCAGACGTTTCCACGCAAAGGTATGCAGGCTAAATCGGGTGTACGGCAACTCCGCGCGAGTGGGGACGTCTCGCTGGTAAGTGTCGATCACCGTGGTGTTGCTCTTGTTGTTCCCGGGCTGTTGTTGATCGAGGAAATAGCTGGTGTCCTCCTTGAAAGTGCGCCAGCCCTGCAGAAAAGACAGATCAAACGCCCCCAGCTTCGAATCGAAGCCGATGCGGTAGTCATGAGCCGCAACCCTTACTTGCGCCAATACCGGGAACTCATCGCTCGAGTATCGGCTGGTGGTTACTGAAGGCCCGCTGTTGAAATTCAGCGAGTATCCCAGGTTCAGTCGAAACTTCTCATAAGCCGGCCAGAGGGTCAGGTCAAAATCGCCCTGCCGAATTTGAGTGTTCGCCGTGTGCTGGCTGTTTGAGATTCCTGCGGGAGCTGCGAAATTTGTCAGGCTGTTGAAATAGTCGATCCGTCGGTAGTTCGCAGTAAACTTGTACAAATCGCTCTTGGCCGCGTTGATTCGCAAGTAACGGTTGGGGTCGTTGCTCCAGCCAAATGTGTTGATCGACAGTTCATCGAACAGAAATCCGTCCGGACCATTGGACTTCATCATCAAGCTGGCATCGAACAGCCTGAAACCGGGGTCGTAGTTCTGGTCGCTGCGGAATTTGTTCCCATTGCCATTTATGGCAATCCCACGCACTCCGAACTCAATGCTCGAAACGACCTGGTAAGGCCCCCAGGTCGCTTCCGGCGCCGGCTTGGGTTCGGGAACCGTGATTGCGGCTTGAGTGGCTTTCGCCTTTTCACTACTGGCGGATTGACTGGCTTGGGCCCCGCTGCCGGCCGTCGGGTTTTCCTGGAAGGCAAGTGCGCCGCTGACCCCCGTCAGTAGAACTCCCGCCGACAGAATCAGCGCGTATAAGAAGCGGTATTCGTATCGTTGATGGTTCACGTCAGCTCCTTAACATCCGCCTACCGGAAGAATTTGTTGCTTGCGTTGGACCCGTGAATCTTCGAATGA
>DASRIZ010000340.1:0-5918 GCA_035649735.1 Blastocatellia bacterium | reverse complement strand
CGCGGATACCCGCTTGAGCAAACTTGAGGGCTGTGGCTGCGCCGATGCCACGCGACGCGCCGGTGATGATTGCGACTTTACCTGTGAGATTGATCATTGAACAGGAATGATCTGGATCATCTGGGATCGGTGCCGCGACCTCTTAGGAATCGACAATGAGGCGATGTGATCGTTAATCGCCCGCGCTCACAGCTGTAGCCAGATCGTTCTCAACCACTGCCCGATGTATAGCCTCTTCGCGCGGAAGGAAGTAAGCGAGCGCTGCAGCCACCATCGTGAACGCCGACGCCGCGATCAACACATTTCGGAATCCATACGCCGGCACGAAGTTCGAGAGCGCCTGAGGCGCCAGCGCTCCCACTCCCCACGCAGCCCCCATCATTAATGCTGAAACGGTGCTTGTTTGTCCCGGGACGAGCTCTTGAGCCATCGCAACGATTACAGGAATCGTTGATAACAACATGAATCCGCCCAACCCCAAACAAACCAAGCTCAGCGGGCCATTCAAAGCAAATGCCCCGATCATCAACGGCCCGGCCAACAAGCCCGAATACAACGTCACCGCGCGTCCTGAGAAGCGTTCGGCTGAGAAACCGCCGGCAAGGCCGCCGACTCCGCCGAGCAACAAAAACACGGTCATCACGTTGCCCATCTCCGTCAGCGCATAGCCGCGCTCCTCGAGCATGAAGGGCAAGAAATTGTTTGTGGTCATCTGTAATCCTGACCGGATCACTGTGATCAGATAAAGCAGGGTGAGTGGTTTCCATGCGGTGCGCAGCGCAGCCAACAACTGCCATTTGATCTTTTCAACACCGGCCACAGCCGGCACGTGCGCGGGGAGGGGAGGGCACACACGATACAGAATCGCCGACATTACCAGCCCGGTTCCGATCACGTAGTAAGAATGTTCCAGCCCGTATGCGGAGACGACTCGGGTGATCACCAGCGGGCCGACTGCGAAGCCAAGCGTCCCGATTGCTGAGAACAACGCCATACCGATGCGACGCCGATCGCCTGCTGCGACCGTCGCCATCGCGGCTCCCTGCGGATGGAACGAGCCGATTCCGATTCCACCGCCGACCAGCAATACGATGAGCATTCCGTAAGACGGCGCGAGCCCGATCATCGATACAAAGAGACCGGTTATCGCCGGGCCAAACACCGCGAAGAACCGTCTGAAATAGCGATCCGAGATGAACCCGTAGAGCGGCTGCATCAGCGAGGACGAGATTGCGTAAAGAGGCGCGAGCCAGAAAATCTGGGCTGCTGTCAGGCCAAGCTTGATCTTGATCAGCGGCAGGAGCGGGTAGATGATGCTCGAATAAGAATCGTTGACGAAATGCCCTGCGCACAGGGCCGCGAGTGTCAGCTTGTCTCTTCTGCGCATTATTCCACTAGAACGGTCAGATACTCGGCTCTAGCCTTTAACAGCTGCGTGATCGGTGCTGCGTGAGGCGGCCTTTTCTCTGGCGACGGCGGTAAAGTGATTAAAAAGAGCTTGAGACAGCAAGTCGTTTTGCCAGCCGACCTCCGGATGCCACTGCACCCCGAGGACAAACTGATCGGGCTTGGTGTTGATGACTGCCTCGATTACGCCGTCCGGCGCCCAGGCTATGGGTTCGAGATCGCGCCCTACGATATCGATCGCCTGGTGATGATGGCTGTTGACTGTGGTGTGAGTCGAGTTTGCTAGCCTGGCGATTAATGAGTCTTCGGTGATGTTGATTGAATGCGAACGCCTCCAGAACAAGTCGCCCTGCATGTGCTTTAACGGTTCCTTGACCTCGCTGTCTATATCTTGAATCAACGTGCCGCCCCGGCAAACGTTTAGCGATTGGATCCCAAAGCAGATCGCCAGCACTGGTAGTTTCCTGGCTTCGGCAGCCGACAGCAGCATTGCGTCGGTTTCATCTCGACGCGGAACAACCGGTCCGAGTTTTGGTCTGGGTTCCTGACCGTATCGGAGCGGGTCGACGTCATTAATCGCCCCCGAAAGACAGATTGCGTCGACGTGACCCATAAGCGATTCGATATAATCGGCTTCCGGGATCAGCGGCAACAGCAGCGGAGTCCCTCCTGAAGCATAAATGGCTTCGGAGTAAGTCTCGCGGAGCTCGTAGTAAGAAGTGTTCCAGTTATACCGGCATGGTATGCCGATGATCGGCCTGTAAGTGCTCAACTCGGGTTCCTTTCAAGTATTTTGACGCAAGGGATCGGCGGTCCCTGCAGGGGTCTCTACGAGAGCAAGAGTGAGAATAGCCCGGCGCCCAAGACGCTGTCAAATTCTGTGCGAAAGAGAAGTCTGCCGTACGTCGTGGTTTCCACTCGCTTGATCAAAACTATTGTGAAGTTGCCTTCGCGCCCGGATAATCATTGTGGTATATCCGCCTCCGAGTGAGGGACACTTCGATGAAAAAGACTACGGCTTTGATCCTGGGGACGTTCATCGTTTCATTATTGGTTTTTGTGGTCGGTCTCGCTCAGTCGGGTAAACGACGCACGCCTGCTCTAACTACCGACGATCTCAGTTCAGCGAGAGAAACCAAAAGCTCGCCTGTCGAGGCTGAGACTCGGCCGTCGCCCGGGAGAAACACGGAAGTTGTTCGCGGCGCCATCTCCTGGCATCGGGACATCCGACAAGCGCTCGAGATTGCGCGTGACGAAGACAAGGTTGTTGTTGTTGACGTTTACACCGACTGGTGCGGCTGGTGCAAAAAGATGGACAGCACGATCTATGCTGATCCGTCGATTGTGGCGCTGAGCAGGCAAGAAGTGTTCGTCAAACTGAACGCGGAGGACGGGGGGCAAGGTCAGCAATTCGCCCGGCAGATGCGGGTCAGGGGTTATCCGACAACGCTATTCCTGGACGGTCAAGGCAAAGTATTGAATATCGCACGAGGATACATCGATTCTCCGCGGGCGTTTGGTGAGCTTGTTCAGGAAGCGCGGTCGCAAGCGAAGTGATACAAGTGCCGAATCACTAAGCGACGTGACGCCGCGGAGACTTCGTCCGCCTCGCAAGGTCGGTTAGGTATTTGTAGAGATCTGCATAACGTACATGCTTGCCTATGAAAGGCGGTAGTTCGCTCCCTTCAATGCCCACTACGAGCGGAGTAACTCGTTTCCTAAGTGAAAAGGCAGCACCTGTCTGGGAGATCACGCCCGGACTGTTAACCGAAGTATTGGTCAGGATAATTATTACCTCGTCGGCCGCCCGCAGGCCGCGGCTGACTTTCGTTATTACGGTTTCTCCTGATACAGCACTCTTTTCCAGGGAGAAAACCGTAGCGCCCGCCTCTTTGAGTCTGCGCGCTAAATCCTCTGCAAGATCGTTGTCCCTTCGCGTGTGGATAATAAAAACTCGATACTCCATAAGTGTTCCTTGCTTCACTTGTCCCTGACTGTCCAATGATCAAGACGTCGTTTCAAGTCTACCAGAAAGTCATCAAATTCATTTAGCAACAGAGCACGGATTCCTTGTAGAGGTCCCATTTCAGTTGCGCTTACATTATTCAAGATCGGAGTAACACGTTTGCGCTGACCGAGCGCGGCACCGATTTCAATTGATACCCAATGAGACTGAACGCTTGCTGGCGACAACACCAGAACCACCTCACGGCAAGCGCGTATCCCTGCGATTATGTTGTTTCTGACGTCATCCCCACCTTTGAGGTCGTGCTCATCCAGCCACTTTTTGGCGCCCACTGCTTCAATCTCTTTTCCGATTTGTCTTGCGATCCATGCGTCTCTTGAGGAGTGACTGATGAACACTACGTAATCCTTTGGCGTAGCCCCGCTTTGCCGACTGCTTTTGGGCATTCTGACCTCTTGTTTCAGCAGATTGTCTATGGATGCTCAATATAATCAGAAAAAAGTGTCTCAAATCTAGATCAAATTGACAAGGATCCGGGTTTGACTCTGCTCCTGAGCGATGCTAGGTTGCTTCTTCGCCAATCGGTCTTTCAAGTCTTATTCACGAGCTTCGGGTGCCCCGAGAGTCGGGGAGAATAGGGAAGCGGGTGAGATTCCCGCGCGGTCCCGCCACTGTGATGCTCTCGAAGCTGCCGGCTAACAGGCCACTGATCTGAGATCGGGAAGGCTGCCGGCGGCATGATGCGCGCTCAGCCTTGACGCGCATCGCGAGACTAAGTCAGGAGACCTGCCCGGAGCCTTTGCGAGCCAACTGTTCTCCGCGTGAGAGAGCGAGGCGCGTGGGAGCACCTTCTATCAAGCTCCCGCTCGACCCGTATCGCGGAGGGTCGGCGGGAGCTTTTACTTTTTGCGGGCACCGGAATTCAATAACCGTGATAGCAATTCATCGACTCGGCGTCGACCGCTGTTAACGCCACTAGCGTTTCTGGTTATCCTGACTGCGGTTTTGGCGCCGATCTCGTCTTGCTCATCCAAGAACAGTTCAATTGCTTCTGCCCGGATCGTCACCGATGAGCTTGGACGCCACGTTCAAGTTCCTGCGTCGCCACAACGAATAGTATCGCTCGCGCCTTCGATAACCGAGATTCTGTTTGCCATCGGCGCGGGCGACCGCGTTGCAGGGGTCACTTCGTATTGCGACTACCCGCCGGAAGCGCGGGAAAAGACGACTATCGGGGATACGCTGAAGCCAAACCTCGAGAGGATCGTTGCGCTCAACGCCGATCTGGTAATTATCTCGACCGCGAGTCAAATCGAAGCCTCGTTCCGAAAGCTCGAAGAATTAGGTATCCCGGTTTACGTCACCAATCCGCGCAACATCGACGAGGTGATAGCAGCGATTGATAAGCTGGGCGATCTGATCGGCAATCGGGAGCCTGCCCATCAGTTGACCGAAGGTCTCCGGACCAGGATCGCAAGTATAGAAAGTCGGGTCGCCAAGGGCCCTCGCCCTTCCGTGCTGGTGCTCCTGGGCACCGAGCCGCTGATAACCGTAGGCTCCCGCAGCTTCATCAGCGACTTGATAGACCGCGCCGGTGCGCGCTCGATTTCCGCCGATGAAAATGCAGACTACCCGCAGTACAGCATCGAGACGGTCATCGCGAAGCAGCCCGAAATCATCCTTCTGCAAAGTGGCGGAACTGAACTGAACCCCCAGCTACAGCAGACACCGGCCGCGCGCTCGGGCCGCGTGTATCACATCGACGACGATCTTTTGCTGCGGCCCGGACCTCGAATTATTGATGGCCTCGAGCAGCTTGCTGCCAAGATTCACCCGGAGCTGTTCGAACAAGGCAAAGAGAGAACCGCGCGATGAGCGTGAAGGCGGCGACACAGAAGGTATTCACACGCGAGCGTCTGACAGCGCAACGCTTGACACTTACCCTCCTGGCGCTCTTCGTGGTGCTTCTGGGGGTGGGCGTCTTTTCGATTGCGGTAGGAAGCGAACACGTCGGCTTTGGAAACGTCATTCGCGTAATCGCGTCGGAGATCACAGGCCGCGCAGCCGAAGTCTCCCCCGAGCAAAACACCATCATCGCCGATATTCGTTTGCCGAGGGTGCTAATGGCCCTTGTCGTGGGCGCCGCGCTGGCGGTGGCCGGTTCGGCTTATCAGGCGCTGCTAAGGAATCCGTTGGCTGATCCGGGGATACTCGGTATTTCGAGCGGCGCTGCATTGGGTGCGATCAGCGCCACGATCTTTGCGGAATCGCTGCCGATAAGCCGGCCGGTTGCGGCGTTCGGCGGCGCTGTGATCACGATCGCAATCGTGTATGCGTTGGGGCAAGGCCGTCGCGGCAGCGGAACGGAGAGGCTGATACTTGCGGGCGTTATCATCAATGCGCTGCTTTCGTCGATCGTTATCTTCCTGGTTACCAGCGCTGCGGGTGCTCGACAGCGAAGCGTGCTCTCGTGGCTGATTGGCGATCTGAGTGGCGAGTCCAGGCTGCTATTGCCTGTAGCGGTGGTCGTCTTGATCGGCATCGG
>DASRIZ010000339.1:0-17349 GCA_035649735.1 Blastocatellia bacterium | reverse complement strand
TTGCTGTCGACTTTGAGCGCCTCGCCCGGCAAGCCTACGACCCTGCTGACGAATCTAATTTCGGGCGTCCGCGGGAACTTAAACAGTATGATATCGCCTCGCTTAATTTCGCCCCAGAGCCGGTTCGCAATTAGACGGTCACCCGGAAGAATCGTGTTTTTCATCGAACCCGTCGGGACCTTTACGAACTGACAAAACAACGCAACGTAGAGGAACCCAGCAAACAGCACAATGGCTATTAACCCAAGCGCGATAATTCGTTTCTTACCCAGAAGCTTCATAGACACTCGCGTAGCGAGCGGGTTGTTATCTTGACTTCGATTCAGTCGCGCGATTGTATTTCTTCAAGACCTGTATCAACCGCTCGTGTGGAAGGGCTATCACCTTGTGACCATCGACGCCGGTCATCGTCTCCGCGGCAATCAGCGCATTTACGATAGCTTCTTCGGTCGCCTGCACGGTAGCTTCGAACAGCGGGTTCATACGATCGTTCGGGAGCATCATCAACTGAATCGTGCCTGTTGGTTTTGCAGCTTCTGGATTCGCGGTCGAGAAAGCGACAAAGATGTCTCCAGATCCGTTCCCGGAACTGCTGCCTGTGCGCGCAACTCCCAGCGCCGCGCGGCGAGCCAGTCGTTTCAGTTGATGCGAAAGCAGCGGCGCATCGGTCGCGACGACGATGATGATCGAACCTACGTCGTCGCGCATTCCACCGTCGTTTGATGAAAGAGTTCCCTCGGTGATCTCGGTCCCAACCGGTACGCCGGCGATTCGAAGCTGATTCCGCCGGCCAAAATTCGCCTGCACCAGCACACCCACAGTGTAACCGCCGGCATTCTGATCGAGTCTTCGCGAGGCGGTTCCGATCCCGCCCTTGAACCCGTAGCATACCATTCCGGTTCCGCCTCCGACATTGCCTTCGGCGACCGGCCCCGCTTTGGCGCCGTCGAGAGCTTCGACCGCGTGAACGGGTTTTACATGAAACCCGTTTATGTCATTCAAGTGACCGTCATAGGTTTCAGCAACGATCGGCAACGACCACCAGTATCCGGAAGCGTCCGGTGGGCCGCGTTTGACTCGCCAGGAAATCACCGCATCGCGCACGACGCCAACGCTGTGGGTGTTGGTAATCATGATGGGACCTTCGAGAAATCCCGACTCTTCCAGCCACGTCGTGCCGGTCATCTCACCGTTCCCGTTGAGTGAAAACCAACCAGCGAAGACTGAGTCGGCCGATGACTGTTTTCCGCGCGGAAGGATCGCGGTTACGCCCGTTCGAACCGGTCCGACTCCGACCTGGAGTTTGCCTTCGCCGGAGATGAGAGTGGTATGACCGACCTCGATTCCTTTGACATCGGTGATGGAGTTGAGCGTTCCGGGCGTGCCTTCAAAGGGGACTCCGAGATCGCGAGCTCGCGGCTTTGATTGAGCGGACGCGAGCTGCGAGAACAATAGAACGAAGATCGAAGTGATGGTAAAGAGCAAGCGAGTTTTGGTCATAGGGACTCCGCGAGCGTAAAGAATGAAGACGCCAGTTTCGCGCAGAGACGCAAAGTACCGCGAAGACGCAAAGAGATCGACGTATGTGCTACTAGTCCGGTGATTCGTATAAGTACGCGACATCGTGGAGCTTATTCTCCTTGCCGTCGTGCACCGCATACTGGCCGCGCTTCCGTTCGCCCCGACTGTTTACCGAGTATCCCCACAAATCCGCTGCGCCGTGCTCGCCGTTCTTGTTCAACGCGTAGAACGTAATCCCAAATTTCTTGAGCTTGGCTTTGTCGTTGTTGTGGCTCGCAGCAACGCGCTTGCAGGCCTCGAGCGCGGCATCGGTGGGAGACAGACCTTTGCGCATCATTTCCACAACCGTATGTGCGCCGTTTATCTTTATGCATTCCTCGCCTAAACCCGTAGACCCTGCCGCTCCGACTTCGTTGTCGACAAATAGCCCGCACCCGATCAGCGGCGAATCGCCAACGCGGCCGGCGAGCTTGTGAAACAAACCGCTGGTTGTCGTGGCGCCGGATATGTCGCTGCGTTCGTTGATCGCAAGACAGTTGATCGTGCCGGTTGGCGGATGAGCTATGTACTCGTCGGCGAGCGCCAGTAAATCAGCTCGAACGGCAGTTCCATCATAGAGCTTGCTCTGTTTCGAGTCCGGCGGCGCGCCGGTTCCGGGACCCCATCCATCGTCATCGCTCATACGCTCCTTCCATCGCAGCCAAACGATACGCGCTTCGTCAGTCAATAACTCCTGTTCTTTGAAACCGTGAGCGAGCGCAAATCGAAGCGCACCCGGGCCAACAAGCAACACGTGAGCGGTACGTTCCATTACCAGTTTTGCGACCTGCGCCGGGTTCTTGATTTTCTGAATCGACGCCACTGCCCCGGCACGTCTTGTTGGGCCGTGCATTACACTGGCGTCGAGCTCGACAACGCCGTCTTCGTTGGGCAAGCCGCCATAACCGACACTCATGTCCTTTGGGTCATCTTCTACGATAGCGACGCCGGCGACCACCGCTTCGAGTGTATCCTTGCCGGCGCGGATCATTTCCATCGCTTTCGCGGTCGCGCGGAGTCCGTTGGCGCTCGAGATCACCAGCGGGCGCGAACCTCTTGATTGGGCGAAGGTGACTGGGGTTGGATTTCCAAATAGACGCGAGCCCAGTCCGGCGACCGCACCTGTCCGAAAAAAGTCTCGACGGGTTAGTTTGATTCTCACGTTGTAGGCCTCCTCACAACTCGGAGTGCTGGCGAAGCGGGCTCGATTCTAACGACTCGGAGTATGTTTGTAAATCAGCGCGACATCAGCGTAAAACCGCTTTTATCAGGGCGGGGGGCTCGACTGGTTCCGGTCCAATTGTGTAAGCGCCGCGAATGTCTGCGGCGGCTTCTTCGAAGCGAGCGGGGTCGTTGAAATGAACGGTCGCAAGCGGAGAGTCGTGTTCGAGCCTGTCGCCGATTCTGGCCTGTACAGTCAGACCGACGCCGAGATCGATCGCCGTATCAAGCCGCGCGCGACCCGCGCCCAACAGCATCGTCGCGTGACCAATCGCTTCGGTGTCGATGGATTGAACATACCCAGTCCTGGATGCTGGCAATTCTTGTTGAAGAGTAGCCCGGGGCAACAGTTCATAATCATCGAGAGTGCGAGGCTCGCCACCCTGTGCCCGGATGATCGCGCGCATTTTCTCCGCGGCGGCGCCGGATTCGATCATCTCGTCATAAAGCGCGCGAGCCTTGTCTGTGTCCGCCGCCGCGTCTCCCATCACCAGCATTTCCGCGGAGAGCTCGCGACAAAGCGTGTTGAAGTCGTTGGGACCGCGACCCTTTAAGGTTTCGAACGCTTCGATCAGCTCTATCGAATTGCCCACAGCGCGCCCAAGCGGTTGGTTCATATCGGTGATCATGACGATGCATTCTTTGTTCAGACCGCGGGCAATCGAGATCATTATTTGAGCTAGCTCGCGAGCGTCGTCTTCTTGTTTTAAGAAAGCTCCGCTGCCGGTCTTCACGTCGAGCACCAGCCCACTCGCTCCCTCGGCCAGTTTCTTGCTCATGATCGAAGCAGCCATCAACGGACGGCAGGCAACCGTCGCTGTCACATCGCGCAACGCGTAAAGCTTTTTGTCGGCTGGCGCGATCTCGGCGGTCTGCCCGATAAGCGCAGCGCCGACTCCTTCCAAAGTCGCACGAAACTCAGCGAGCGAAAGATCGGTCCTGAACCCGGGAATCGATTCGAGCTTATCGAGCGTGCCTCCCGAGTGAGCAAGGGCGCGGCCTGAGATCATCGGCACCAGCACTCCGGCGGCAGCGACCACCGGAGCGATAACCAGCGAGGTCTTATCGCCGACGCCGCCCGTCGAGTGCTTATCGACGCGTGGGCGGCCAAGGTCCGAGAAGTCAACGATCTCACCGGAGTGGAGCATCGCTTCGGTGAGGGCGAGAGTTTCTTCGGTGGTCATTCCGCGCAGGTAAATCGCCATCAGCAGCGCGGACATCTGATAGTCCGCCACATCGCCGCTCGTATAGCCGCGGATGATAAACCCGATTTCATCACGCGTCAGGTCGCGACCATCGCGCTTTTTGGCAATGATATCGACAGTTCGCATTTACAGTCGTTGAATTTTGGCTCGGAGTTCCGGGTCCTTGACCTCGCCGAGCACGGCCTTCTTGAGCCAATCGGTCAAATCAATCTTCCAAACCCGCGCGAGAAGCTTCGCGCGCGCAAACCCTGAAGCGGCGACGGCGATGCGCGCCTCGGTGTCGCTGAGGAAGGTAACAGTTGAATCCCTGGAGACCTTGAGAGCCGCTGCCTCTGGAGACATAGGGACAGCTTGAAGATACTGATTCGCCATGCCCTGCAGGAAATAGCCGAGGAACTGTTCGGTGTTGACGATGTTTGCCTTTTGCAGTTCCTGTTGGTAGCGCGGCTCCTGGCGAGCTGCTTCATACGCCAGGTCTATAAGGTCCAGGGTTCGCTTCGCGGAGTACCGCTTAAAGGATGCGACATCCTGGGTGAGAAAAGCCTTCATCATTTCGTAGGCTGATTTTCGGATGGCTTTTTCGGATTCAGCGCGAGAAGCACTATCAGTCGCGCCCACCGTGCTTATTGAGGCGAGCATTGACAAGCAGAGGACTATCGAAAACTTCATAGTCTCCTTGGTTCTAAACATAAGGTACATCCTGCGGTGTTTCGGTAAGCGTGTCACGAACCGACGATCAACAATACTACCGCTTGGGCGGCGATCGCCTCGCCGCGGCCCACGGACTCCAAACCTTCGTTTGTTTTTGCCTTTACGTTTACCTGATCCACATCGATACGCAACACGGAAGCCAACCGATCGCGCATCCCTTGAATGTGAGGCAATAGCTTCGGGCGCTCGGCGATCACCGTTGCATCGACGTTTGCGATCCGATATCGCTTTTTACCAACCAGCTCAACTGCGTGCTCGAGAAACTTCAGGCTCGACGCTCCCGACCATCGAGGATCACTATCCGGGAAGTGCGTTCCGATATCACCAAGCGCCGCGGCTCCCAGCAACGCATCGCAGATCGCGTGCGTCAGCACATCTGAATCCGAGTGCCCAAGCAGTCCCTTTTCAAAAGGGATTTCCACGCCGCCGAGCACGAGCTTTCGCCCTTCAACCAGCCGGTGAATATCGTAGCCTATTCCGATGCGATTGGGCTCGCTCATTCAATCGAAGAATTCTGACTGTATGGCTTCTGCAAGCCGGAGATCAAATGGCCGTGTGATCTTGATGTTGATCGGCGATCCCTCGACCACCGACACTCGATGCCCAAGTCGTTCGACAAGCTGGGATTCATCGGTGCCCATGAACCCGTCGGCATAGGCACGTTCAAATGCCTCGCGGAGGGTCGAGAAGCGGAACGCCTGAGGAGTCTGCGCGTAGTAAATTCGCCGCCGGTCAAGCGTGCGTTGGATTCGACCGGACTTCACTTGCTTGATAGTGTCGGTAGCCGCCAGCGCCATAAGCGCCGCGCCGGTGCTTGCGGCGCGTTCAATGACTGCTCTGATTTCCTCGGGTCTGACGAAAGGACGCACTGCATCGTGGACGACGATGATGCCCGCGCTTTCTTCGCTTACCACCTGGAGACAGCGATACACCGAGTCCTGCCGTTCGTCGCCTCCGCCCACCACTCGAGCTACCTTGGTCAAGCCGTATCGAGAGATCAGCCCGAGCACCTCTGTGGTTAGATTGGCCTGCAGGGCAAGGATGATTTGATCGACTGCGTCGCACTGCTGGAAGCGTTGAAGCGTGCGCACCAGCACCGGCACGCCGTCCAGCTCGAGCATTTGCTTAGCGCGATCGGCGTGCATACGCGCGCCGATGCCGGCCGCGGGGATAATCGCCGTGTTGAGTTTCCGTTCGGTCACTGCGGCGAGGCTACGTTATTGTGGCGCGGGCTGCTGGTGCGCCCGTCCTCGCTGAAGCGCCCGAATATCATTTTGCCCGCCGTTGTCTGCAAAACGCTGGTGACCGACACGTCGACGTTTTTGCCGATCATTCGCCGCGCGTTGTCGACGACTACCATCGTGCCGTCATCGAGGTAGGCCACGCCCTGGTTGTATTCCTTACCTTCTTTCAGGACGAAGACCCTCATTATTTCGCCGGGCAGCACAACCGGTTTCAGCGCATTCGCGAGCTCGTTGATGTTGAGGACAGAAACACCACGGAGCTGAGCGACTTTGTTTAAATTAAAGTCGTTGGTGACGATTTTGGCTTCAATCTGTTTGGCGAGCTCGATCAGTTTATGGTCGACTTCGCGCACGTCGGGGAAGTCAGCCTCGCTGATAACGATTTCGTAGCTGCTGCCTTTCTTTTTTTGAATCCGCTGAAGTATGTCGAGACCGCGGCGGCCGCGGTTGCGTTTGATCGAATCGGCGCTGTCGGCGATTTGCTGCAGCTCGCGGAGTACAAACTGAGGAATCACGAGCATGCCTGAAAGGAAGCCAGTCTCGGCGATGTCGGCGACACGGCCATCAATGATGACCGAAGTGTCCAGTATTAGCGAATGTGACTTGGCTGCTCCCTTTTCTACGAATATTCCTCCGAGTGCCGTGAGGTCTAGATAATCACCTTTAACTGCTCCGACTATCAATCCCACATATCCCATGAACAACGTCAGCGTGAGTGTTAAGAAAGATTTGAACTCTTCCGGGATCGCATGCTGCGCGGCTATGATCCAGCAGATTAATGTAGCGCCTGCGATTCCGAGTATCGACCCTACCGCTCCGCCAATAAGAGTCTTAAGAGTGGCTTTGCGAATACGGGTCTCGAAGAGAATTATCGAGACTGCAAGTGCCGCCCCAATCAGCGCTGAAAGAAGCGCATTCCCCGAACCGGGTTTCGGAAAGGGTTTGAGGTAGTAGCCTGCACCCACGAGCGCCGCGACGAAGACGAATCGAATCAGGGTAACATCTACTTGCATATGACCTCCGTTCGTCTTATCTATCGCTCGAGCCGTTCCTGCTTTACGACGCTGCGAATAGTTAAGTTAAGTTTTGAAAGATCTGTTCGCGTCCTGGGGACGCGGGTACGACTGTCTGCCACCTTCAAGTTGACCGGACAAGACCGATGAAAGTTGAATACTTGTCCTGCTGATCCGTGCCGGCGACGACTGAACCCATTAAGAAAAGTAAAACTGGTCCAGCCTCGTAAGCCGCGTCACATAGGCTATCGTCGGAGAGTTTAAACTTAGGAGTTGGCTGTCCGACATGCCCGCCAGTCGTGTCAGCGCTGAGCTCTGACCGGGTTCATTATAGAGCGCCACGAGCAAAGGGCAAAGGGAAAGGTGCGGGAAGACAGGAAAGGAGCAGAAAGCAGAAAGCAGAAGGCAGAAGGCAGAAGGCAGAAGGCAGAAGGCAGAAGGCAGAAGGCAGTAGCCCTCGACTACTGCCTTCTGCCTTCTGCTTTCTGCCTTCTGCTTTTGAAAACACTAAAGGGGATGACGCAGCCCCCGTTGCCTCATCCCCTTCAGTTATTGTTGTTGCTTTGTCTGTCGCTTCTCTCAGTTTAACGATGATCAGCGGAGCCCCCGTTCCCCCAACCACCGCGTAACTTCTTTAAGCTACGTTTTTGATATTGGCAATGCTTGTGCCAGACGACTCTGGCCCGCGCAGGTAGCCGTAAACTGTGCGATTGAATGAAACCGCCTTTGCGATGATTTCGCACCTGCCAAATCTTGTCAGCTTGCAACTGACGATTCGCGTGATGAAGGAACTCGAGCGAGGGAAAGAAGCCGACTAACGGTTGAGCCCAGCTCAAAACTTTCATCGAAGCCGAAGGGCCGGGGTGAATCCAAATCACGAACAGGCTTTGTGACCACTGAGAAGGGTGACACATGTTTTGGATAATGAGGATACAGAAAGCGGAAGGAATTACCTCCAAAAAAAACTAAAAGGGATGACGCCGCCCCCGTGGCCTCATCCCTTTCAGCTTATTGTTGCTTTGTCTGTCGCTTCTCTCAGTCTTGCGATGACTGGCGGAGCCCCCGTTCCCCCGATCATCGCGTAACTCTTTAAAGCTACGCTGATCAGTTTGGCAATGCTTGTGCCACTCAGTTCTGGCCCGCGCAGGTAGCCGTAAACTGTGCTATTGCAAGAACGGCAGGTGACCCCCGCTTTTGGTGCTGCCAATTCTTGGCAACCTGCAGGTGACGAATCGCGTGACGCTCAGAAGGGAAGACGGAGACGGGGATGACGGAGTGAGGGGAGACGGGCGACGGGGCGACGACGGAGACGGAAATTGAAGATTGAAAATTGAAAATTAGCGAAGGCTTAAGGGTCAGATAGATTTGCAATTTTCAATTTGCAATTTTCAATTTTCAATTTCCGTCTCCGTCGTCGCCCCCTCGCCTCGTCTCCTCCTCGCCCCGTCGCCCCGTCTTTCCATCTCCCAAAATTGGCCCCTCACAATTGCCCCACAATTGGTTCTTTACACACGGTCGCATCCTAGTAAAATGGCACGGTCGGCTATTCCAATTGGTTCTGGGGCGATCCGATGCTATTTGCGTTGCAACGCGACAGTCACACGCCGCTCTACGCTCAAATAGTTACCGAGCTGCGGCGGATGATCGGGGATGGCTCCTTGAAGGTTGGGGATCGCCTGCCTGCCAATCGAGAACTGGCCAAGACGCTCGGCGTCAATCGAAACACTATCACCACCGCGTATTCCGAGCTTGCCGCCGACGGATTGATAACTTCGCGAGTCGGCAGCGGGACCTACATCAGCGGCGTCCCCGCGCCGCCTCCCGCGTTTCGAATTAGAGAACAACCCCCACAATCGCCGATGTCCTGGGAGTCTCTGCTGTCTGTTCAGAGCAGAGACAACTGGCTTCAGGAGATTAGCAGTTACGATGGGCGGCACGATGTCACCCCGCTTGCCCTTGCGCTGCCGTCAGCGGACCTCTTTCCGCTGGATGATTTCCGCCGGTGCGTCGATCGAGTGCTCAGAAGGCAGGGTCGTGTGTTGCTCCAGCTCGGCACAACCAGCGGGTATGCGCCGCTCCAGGAGTACATAGCAACGCAGCTCGCGCTTTCCGGTGTAAAGGTCGCGCCGGATGAGGTGTTGATAACAAACGGCTGTCAGCAATCCCTCGATTTGATCAGGCAGATCCTGGTAGAGCCCGGAGAAGAGGTCGCGCTCGAGAATCCGACATATCCGGGCGCACTGAGCGTCTTTTGCGGCGGAAGCTCGAAGTACTTCAGCGTGCCGGTCGGCAACGGCGGGATGGATCTAAATGTTCTGGCAGACGTTCTGTCTCAGCGCCGCGCGAAGCTTATCTATGTCGTGCCCAGCTTTCAGAACCCGACCGGCATTAGTATGAATCTGGAATCTCGCCGGCGCTTGTTGGAAATCGCGGAGCGTTATCGCGTTCCAATAGTAGAAGACGACATCTATCGAGAGTTGCGTTACGACGGTCCCGATGTCCCGTCGCTCAAGGCGCTTGATGAGCACGGGTTGGTGATCTACATCAGCAGCTTTTCAAAGGTGGGATTTCCCGGGCTTCGAGTCGGCTGGATAGCCGCCCCGCGAATCGTCATCGACCATCTAAATCGAGTCAAGCAACGAAGCGATCTGCACGCGAGTCTTCTCGCGCAGGCCGGGATCCACGAGTTCGCCAAAGCTGGATTGCTCGCCAGACACATCAAGCGCGTGAAAAAGGCTTACGTTTTGCGGCGCGATGCAATGCTCGAATCGCTGCAGAAGCATTTTCCCGACGAGGCCAGGTGGAATCGACCGGAAGGCGGAATGTCGGTGTGGGTTCGTTTGCCGGATTCTCTCAATAGCAAACAGCTGCTGCATCAAGCCGTCGAGAATGGAGTTACCTTTATCAGCGGAGATCACTTCTACGCGAGCTCGCCGCAACACAACATGATGCGACTCAGCTTTACCATGGCCGGACCGCAATCGATCGAAGAAGGCGTCAAACGGCTCGGCAACTTGATGAAAGCCAGGCTTGTGAAGATCAAGAAGCAGCGGGCAAAACGTGCGAGTGACGGCTTGAGGGCCCTGGTTTGACGTAGCATAGACTTTAGTCTGTGTCCCGGGATTAGTGACAATCACTGGCCGGACACAGACTAAAGTCTATGCGACACGGCGGTGAATTTATGACAAACATGCTTGTAGCGTTCATCTTCGTACAGACTGAATTTCGCGATGAAAATACCGCTACCCTACTCGCGCGAATACCCGAGGTCGAAGAACTGCACCGCATCGCCGGCGAAGATTGCTATGTGGTTCGGGTTCGCGTCGCCGGGACCGATGAACTTTATCGGCTGGTCAAAGACAGAATCGAACGAATCAAGTCCGTGCAATCGACACGTACGACCCTCGTCCTAAAAACCCTTAAAGATAATCCCAATCCTCAGAGCACTCACGCCGCGTCATCGGTTCGATCCGGATGCTAGCGTTCGAGGGCCAAACCTGGCAGACAATTGCATTGCATGGAGTAGACAAACTTGACAACCTTCAAACCAACCGAACGAACGACTCTCAAGCGACTCCCGAAGCGAGGCGAGTACGACCACGCCGCCGTATATCAGATCCTCGATGAGGCTTTTATATGCCACGTTGGCTTTATCACCGGCGACAAGCCCATTGTGATTCCGACGTCGTTTGCGCGGATCGCCAACGATCTATACATACACGGCTCGGCGGCAAGTCGAATGCTGCAATCGCTGGAGGGAGGAATAGACGTTTGCGTGACGGTGACGCTGATCGACGGTTTGGTGCTAGCGCGTTCGGCGTTTCATCATTCAATCAACTATCGGTCGGTTGTCATTTTTGGGAACGCAAGCATCGTGACTGATCTCGACGAGAAGACAAATGCGCTTCAGGCGTTCACCGAGCACATCGTACCCGGACGCTGGGAAGACGTTCGCCCCCCGAACGAGAGCGAAATGCGAGCGACGATGGTGCTCAAGGTGCCTCTGGTCGAGGTCTCGGCCAAGGTGCGCACTGGACCCCCGATCGACGACGAAGAAGACTATGCTCTGAATGTATGGGCAGGTGTTGTTCCGTTGGAGCTAAGGGCCGGAAACCCAGTCAACGACGATCGATTGCCGTCCGGGATTGAACCGCCCGACTACGCGTGCAGCTATGCGAGGCGCGCTCGTTAGGTCAGAGTCAACTCAGAAGGTCAATCGGAGATCACTATGAAAGATGCGACTCGTGTCATTCGAGCGGGCTTGCCCAAGGTTGCTCAGGGGCGGGCGTTTTTGACTGGGCCGACCTTCGCCGGTCCTTATCACCTCAGCGGAGATCCGGAATCGTCGGCTTTTCAGTACGGACGATCTGGCAATCCGACGTGGTTGGCATATGAACAGGCGATAGCTGAATTGGAGAGTGGCGAATCAACGGTCGTCTTTTCATCGGGTCTTGCGGCGGTGGCGGCGGTGCTCGGGGTGACACTCAAATCGGGTGATATCCTTGCGATGCCGTCCGACGCATACTATGGAGCCCGAAAGCTCGCAAGCGGCTTCTTTTCGACTCTCGGCGTGGAAGTCCGGATGGCTCCGACATCGGGTACCGATCTACGAGACCATCTCCGCAACGCAAAGCTGTTATGGCTGGAGTCGCCAAGCAACCCGCAACTCAACGTTTGTGATATTGCGTTCCTGGCGAACGCCGCGCACGAAGCGGGTGCGTTAGTTGCCGTGGATAACTCGACTCCGACGTGTCTCGGCCAGCAACCCCTGATGTTGGGTGCCGATTTTTCAGTGTCCTCGGATTCCAAAGCCACAACCGGTCACAGCGATCTGATTCTCGGCCACGTTTCGGCGAGGGATTCTTCCTGGGCGGGTAAGCTGCGAGCGTGGCGGACCGAATTTGGTTCGGTGCCGGGGCCGATGGAAGTGTGGCTTGCTCATCGCTCGCTGGCGACCCTTGATGTTCGCCTGCGGCGGCAATGCGCGAATGCCCTGGAGATAGCGACGTTTCTTGTTTCGCATCCTGAGGTTCGAGAAGTCCGTTATCCGGGATTGCCGAACGATCCCTCATATCCAATTGCCTCACGCCAAATGAAGCTGTACGGCCCGATCGTCAGCTTCGAGCTGGCGAACCGTGGATTAGCCGAAGAGTTCTTGAAACGTTGCGAACTGGTCTTCGAAGCATCCAGTTTTGGCGGGGTTCACACCATCGCGGAACGACGCGCGCGATGGGGCGGCGACCAGATTGCGGAAGGCTTCGTTCGGATGAGCGCTGGCTGCGAAGATGTCCGCGATATCATCGCCGATTTAAGACAGGCTTTAGATGCCGCTCCAAGCTAGCCGGAGAGAAAATGAAACACGACGGTCTTCGATTATTCGAAATGATGGAAGAGATGGGACACGAGCAAGTCGGCTTCTTTCACGATGGCCCGGCGGGCTATCGCGGCATAATTGCGATTCATAGCACTCGGCTGGGTCCGGCGGTTGGAGGCACGCGTCTCTGGAAGTATGCGAACGAAGAGGATGCAATCATCGATGCGCTGCGACTGTCTCGTGGGATGACTTACAAATGCGCCGTCGCCGGCGTGCCGTTGGGAGGCGGGAAGTCGATCATAATTGGCGATAATACGGTTCGGGATCGCGAGAAGCTCTTTCGCGCCCACGGCCGATTCGTCGAACGCCTCGGCGGCCGATACATCACTGCTGAAGATGTTGGAACAAGCCCGTCTGACATGGAGCTGATCGCTTTGGAGACGAGCTATGTTGGCGGACTTGTCGGGAAAGGTGGCGACCCTTCACCGTGGACCGCGTTAGGGGTGTCCCGCGCAATGCAGGCTGCGGCGCAGCTTCGATGGGGAAGCGACGATCTTCGAGATAAACGAGTGATGATTCAAGGCTGCGGGAACGTCGGCCATCACCTCGCAAAGGAGCTTCAAGCCGCTGGGGCCCGTCTCAGCGTCTCGGACGTTGATGCTGCGAAAGCTAAACGCCTGGCAGAAGAGTTCAACGGCGAAGTGGTATCACCAGACGCCGTGTTCTCCGCTGAAGCCGATGTGTTCGCACCCTGTGCACTGGGG
Source organism: Blastocatellia bacterium (assembly GCA_035649735.1). GTDB lineage: Bacteria > Acidobacteriota > Blastocatellia > UBA7656 > UBA7656 > Onstottus_A. The sequence continues at coordinate 4,317 of DASRIZ010000339.1, read as the reverse complement.
GGCATCATCAACGATCAAACGATTCCGCAACTAAAAGCAGAGATCGTATGCGGCGGCGCAAACAACCAGCTACTCGGGGAACGGCACGGTGACGAACTCGAGGCGCGGGGCATTGTGTACGCGCCGGACTACGTCGCAAACGCCGGAGGGGTTCTTAGCGGTGGGGCCGATCTCTTCGGATGGACAACAGAAAAAGTGAAGGAGAAGGTGCTCGCGATTTACGATACGATGCTTTCTGTTTTCGAGATCGCAAAGTCGCAAGGGATTCCGACTTATAAGGCTGCGGATCACCTGGCCGAACGCCGCCTTCGAGAAGGTGTTGATCAAATCTGAGATGGCTGTTACAGGATTGGAGGATTGGCATGGATGATCATTGGCAGCGAGGCGAATACACGATCAGCACCGACAAGACGCGCCTGAACATCGAGGTCATTCACAGCTTTCTTGACACTTCGTACTGGGCTGCCGGGAGATCTATCGACACGATTCGCCGATCTATCAAACATTCGATTTCGTTTGGCATTTATCACGGGGAAGCACAAATCGGATTCGCGCGAGTAATAACCGACTACGCGACGTTCGCGTGGATCGCAGATGTGTTTGTGCTCGACCCGCATCGCGGGAAGGGTCTTTCGAAGTGGCTGATGGAGGTGATCATCTCGCATCCGGAGCTTCAGGGGTTCAGGCGCTGGGTGCTTGCGACAAAAGACGCGCACGAGCTCTATCGCAGATTTGGATTCACCGAACTGACGCGTCCCGAGCGATGGATGGAGCGGCACGACCCGAACACTCAGGAGAGCCCGGATTATTGGAGAGAGGTCACTCCTGAATCCAAACAATAGCGTTCAACAATTCAGTGCTTTCGGAGAAAGAAATGATCGACGTTATACTCAAGACGTTTGAGGATCCTGACGAGACTCGCATCTTCGACAAGGGCAAGTTCGAGGTTGTGACCATTGGTGGCCTTACGATTGGACGGGCGAGTTACCAGCCGGGTTGGAAATGGTCGGAACACGTCGGGCCGATCGCGGGTGCACCGCTTTGCGATGTAGAGCATGTGGGATTAGTAATCTCGGGCCGCGCAATGGCCGCGATGGAGGATGGATCCGAGGTTGAGCTGGCGCCAGGAACTCTGTTTCATATTCCCGCGATTCCACACGATAGCTGGGTGATTGGTGATGAGCCCTATGTATCGCTTCACTTTCTGGGGGCGAATCATTACGCCACGTGAGCTAGAACAACGCCTCGAGAGCGTCCGCAACATTCCTGACGCCGACTAAGCTCCCACAGTCACTCTGTAATCTTGAAAAAGAACGGGTCAATGGAAGGGCGCACCACAGAGGTTCCATTGTTAGCCAACAGCCTGCGAGCTGCGAAGTCTGCGTTTCGCTGATAAGTGATGCCGCTCGGAAAATTCGCGGCGTCGGGAGTGTTGCCAGCCGAAAAGATCCCATAAAAATCCTTGCCCACAGCCAACAATCGAAGGTAATCGCCGATGAACGGCTGAAATTGAACAGGAGGATCGTTCGCGGGCACATTCGCAAGAACGAGCGAAGAAGTGAAGTTGACGCCGTCGGTCGCGCGATCAATTTGCGTAACCCAGCGCTGGCTGGCTCCGGAGCCGGTGACTTTCTGGTAAAGGAACCCGACTTTGCCATTCCTGTTAACTGCCAGTCCGGGGTTCTTGGCACGAGCTATCGTCCTCAGATCGGAGGAGGACCAGGTCTTACCCCCGTCGGTAGAGCGCCGGACGTGAAGCGTGTAGCCGGTCGTGGTACGCACATCCGCCCAAGCGAGATAAACTGTCCGGCTGTTGTTCGGGTCAACGGCGATTGAGATGTCCCCGCCCAATCGCTGATTCCCCATCGTATCGTCCCAGACAAACTTAACACCTTTGGCAACGCGCATGCCTGCCAGGCCGTCCCCCGGATCAATCAACGACGCGAATGGATTGGCACCCGCCGCGCCGTTATCATCGCGAACAACGACGACGTCGGCTGTGACTTGATTGGTGTTGCTGAATGCGCGCCAGCCGTAGAAGCCCGCATAGACGGTGCCGTCGGCATGACACACAGGGCGGATCTGCGGGCCGTCCTGGCCTGCGCTGCCTGTACCTCGCTTCTCGATACGCGTCGAGCTGAAAGGAGCAGAAGCGGCCCCGGCATTGAGCGAGAGATCTACAGTTGCGGTCTTACCGCCCGGGGCACTGAAATCGTTGTTGCCGACATAGACGCGCTCCTTGCCTGTTACGGTGACCGCCTGGGTGTAGGGCTGATCAATGTTGCTGCGACTGCTGCGTATCGTCATCACCGTCATTGCGGTGGGGTCGTTAGTGCCTAGAATGTTCAGCAGAAGATTACCGGGTCTCTTGAGAATCCCACTGTAGAACTTATTTGAAGTTCCGCTGTAGGCGCCGGTGATATCGCCGGTCTGAGAATTACTTGGAACTATTGATTTCAAAGCCCAAGTCACGCCGCCATCTATAGAAACGAAAACCGGGGCGTTAGGGCCGCCATTCGGATCGGGTGTGAATGCAGACCCGACCATTTGCTTGGTGTTATTCGGGTTGACATCGAGGAAGGGCTCGCTGTCTTGTTCGGCTTCCCCGCTGCGCGACTTAGGTATCATGTTGACGATAAAAATACCGGGCGCAAACGCGACATTCGTCGCTACTGCGCTCCCTGCGAGCGTACGTTTTTTGGAAGATTTCTTTTTTGAAGTCTCCCTTTTCGCGCTGCGGTTGCCCGTAGCGCGCGAAGAGGTTGATTTCTTAGCAGGTGCTTTCGCACTACTGTCAGAAGTTCGTGATTTGCTGCTCGCCTTCCTGGCTGGCATAGTTTCCCTCTCCTTTGTCTCTAGCGTGAAGAAACCTTACCAATTGCGCACGGCATTTCACCCGGGTAGCGCAAGCGAACCGAAAAACTAACTCGACTTCATTGATTCAGTTATGCTGTAACCGCTCGTTATTACCCTCGGCACTCACCTGTTTCTTGAGCCGCCGGTCTCTTTGCTTTTGATAAGCGTTTGTATTTCCGGGTGCTGGTTCAAGGGCTGAAAGTCCGCCGGGTGCAGCGCAGTATAAGCTTCCGTGGTATCCGCCTCATCATTCGTCAAAGTAGCGGCGACCGCGCGCGCGCGGGGCGGGCGCGACTGTTGAGTCTTATGCAGGATAAATACTCCTTGTTGACCCGGACGAAACTTCGGGGCTTTGTACCATCGCACATCATCACTTTCGGGAAACCGGATGACGATGTCCTTCTTTTTATGCGGGCCTTTTTCAACATCGGCAACTTCGACAACCGCCTCGCGCCAGTGCGGTTCGTGTTCGCTGATGGGTCGGCGAGTTTCGGGCGCGGCCGCTGCCGCGCTCAGTCGCGCGCCTCGCGCTCGCCGGGGCGTTTTCTCATCTTCGGGTATACGAATGCTCTTGACTCTTCCGGTGACAACGACATCGGCGGTCTCAAGTCGCTCTTTCAACTGCTGGTTTGCCAGATTGGTGACCGGGTCGCGAAGAGAAGCGCCAAGTGCGAGCGCACTTCTTTCAAGATCGCGGTGGCCCAGAGATTCGACTGCGAGATTCTCAGAAAAGATCCAGGCGTTCGTGTAAAAAACAGCCCTTTGCCCGACTTTGACGTTCTCGCCTTTGCTCAATTTGACCGTAATGTCCTGGCCGGTATAATCGCCGAGCGATTCGGGCGCGTGGATGACTTCATCCACAGTCACTATGACCGTGCTGGCTTTTTCCTTTTTATTAACCTCAGCCACGTTGGAAGCTTTAAGCTTTTTCACAGTGCCTTTTAAAACGAATCTCGCCTGTTTCAATATCTTTTCTTCGCTCAAACTTGCTGGCATAAATGCCTCCTTGTCTTACATTCCGGCATGATCGAACAAAACACTATTGTTGCCGACCGGTCGAAATCCCCACGCGACGGAAGAGCGCCCTTTTAGAATCCGCGGCTCTGCGTAAAACTCGCTTTCTGCTTGATTATCACCCCACGCTCTTCGAGGGTCAAACCTCGCGCCTCATCATCCAGCGCGCGAGCGAGTCCAAAAGAATTCATCTTTTAATATTCATAGACGCGGAAGCTATACGTTGCACTGCAACTCATTTCCGGAATAGCTTGGCGGATGAGTTTAAGAGATCTTCGAATGCCGAATGCCGCGTTTCTTAAAGCTTTATGCCCTGCGGGTTTTATGCCGCGAACGGCGTTGACCTGTTAAACACGCCCGGAGTGTATCCACCCTCATCCGACACACTGATCTGCTGTCTCGACCATCTTAATCGATGTTCTTACTAGAACAGCGCTTCAAGCGCGT
>DASRIZ010000338.1:0-24847 GCA_035649735.1 Blastocatellia bacterium | reverse complement strand
TGACCTATATCAAGGTGTACGATGCGATTCGAGACCTTTTCGCCTCCACACGCGAAGCGCAGGCACACGGATTTGATTCCTCCCACTTCAGCTTCAACGTGCCGGGCGGACGCTGCGAGCGCTGCGAGGGCAACGGCGTCGAGATAAAAGAGATGCAGTTCCTGGCGGACGTCGAACTGATCTGCGAAGAGTGCAAGGGAATGCGATTCAAACCGGCTCTTCTGGACGTAAAATACAAAGGACGTTCTATCCACGACGCGTTGAATATGACGGTGCGCGAAGCTCTGTTGTTCTTTGCGAATGTGAATCGGATCGCCTCTAAGCTGCGAGTTATGGATGATGTCGGTCTTGGCTATCTAAGGCTGGGGCAATCGGCCACGACGCTATCGGGCGGGGAGGCGCAGCGCGTCAAGCTGGCCGCCTTCTTGTCCAGACGATCGAGCGAGCGAACGCTGTACATTTTTGACGAGCCGACTACCGGGTTGCACTTTGACGACATCAATAAGCTCCTTGCGGCGTTCAGACAATTGATCGACGCCGGCGGATCGATCGTAATCATCGAACACAACCTGGATGTCATCAAAAGCGCCGACTGGATCATAGATCTTGGTCCTGAAGGCGGCGACAGCGGCGGCAACCTCGTCGCCGCTGGTCCGCCCTCGGCAATCGTCGAGTGTAAGGCCTCACACACGGGACGGTTCCTTTCCAAAGTGTTGAGCAAGTAAGGTTGCAGCGTCGTCTCTCTGTGCTACACTCCTACGAAAATGAAAATTATGGGACGCTCGCCAATGGCAAGAATACTCATTGCTCTTTTGCTGGCTGCGTTTGCCATGCCGGGCGGGATGCCTGCCTCGGGGCAACAGGTGCCTTTTGTGTCGGAGCTATTTTCGCGTTATGAGGAGTTCAATCGAATCTACGACGAAAAGCGCAGGGCCGGCGAAAACGTCTCCGCGCTTGACGTGCTGCGCAAGCGCGGTGAGCAGGCTTTTAAACGCGGAGACATTCCCGGCATCCTCGAAGCAATCGGAGAGGCAAAGGCGCTCATCGCCGGCAAGAAATGGGACGAGCGGCAAAAGTTTGTTGCATCGCTTACAATTGAGACCGACCGTCTGGTAATCGAGCCCAACCAGGTCCTTCAAGTCTCGCTGACTCGCATGTTTCCGGCGAGTATCGACAAGGCGTTCAGCGCGCCACCCACCGTCACCTTTGCGGTCATATCCGGCGAAATAGTTTCCACTCCCGAAGACGGGCCTTCGGTTCTTCAACTGTGGCGTAACCGTACGGGCGCCTTACCGGCTGGGGTTCAAGAACCGGTGATCATCGCCGAGAAGCTCGCCATCGCTGAAACCAGCAGCAATGCCGCTCGCAAGCTGCGGCTGCCCGACGGCGCTTATCAGGTGGTGGCATTGATCGAATCCGGAGACAAGGAGGTCACTGAAATCAAGCGCCAGGTTTATGCGATCAGTGACTTCGGCGACAGCATCGGCCAAATTTCCCGGGCAATTGACGCAATTAAGAAATCAACCGACCCGAAGGTCAAGGCCGTCGCCTCGCTGGTAACCACACCCGAGTTTAAACTTCGGCGTCTCGAGAAACTGAATCGGGGCCGCGGTGATGTAGAGCTAAATCCAAACCAGGAGATCGATCTAATAGAGGAGATGTTGGCGGCGCTAGCGAAAGGGCAGAATCCACTGGCAAGCGAACGCGGTGAAATTGAGCGCGCTTATCAGACATCAGACGGTAGCGTTTTCCCGTATTATTTGTACCTACCAAGAAGCTACGACGGGGCCACTGCTGTGCCGCTGGTTGTAATGCTGCACGGCGCACTCGGGGACGAGCGTTACTACTTTAGCGGTCCGTTCGATCCTGCGCCGATTAAATCAGAGGCCGATCGCCGCGGATACATCCTGGTAGGGGTGAACGGAAGAAGCCGCTTTGCGTTGAGTCCGGAAGATGTGTTTGAAGTCATCAACGCGGTGACCCGAGATTACAGGATCGACGCCTCGAAGATATATCTGACCGGTCACTCGATGGGTGGATTCGGGACGTGGGCAGTTGCATCTACAAAACCGGAAGTTTTCGCGGCCATTGCGCCGGTTTCCGGGGGGCCGCCCGCGCAGGGCGATGCGCTCGCTGCTCTGTTAGCAAAACTGAAGAGCACTCCAGCGATGATAGTTCACGGGGCCCAGGATGAAGTGGTGCCGGTTCAGGTTTCGCGGAGTATGAAGGGGGCTGCAGAAAAAGCCGGATTAAAAGTGAGATATCTCGAAGTTCCGAGCGGCGATCATATGAGTGTAGTGGTCTCAACTTTTCCGGCGATCATGGAGTTCTTCGAGAAGAACGCGAAGGCAGCAAGCACCAAATAGTTCTATCGCGCTTCGGTCATTCAGGAACGACATTAAGCACGCCGCAAGACTCGAAAGACTGACAACAAGAATCGTCTTCTCACTCCTCGTTTTGGAGTCTCTCTGCGGCGCCATACAGGAAATGTAAAATGTCAGACAACCCTCACAGGATCGTAGTCGTCACCGGCGATGTGACGATGGATTGGAACCTCGCGCGAACGAGGCGCTCCGATAGCGGCGGCGCCGCCTGGAACGCCGACGATTGCACGCGAGCGTACTGGCAACGAGGCGGAGCAGCGTTGCTCGCAGATCTGATGGAAGGTGTCGCCGACCAGTTACGAATTGAGGGCAAAGGCGATTATTCACTGCGCGAAACTAACGCCCCGCGCGATCTGGCTTTGCCTGGAGATCCTCGTTATCACCACTCATACGCGATGTGGTCGCTGTTCGACTACAACCAGAAAAGCTCGCGCGATAAGAATAAGCCCCCAAAGTCATGGCGCGTCACCGAGTTCCTGGGGCTCGATCGATGTGTGACTGAAGAGTCAGCAAATGCCGAGTGGAAGTTGGTGCATGACGATTCACCAAATGCCGATGTCGTGGTGCTGGATGATGCCGACCTTGGCTTTAGGAATCGTCCCGAACACTGGCCCAAAGCCCTTACGAACGACAAGTACCAACCCTGGATTATTTTGAAGATGGCGCGGCCGGTCGCGCAAGGACCTCTGTGGGACCACCTGCATAAAACGCGAGCCAACCGTCTCATCGTGGTAATGTCGGTTAATGACCTTCGGCTGACTGAAGTACAAATCAGTCGAGAGCTATCCTGGGAGCGCACAGCGCAGGACCTGGCGTGGGAACTCGTTCACAACCCACGCGTCAACGGACTCTCACACTGCGCACACGTGGTGATTTCGTTTGACACCGCGGGAGCGCTGATGCTTTCGAGACAGCCCAAGACCACGCCGAGGTGCCGCCTCTTCTTTGACCCAAAAGTGATTGAAGGCATTTGGGGTCAGAGCCATCTTGGCGGAATGATCGGCTACACGTCTTGCCTTACCGCCGGCGTAGCGCGGCAGGTTATGAGATCGCCGGACGAGCCCGACATCGATCAAGGAATTCAAACCGGTCTGGGCGCGATGCGAAAACTACACCTCGAGGGGTACGGAGTGAGGGGCTCATCGGCGCCCGATTCAAAGCTCGCGTTTCCGACCGCGATGATAACCGCTGAACTTAGCAAGAACGTAACACCATTTTCAGTTGCCGAGGTGCAAGACCCGCTCATTTACGTATCGCAACCATCTGACTCATCAAAGATGAATCCGCGGCAAACAGGTTTCTGGACAATTCTTGAAGATCGGTATACCGCAGGGCTCGGGACTATTGCCCAGCAGATAGTCGAAGCCGGCGCCGAGGCTGCGCTGAAAGATGTGCCGCTCGGCCAATTCGGCAATTTGCTCACCGTGGATCGTCGCGAAATCGAAAGCTTTCGCAGCATTCGGGCGCTAGTGAGCGAATACTGTCGTAAGAGTCGACAGAAGCGTCCGCTCTCGATTGCGGTGTTTGGAGCGCCCGGTTCGGGCAAATCATTTGGGGTTATTCAGGTTGCGGAGTCGTTGCGGCCCGGAGAGATCAAGGTACTGGAATTCAACCTCTCACAGTTCGGCGGAACTAATGATCTGCTCGACGCGCTGCACCAGGTTCGCGACGCGGGGTTGTCAGGATACATCCCGCTTGTGTTCTTTGATGAATTCGACACAACGTTGGACCGCCAGCGATTCGGATGGCTTCGACACTTCCTTGCCCCGATGCAAGACGGCCGATTTCAGCAAGGACAGATCAGCCACCCGATCGGGCGCGCGATTTTCGTTTTTGCCGGCGGGATAAGCGAGAGCATGGAGACTTTTGGGCAGGACATCCCCGAACAGGAATTCCGCGAAGCGAAAGGGCCAGACTTTGTCAGCCGGTTAAAGGGATACGTGAACATCCTCGGTCCCAACCCTCCCAAGAGCGGCGATGACCCTTACTTCGTGATTCGCCGAGCGATTCTATTGCGTTCGATCCTCCAACGAGATGCCCAGCAGCTCTTTGAACGCAAGGGCGACAAAGAGATGTTGAATGTGGATTCAGGTGTTCTGCGCGCACTGCTACATACCCGACGTTTCAAACACGGCGTGCGTTCCATGGAATCTGTGATTGCGATGAGCCAGCTTGTTGGCAAACATCGTTTTGAACGGTCGTGTCTGCCTGCGGTTGAACAGCTCGATCTCCACGTCGATGCGCGCGATTTTCAGGCCAAGGTTCAGCAAATGGAGCTTCAAGATGATCTTCTCGAGAAGCTCGCCGAGGCCGCCCACGAGGTGTTTGTCAAAGAATTGCTCGATAGAGGCTATAGACCGGGTCCCACAATTGACGATGCGCTGAAGACCCACAACGCGCTCAAACCTTACTCGGAGCTTCCCGAAGACGAGAAGGACCAGAACCGCGGCAACGTTCGTGATATTTCCAACAAACTCGCCCAGTCGGGATATGTAATGATTCCAGCCCGCAGCAACGACCCCCCATTCGATTTTCCAGGTGCGGACCTCGAGCTGTTGGCCGCTTTGGAGCACGAACGATGGATGAAGTCTAAGATTGAGGCCGGGTGGCGGTGGGCGCCGGAAACGGACAAGCCGAACCAGCTACACAAGGACTTGCTAGGCTGGACGGAATTGACCGACGATGAACGGGCGAAACTTAGTCCTGCGGAGGGAGCAGCAATCGGACGAGGCGAGTTGCCGGATCACGAGAAAGAGAAGGACCGAGTCCTGATTCGCGGCATCCCAAAGATCCTGGCGCGGGCGGGCTACACCGTTATCAAGGTTCGCAGGTCTGACAAAAGTTAGTTTGTCGTTGCGAAAAAGTACACGGAGGATTGAGGGTGGGGGATTGAGGGTGACGATGGACGATGGAGGATGGACGCATTGATACGCATCGGAGTCACCGGACATCGCGTGCTAACAGAGCGCGAAAAGATCGAGGCAGGCGTTGAAGAAGCGCTTGACCACATCGAGCAAACATTCCCCGATCAGCCGATGACAATCATCTCCGCGCTGGCCGAAGGCGCCGACCGCATAGTGGCGCACCGCGTTCTCGCGCGCCCCAATTCCAAGTTGATAGTCCCACTCCCCTTCCCGACCTCAGACTATTTGACCGATTTCAAAACCGAAGCCTCCCGGAATGAGTTTCTTGCATTGCTCCAGCTCGCGAACTCGGTCGAGGAAATGACCGTAACCTCTACGCGAGACGCGGGGTATGAAGCGGCCGGCGAGTTCGTGTTGAACAATTCAGACTTACTCGTCATCATCTGGGATGGGAAGAATGCACAGGGCCGGGGCGGCACTGGTGAAATCGTAGCTCGTGCGAGAGCGCGCCATCTCCCATTCGCATGGGTACATGCAGGAAACCGTGAGACCGGCACGCTACATCCGACTTCACTCGGAGATGAACAGGGCCGAGTAACCTTCGAGAATTTCTAGTTAATGGAGATATGGATGGCGGACACTACGTCAATTCTAATAGTCGATGATCAACCGGCTGTCCGAGCTCTCTTAACCGAGATTCTTAGCCCGTCCTTTCAATGCACCACCGCTGGAAGCGCCGGTGAGGCCATCGCACTTATCGAGTCCCAATTCTTTCATCTTGCCCTTGTCGACGTGGGACTGCCCGGTATGTCGGGAATCGGTCTGTGCCGGCTATTGGTCAAACTAAGCCCCGGGACTTCCGTCGTTGTCGTGTCCGGAAACACCGATGATCAATCAGTCGCCGATTCTATGAAAGCCGGCGCGGTAGATTACATTAAAAAACCGTTCAACATCGCTGACGTTATCGCGACGGTTGAGAGAGCCCTGGGCAAACAACGGCCCGATGCCGTGGCTTGACCAATCGGCCTGAGCAGCTCACCCCCCCCCACCCCGAATCTCAATCACCCCGTAACCCGATTGACCTTCCGCAGCCGCTGTTTCACAATTCTGCCGGTGCATAACTATCAATTCGAAGACACGCTGAATAAACGCGCCGAGGAGTTCCTTCGCGTTTTGCAGGCCGACGGAATCGACGCCTCGATCTTGCCGGACTCAGTTCGCGAATACTCAATCAAAGTTTCAATCGCAAGCGAGGGAAGTGATGTTGGGACCGTTGTTATTTACTACAGCCCGAAATCGGACTCCTTTTCCATGACTACCAATGAGTTGCGAGAACCGTCCATCACCACAACTCTCGAACGCTTGTGGAAGGAAAAGCCCACCGTCTCAAAGCGATCCTCCTTGCGTTGCGAAGCGTATGTGGACGGTTCGTATATCAATGGAGCGACCGGGTACGGCGCAGTGATTCTTCAGAACCGCAAAGTAGTAGAGGAATTGTCTGGCAGAGTCGCCGCTTCCGAAGTCAATGGTTCGCGCCAGGTAGCCGGAGAACTTGCCGCTGTGAAAGCTGCACTGAATTGGTGTATGGCTCACTCCGTCGCCAAAGTCGAAATCTATTACGACTACCTCGGAATTGAAAAATGGGCGAGGGGTCAGTGGAAAACAAATCAGCCTCTTACGCGCGGGTACGCGCGGTTCGTGGCTGAATGTCCGGTCAAGATTATCTGGCACAAGGTCGCCAGTCATACCGGCGATCGGTGGAATGACCGCGCGGATTTACTGGCCAAACAAGGGGCGGGACTTTTGCCAAATAGTCCAGAACGCTTACTTAGTCCTGATGCGCAGGCCAGCCTTCGGCCGGCGATAAGCTCCACGATCCCGGCCGCCATCAACTCCGCCACTGCCAACGTCCAGCCGGATTTGGTCAGCGATGTGATCAAGAAAGTAAATAAGTGGATCGAGTTTTTGATGGTCCGGGGTATCGAAGCAACCTTTGATCGAATCTACAATGACCAGTTTGCAAGAGTCTACATCGTGCAGAATGAGAAACCTGTGGGAACTTTTGATTTGTACAACACCCTCAAGAAGCGATTCTCGCCGTACATTCACAACTTTCGTGACGAAGACTTGAAAGCACGAATCGAAACCCTGTGGAGAGAGTTCCTTGTTTCGTAGTCCCGCTCTATTACTTTATCAACGCTGAATACTTATCAAGCAACGGAAGCACTGTATCCCGGTCCGCAGGCGGCAGCATGAAGATCGCTCGCTCGACGCCGGCGGATTCCAGTTCCTCGAGTGCGCTCGGGTCGGGATTTGCGTAGAAGATCGTTATCGAAATGGTCTTCGGATCGCGACCTGCAGCCTCCGCACGCTGGTGTAGAGCCGCTATTTTCTCTCGCGCGTTCCGCATTCGGACTCCTATGGGCATCCATCCGTCACAAAACTCAATCACTCGATCAAAAGTCGTTGGACCATCTCCTCCCATCAGAATTGGCGGATGAGGCTTCTGAGCAGGTTTTGGGTACGACCAGATCTTATCGAAGTCAACAAATTCGCCGTGAAACTCCGCTTCGTCTTTTGTCCAGATCTCTTTCATCGCCAGCACTCGTTCACGCAACGCGCGCCATCGAGTCTTGTATGCGGTACCGTGGTTCTCCATCTCTTCGGCGTTCCATCCTCCACCGATTCCAAAGATAAACCGCCCGCCCGAAAGCACGTCGAGACTGGCTACTTCTTTCGCCGTGGTGATTGGATCGCGCTCGATGATCAGGCAGATACCAGTCGCAACTCGTAGCTTTGACGTAGCCATCGCCGCCGCAGTCAAAGCCACGAACGGATCGTGAGTGTGCCAATACTCTTTGGGCAAATCTCCGCCTGCAGGATAGGGAGTGCGCCTGTTCGCAGGAATATGAGTGTGCTCCGGGAGCCACAATGATTCGAACCCGCGCCCTTCGAGTTCGCGAGCCAAATCATCCGGACGTATTGCATAATCGGTTGCAAATATTGCAGCTCCAAAAAACATAAAACCCTCCAGGTCTGATTGTGAGAAGCGGCCTGCATGATACAGCGCTTCAACACTGCTCGCCAGTGGAGACCGTTTCAAACCTTCGTTAAGCGCCCAGGTAGGCCTCGCGTACGCGTTGATCGTCGAGCAACTCGCTTCCAGCGCCCTCGAGCACGACTTTGCCGTTCTCAAGCACAAACGCTCGATTGGCTATTTTCAAGCTTTGATGAACGTTCTGCTCCACGAGCAGTACGGTGATGCCGTCGCGGTTTATCATCTGAATGATGTCGAACATCTCGCGTACGATGATTGGCGCCAAGCCCAGACTCGGCTCATCAAGTATCAACAACCGCGGCCGGGCCATTAATCCACGAGCGATCGCCACCATTTGTTGTTCACCGCCAGAAAGCGTGCCTGCCATCTGTCCCTCTCGTTCCTTCAGCTTGGGAAACAGAGCGTAGACCTGTTCAAACGATCCTGCGCGCAACCGTCTAGCTTCCTTGCTGGTCGCACCGAGCTCGAGATTCTCCTTGACGCTCATCAACGGGAATAGACGTCGTCCCTCGGGCACGTGTGCGATGCCTCGCGCTGCTACCTCGTGCGCGGCGAGCCGATCGATTCGTTCTCCGGCAAAAGTTATCGCGCCGGCGGCTGCTCGGACGACACCTGAGATGGTCTTTAACGTCGTGCTTTTGCCCGATCCGTTGGCGCCCACGAGGGTCGCTATCTCAGCCTCATGAACCGAGAACGTCACGCCCCACAAAACCTGAACATCGCCGTAACGCGCAGTCACATCCGTCACTGAAAGCAGTGTGTTGTTCGTCAAATCGATCTCCGTTGTAAGGTACCGGCACGCCGGCGCGCAGTGAATATAAAGGTACGACCTTGATCAGACAAGGCGCGTCGACTTTTGCGTCGATTTTCGCATTCGACTAGTTATTTCGCATTCGACTAGTTATTTCGCATTCGACTACTTATTTGGAGTGCGCCGCCCTTTAACGCATTCGACACCTATCGCATGCGTGGCGGCGCTTTTGTAGTGTGGTGCTTGTGATCAAAATACCTCTCAGTAAGGTGGCCCAAAGTAGTCGTCTCGGCATCGCCGCTCACGCCTGTTTCGATGCCCGCAGCACCACAGCTACCAAAGCGCCGCCACACATGCGAATGGCATTCGATTGCAATAGGCGGCGCACTCCAAATAAGGTGTGGAATGCTAGAACAGGCACCTCGCTGAAGCTCGTTCGGATTGAGAGCAACTCAGCTTTGATATAAGATGCACGAACGAAGGAGTGCTGATATGCGATCGACCATCCGTCTCATTGTCGCTATCGTCCTTGCTGTATCCCTGGTTGCGCCCGTTACTTCAACAACCCGCGCCGGACAGCAACCGGCGCAGGGACCCACACAGGCATTCGAACCGCTGATTGCGCGACTTCGCGACGGCCTCAAGCTAAGCGAGACGCAAGTCGGCGAGCTGCGAAAACTGTTGATGAAACGCGCGCCGAAACTGATCGAGCTTCGCAACCGCGCACAAGCAAATCCCTATGCACCGGGTTTACAGGCCGAATCGGAAAAGGAGCAGAAGGCGATTCGCGAAGAGCTTAGCGAACTGCTCGATGAGGACCAGAAAGGAAAGCTCGCGGGCGTAGATCTCAGACAGCTTGTCCCGCTCGGGCCGGCGGTCATTCCGATCAACATCCTCCCGCGTGTTCGTATCGAACCGGGCGGAGTCAAACTCGCAACATCCGAGCGATTGATACCGGCGCCGGCAGTGGCGAAGGGACGCGCCGGACGACTGACCGACGAGCAAAAAATACTTCACCTGCTCAACCGCCTCACTTTTGGGCCACGCCCCGGAGATATCGCGCGGGTAAAGGAAATGGGCATCGATCGTTTCATTGAGGAGCAGTTGCACTCCGAGACGATTGATGACTCCGAGGTCGCGAGGCGGCTGGAGGTCTTGCCAACTCAGCGAATGACATCGGCTGAGCTCTATCAGTTCTACCCGCCGATTCAGATCGCCGAACAGCGTGCCAACGAAAAGAACGCGCCGCCCATCTTTGGCCGTCCGCAGCAAATGCTTGGCGAGATTGTTCAGCAAAAGCTTGTGCGAGCCGTATCAAGCAACCGGCAACTCCACGAAGTGCTCACCGACTTCTGGTACAACCATTTTAATGTGTTCGCGCCGAAGGAAGCAGCACAGTGGCTAGTGACCGGCTACGAACGCGATGTGATCAGGCCGCGAGCGCTCGGCAAATTTCGTGACTTACTCCTGGCAACCGCCCAAAGCCCGGCGATGATGTTCTATCTCGACAACTGGCTCTCATCCTCCCCTGACGCGAAGCAGCCGCGTCCGCCTGCGCCGGCACGGCCGCAAAACCGCCAACCGCCGGGAACAACACTCGGAGCCAATCCCAGGCCGGACGGGATGCTGGCGCAGCCCGGTGCCGACCCGAACACCGCGATGACCGCAAAAAAGGAAGGCGACGCAAATCCGCAATCCGAAACCCGCAATCCGCAATCTTCACCGGCGCCCCCGCCCAGGCCTCCAGCGCGAAAGCCAGGCATCAATGAAAACTACGCTCGCGAGTTGATGGAGCTTCATACGCTCGGTGTTAACGGCGGCTACACCCAAAAGGACGTACAGGAGGTCGCTCGATGCTTCACCGGCTGGACCATCGATCGTCCGTTCCAGGGCGGCGGATTTGTTTATCGTCCGTGGATGCACGATGACGGGGCGAAAACTGTTTTGGGAGTTACGATCCCCGCAGGCGGCGGATTCAACGATGGTCTGAGAGTGATCGAGATACTTGCAACGAATCCTTCAACCGCGCGGTTCATCTCTCGGAAGCTCTGCCAGCGATTCGTCTCCGACGACCCGCCCGCCCAATTAGTCGAGCGCGTTGCGCAGGTGTTCATAAAAACCGAAGGTGACATCCGCGAAGTCATCCGCGCCATCGTTACTTCGTCGGAATTCAACTCGCCGTCGGTTTTTCGAGCAAAGATAAAGTCGCCTCTCGAATTGGCGGCATCTGCTATTCGCTCGATTGACGGCGATACCAACGGCGCGCCCGCGCTCCACGAATGGATTCGGAGAATGGGCGAGCCCCTCTACCAATTTGCCTTCCCCACCGGATACGGCGAGGATTCGTCAAAATGGGTAAACACCGGTGTGTTTTTCAACAGGATTAACTACGCGGTCGCGTTGGCAAACGGTCAGATCAACGGGACGAGTTATGATCCGGTGCGCCTGGTTGCAAGCGAGACGGCCGGCAATCCTGATGCGTTAACCACTCAGCTTTCTGCTTTGATCGTTCATACCGAATTGTCGCCGGACAGCCTGCGTGCGGTTCGAAACGGACTCAACGGGCCGCCGCCGGATACAGCAACACTACGACCCGCGATGAACAGCGGTCCGCCTCCGCAACCGGTTCCAGCAAGAGCCGAGACAAACCCAGAACGACGTCGAATCGCGCTGCTGATCGGCTTGTTGATGGGCACCGCGGAATTCCAACGAAGGTAGCGTTAAACCTTCGGTGATCAACAGCACAACAAACATATGCCAACCAAACTCGGAGTCGGATTTATCGGTAGCGGGTTCAATGCCCGCTTTCACATAAGATCCTGGGTCGGCGTGCGTCACGCGGACGTTCGCGGAGTCTGGAGCCCTCACCGCCAGCACGCCGAAGAGGCAGCCGAGCTGGCTCGATCGCTGCGGGTGGGCGACGCGCAAGCATTCGGCTCGATAGGAGAGATGGTCGCCGATCCGTCAATCGATTGCATCTGGCTTTGCGGTCCTAATCACACACGCATCGAAGACATGGAAGCGATCGTCGAGGCGATTACTTCGGGAAAGGGTAAGCTCATCGGGATCGCCTGCGAAAAGCCGCTGGCCCGTAACGTCGCCGAAGCCAAACGCATGGTCGAACTGGTCGAGAAGAGCGGGTTGCTCCACGGTTATCTTGAAAACCAGGTGTTCACGCCCGCGATTCAACGCGGGCGCGCGCTAATTTGGGCGCGAGGCGCCGCCACAACCGGCCGGCCTTATCTGGCGCGCGCGGCTGAAGAGCATAGCGGCCCGCATATGCCGTGGTTCTGGCAAGGCGAGCTGCAGGGGGGCGGGGTGCTCAACGATATGATGTGTCACAGCGTAGAGGTCGCCCGATACATGCTCACCGAACCGGGCAAGCCTCGCGCGAGCATTCGTCCGGTCGCCGTCTCGGCCCAGATCGCTTCGCTGAAATGGTCGCGTCCTGAATACGTCGAGCGGCTAAAGCGGATGATGGGGAGCGAGGTTGACTATCAGAACAAACCGTCGGAGGACTTCGCTCGCGCGACAGTCAACTACGTCGATGAGCAGGGCCACCCGCTCATCGTCGAGGCGACGACTTCGTGGAGTTACGTCGGCGCGGGCTTGCGATTGAGCATGGAGCTGCTGGGGCCTGAGTATTCGATGTCCATCAACACCCAGGACAGCGGGGCGAAGATCTTCTTTAGCCGAGAGGTGAAAGGGGAGGCCGGCGAGGATATAGTCGAAAAGCAAAACGCCGAGCAGGGCTTGATGCCGGTCGCCGCCAACGAGGAGTCGGACTACGGTTACGAAGGAGAGAATCGCCACTTCGTAAATTGCTTTCTCGAAGGCAAGCAACCCGAGGAGAGTTTCTACGACGGGCTGGAAGTTTCGGAGCTGTTGATGACTGCTTATATGAGCGCCGAACAAGGCCGAGTGATCGAATTCCGCCCGAAGGATCTTGATAAGTTTGTCCCGGCTGTTGCTCGCGGCGCGTGGAAACCATGAGCGGAGCCTCAGTCAAACGGGTGTCTTTGCTGCGCCAGGGCAAGCTCCTTTTCATTGGTCAGATCGAGTCTTAACGGCGTCATTGATACAAACCCATTTCCTGTTGCCCATCGATCAGTACCTTCCTCGATCTCTTCGATAGGCGTGACCGTAAACCAGTAGATCGGTCTCCCGCGCGGGTCCTCCGAAGGAACAACTTTGCCGTCGTAATGCCTGACCGACTGGCGGGTCCAGCGCAGACCCTTCGGATTCTCAGGCAAATTTACATTGACTAGCTTAAGCGTCGAATCGCGGAGCAGGACGTCCAACACTCGTTCGACAAATGGTGCCAGGCGCTTAAAGTCGGTCTCGCCGCCGTGCACCGGCGTGCTAAAAGCTATTCCGCGCAGACCCAACAGAGTTGCCTGTTTTGCGGCGGCCAGTGTACCGGAATGCCAGGTCGAGTTTCCGATGTTTGGTCCGAGGTTTATCCCTGAAAGCACTACATCGACGTCTTTCCACAGAAATGCGCCAAGCGCCACGCAATCGGCGGGAGTGCCGTTTACTCTGTAAGCCTCGAAGTTCTTGAGCGGCGTGCGGCGGTATGAAACCGGTCGGGTGGAAGTAATTGCATGCCCCATTGAAGACTGTTCTACGTCGGGAGCAACAATACGAACGTCGCCAAATACGGAAGCCACCTCGGCCAGCGCCGCGATCCCGGGGCTGTAGATCCCGTCGTCGTTCGCGATTAGTATTCGCATGGTCTAACTCTCCTTGACCTCGAACCTTCGCGAGCGATCCCCTATACTGACATAGTGCGACGTCTTGAGCGGAGTTTCAACTTCGTCTGTAAGAAAGTGGTTATCATAGGTTGTCAAAAAAACAAGTCACTCTTATACACAACCCACGAGCGGGTGACGAAGATCATTCGCGAAAGCAACTCCTGAAACTCATCGGTAACGCCGGTTATGAAGTCGAGTACAAGTCTTCCAAGGAAGATTTCGCCTCGGCGCTCGAAGACCCGGGCGAGTTTGTCATTGTGGCTGGCGGCGACGGCACTGTGCGTAAGGTTGTACTTAAGCTGCTGGATCACAAAGTTCCACTGGCAATACTGCCGATGGGCACTGCCAATAATATTTCAAAGTCCCTGGGAATCGTCGGATCGACAGAGGACATCGTCGACGGCTGGAAGGACGCCCGCCCAAAGAAGTTTAAGGTTGGTGTCGCCAAAAGCTCCTGGGGCCAGGAAATCTTTGTCGAAGCTATTGGGCTAGGTCTCCTCAGCAAAGCGATCACCATACTAAACAAAGTAGATCAAAAAGCTGATGTTGACTTCGCCAACACCGAACACAAAGTTGACCGTGATCTCACCGCGCTGATAGTTCTGGTTTCGGAATATACGCCGATGGACCTGAAGATCAGCATCGACGGCGTCGAGACCTCGCGACCGCTGCTGCTGTTCGAAATCATGAACACAAAACACGTCGGCCCGAATCTACTCCTGGCCCCGGATGCGGACGCGACTGATGATTATCTCGACTGCGCTCTTCTCGACGAGAGTAACCGCGAGAACTTCGCAAAGTACTTAACCGCCCTGATGGCCGGCAAAGAAGCGGCTTTGCCGATCGAGGTCGTGAAGGGCAAGAAAATCGAGTTTCGCTGGGAAGGCACGCCGATCCACCTGGATGACAAGATATGGACCAAAGGCATCACCGTTCCCTCTCCTCCTCAACTAATTGATGTCCAGTTGGAGGGGCGATGGTTTGAATACCTCTCGAAGGATGAACCGGATTAAGCGGCTCCACACTACAAAAGCGCCGCCGCCTATGAGAACGATGTCTAATGCGCATGAGGGCGGCGCACTCCAAATGAGTCGCCGAATGCGGAGTTGTCTATCTTGTGGGAGGTTTAAACCGAGAATCATCTACGGTCACGTTAACAGCAATCTTTGAAAACTTTCGTTCGAACGAAAAGGGCGGACGCGACCACCGGATAGTGAACGGCAGCTTGATCCCGTCTACTTCTCGGTAATCATTAAAGTCGGTGACTTCGGGGATCCCGCCAAAGGCTGTTCTGTACGTCACGTATCTGCGAATAAGCAACCCGGTCTCCGCATCGAAATATAGTCTCTCTCTGCTGTCATCCCGCGACGTAGCGCCGACGACGTATGCGTCGCGGCCGCCAACCCTTTCTTTCGACAAAACTCTCATCTGCGGATACGTTTCCTTGATCTTAAGATAGCGATAGAAGTCAGCTTCGCGCCTGATGCCTGCCTGCTCTTTGGCATCGATATCACGCACACCGCGGGAGTCTTTAGTCCAACCTCGCGAACCGTCAAACCCGTGTGAATCCGATCGACCAGTTCCGCTGCGAACCATCAACAGTTTGTTACCGATCGATTGATAGATCTCGATCGGCGTCGTCATTGCAGCGGTCATTCGATTATTGGTCGTTTCCGTCCCGCGAAGAACCTTCGTTTTGATCTTTTCAATAGCAGCCACGCCGCCAATCGCCCGGATGTAGCGCTCGATGATCGCATCGGCCGAATCAGTAATTGCCGGCTTCGTCTCCGGAGCTTCCTGACTGGTCCATTCGCTAACCGCTAGATCAAGAGGCGGCAAGGGAACAGTGCGTGGCTGGCCGTGGTGACAGGTATAGCAAGTGATCGCCGGGTTGTCGCTGAAATTCTCTTTGTTGATTGCACGGGTCATCAAAATCATTCGGCGAGTACCGAGCTTGGCTGATTTGGCGTCACTGTCCCACGAATTGGTATGACAGTGGGTGCAGCCCACCCCAAGCGCAGCCGACATGAATTCCATGACACCGTCAAGTTCTGATGCCGGCAGCCCCTTCAGCACTTGAATATTCTTGTAGACCTGTTCGGATGTCTTAGCTTCGGAAGGTGGCACCTGGTGAATTGCGGCGCTTCCAAGCGCGGTGGTTTCGCGCTCCAGTGCCGACAAGCAAAATAACGCGGGGAGAACCACAGCGGCTAACAGGTTTCGTAGTACCGCCTTCAGGCGGCAGTCTGTAAGCGTTTTTCGCATCTCGCTCCCCTTCAAGGTTCCGCCTGAAGGCGGGACTACGAAACAACTAACCTTATTTTTTTAGTTCCGGGCAGCGGCAATCCTCTGCTGTAACAATCGAATCAAAGCGCGGCTGCTGATCCGCAGTCAGCAAAGCTCGCATCTGGCCGCGCGCCCGCTCCCGCACCGTGTCATAGCGTGGGCGCACATCTGCGCATACCGCCTTGTAGTCATCTCGGGTGCGCTCCAGAATCGCGCGCATCGATGATGATTGCTCGTCATTCAATGTGAGTTCTCGCTTCAGCGTTTCAAAGTACGCGTCCGTATCGCGGATTGATACGGGCGCAGCCGGCATTACCGTGCTCGCGCGCAGCCGGTACATTGCATCGACCGCAGCGCCAGTCACGCCACCAAGTGCAAACACGATTAGAAAAGCCGCCCAGGCTCTCTTCTGAGAGTTCATTTTGGTTCCTCCTCCGCTTTATCGGCAAACAATGTCGCCAATACTTCTTCGGTCGAGATCGCGCATTCATCGGTTGCCGATAGCGCGCAAGTTCCTCCAGTGACAACTCTCGAGATATCGTCAGAGTATGTTTCGGCAGGAGAAACACTTACCGAGTCGTTTGAGGCGCTTGATTTTGACAACCAAAACGTAACCACGGCGGCAATCGTCACAACCAGCAATACCGCAATGGCCCGCGACGCCACCAACAGAGACGATAGCCAGCCGCTTCCCTGATCCGCGCGCCGCCGGCGCTCGGCTTCGATCCCGGCGAGAACGCGAGCGCGAATAAACGGCGAAGAGCCCATGCGCTCTACGTCGTCGTCGCTTATACCGCCGGCTCGAGTGATGGCTGTCGTCAACCGATTCAAAGATTCATCGGGCGTTTTATTCATTGTAATTCCTTGTTCATCGCTATCAGAGAAACTCCCCGAGCACACGACGCAGAGACTGTCGCGCCCGGTGCGCCCGCACCTTAACTTTTGAAACCTTCCAGCCCATAACCACCGCAATGTCCGCCACGCTAAACTCCTCCGCGTCGAGCAACGTCAACACCAGACGATCTTCAGCGCTCAACCGCGCGAGTAGTTTATTGGCGAGGTCCCGCGAAACCGCCGCCGCTTCTGCGTCGCCTCCGCTGGGTCGTTGGTTCGTCTGCGAGTTCAACCAGAGGATTTCCTCGCTGGATATATCGCTGATCGAGCTCTCGGGGCGTCGTCGCACCCGCCGCAGCTCGTCATAACACGAGTTGATCGCAACACGTGAAAGCCACGCGGCGAACGACGGCCCTCTATCGGCCGAGTACGCATTCAACGCAAAATAGACTTTGGTGAAGACGTCTTGAAGTATTTCTTCAACCCGTTCCGGGCGATTGAAGAATCGCCCGACCAGTCTCGCAACGCGGCGTCGATGCCGCTCAAAGATCTCTTCAAATGCGGAATCATCACCGCCGCGCACGGCCTCGACCAGCGACTCATCCGTCGCCTCGATAGACGGTCGAAGAAGCTCGCGTGTCGCTATCTTGCCGGCGGTTTCGTCCATTCGGTACATCTGATCCGATTTCAGAGGCAACTCACCTAAGGCCGGCCTTCGACGCACGTCCGGCATAAACCATAACGCACAGCAAAAGGGTTTGGTTACGTGGGCCTTATTTTTTTGTCCGCACAGTTTAACGGGAACCCAGTTGGAATCTAATTCCTATTCGAGCCAGCAGCGGCGGGCCCACCGTTCGAACCGGGGTGCGCCCAATGTCATAACGCTGACCAGTGAGGTTCTCAAAGGCACCGAACACTTCGACGCCGCGACCGAGGGACCGCGACGCGTAGGCGTCAAGAGTGAAGTACGGATCGAGGCGAAATTGATTTTGATCGTCATCGAATTGCGAGGATCCCGCCCGCCCCTGAAAGGAAAGCGTCAGACGACGCGGGTTAGAGTATCGCGCCTGAAACGTCATCACATGCCGAGGCACCTGCGGGATCATCAGGCCTTCGAGTGATGTATTCGCGGGAAAACTCACGACGGTTGCATCGAGGAATTGATAGCCGCCTGAGATTACTACGGTATTCGTCAATCGAGCCTCGGCTTCGACTTCAAAGCCCCGCGATCGGGTACGGCCCAGGTTCCGCCGCTGCCGAGTGATCAGAGCCGGAGTGACGCTGAGTGTGACATTAGCAACCGGGCGAATGATTTCGCTCCAGAAGAAGGTGCCGCGAACATTCAACTTTCTCTCGAACGCAGCAAAGCTTGCCCCTGCTTCGCCTCCGGTGAGCCGTTCGGCTCGCAAATTCTCATTTGCTAACGTGAGAACGCTCCCCACTCGAAACGAGCGGTACAACTCGTTCAGCGTAGGCGCTCGAAAGGCACGATAGCCCGAGATCATGAACGAAACGTTCTCGGTCAACTTGTGAAGCAATGACACTCGCGGGCTAAAAGCAGTTTCGACCCGATCCTTGAAGGTGGTTACTACCGGATTGATCGCCGGCGGGACTGCAACCAGCGATCGCGACGTCGAGAGCGCATCATAGTTGCGCCAACGATCGCCTCGAACTCCAACGGTCAATATCCATTCTGGAGTTATTCGAATGATGTCTTGCCCAAAAACTCCGATCGTGCGTTCCCTTCCACCTGACCCGACGCCGAGTGTCAGGTTCCCGGCCGTAAACCCAAGCTCATCGCTGGCGCCTCGAACCTCGCGAGCGTCAACACCTGCTACGAAGGTTTGACGCGAACCCGCTGCTCGAGACCACTGTGTCAGAAAGCCGACTTGCTGGGCCGGTACTCGCTGGCTTCGGGTCAGCGCCTCGCTGTTCCGATCCGCTGCGATAGACGTGAAGTCCTGGTTATAGATCTGAGAGAGAGCGAATGCCCGAGCCGTGAATGAACCAATTTTTCTGGATTGAAGATCTGTTCCGAATATAACCTGACGAATATATGTGTTGTTTGTCTGGAGGGGTGTGCCGTTCTCTCGAGATTCATCGAAAAGCGATCCACGCAGAAAGACCCGACCTCTTTCTGCAAGCAATCGCTCGAGAGTGAGATCCAGAGTCAGATGTTCTGCGCCGGCCTTTGTATCAATCCTACCGCGTTCGTCTTCGTCGACCAGCACATATCCGTCGGTGTGAAACGCCTCGGCTGAGAGTTGTGCTGCCCACTGAAACACGCGTCCGCCGGTGAAAAGCGAGAAATTGGGAGTCTGCTGATTTCCATACGATGTTTCAAATGAAAGCGCCGAATCGCGCGCGTCTCGGGTAATCAAATTGACTACGCCGCCTAGAGCGTCTGTCCCGTAGAGATTTGAAGAGCCCCCCTGGACGACCTCGATACGGCTTAGAGCTTCGCGGGGAACACGGCCCCAGTACACCCACCCGCCAAAGGGATCATTGATCGGAACGCCATCCGCAAGCACGACTGCCCGGCTTGCGCCGCTCGGGCCCACGCCTCGAAACGAAACGCCTTGAGAGGTAGGATTCGCGGTACGGCTGCCGGAGCGCCGCAGTAATGAGAACCCTGGAACTTGTCGGAGCGCATCGTCCAGTGTCAACGCAGCCGTTGTTGACAGATCCTCCGCAGAAAGCACCGCTACACTCGCGGCCGTGTCGCTGACCCGAGCCTCGGTGCGCGACGCGGTCACGGTCATTCGCTCGGACAACCGCTCGGCGGCCAGCGTGATTTTCATGCGGGCCGAATCCCGATCGGCGGCGTCCCACACCCGGCTCGTTGTTTCAAACCCGGAAGCGCGAATCGTCACCATCGCCGTGTCGCCCTGGGCGTCGAAAACGAACCGGCCCTCGGCGTCAGTGACTCGAGTGACTGTCCCCGACTGACCGGCAAAAGTGACTTCAGCTCCGGCAATCGGGGCGCCGTTTTGATCGGTTACCACGACCTCAATTTTCCTGATTCCTTGAGGCGTTGCATTTGCCTGAATGGCCACGCACAGGGCGATGAGTACCAATGCGGATTTCAGTATCTTCATTTCGCTGACACCTACCTGTTGGATTCAAACCGCCGAGCGGCTCTTACTTCGGCTTCGAATAAGTGACGCGCCAAATCTTATGCCCGCCATCATCCGAAATCAGCATCGACCCGTCTTTCAACATCAACACTCCGACCGGACGACCCCATACTTCAGGATTGTCTTCGCCCAGCATCCATCCGACTACGAAATCATCGTAGCCGCCAACCGGTTTTCCATTCTTAAACTTTATCCGAATGATCTTGTAGCCTGTTCGTAGTGTGCGGTTCCAGGAACCGTGCAGCGCAACAAAAGCGTCGCCCTGGTAGTCGGATGGAAACATCTTCCCGGTGTAGAAGGTCATGCCAAGCACTGCAGAATGGGCCTGAATCAAAACGTCCGGCACGATCGCCTTGGACACCAAATCGGGGCTTTCACCCTTCCGCCGAGGGTCTTCGTGTTGACCTAGATAGGCATACGGCCATCCGTAAAACCCGCCGTCTTTGATCGACGTAACATACTCCGGAACAAGGTCATCACCGATAAGATCTCGTTCTTCGACGGCCGCCCAGAGCTGCTTGGTCGTTGGGTTCCAAGCCAGCCCGACTGGATTGCGAGTTCCGCTTGCGTAGATGCGATGTCCGGTCCCGTCAGGATTGTATTCGGAGATCGCTGCGCGGTTAGGCGGTTCACCCGCGTCGACATTTGACGCTGAGCCAACGGCCACATACATCTTTGTTCCGGCATCGTTGAAGATCACATTGCGAGTCCAGTGCCCACGTCCCCCCGGGAGTTCGGCGATTTTTTCGGGCGGACCCTCCGCCTTGGTCTGGCCGGGTTTGTACTTGAATCGCACGATCCCGTCCTGGTTGCCGACGTAAAGATAATCCTTCCAAAACGCCAACCCAAACGGACGTGACAGGCCGGACGCAAACGCGAATCGCTCGTCGACTTTCCCGTCGTTGTTCGAATCGCGCAGTATCGTTATTCGATTGGGTTGCGATTCCGCAACGAACACGTCCCCATTGGCAGCTTGCAGCAATCCGCGCGGCTGCTGCATTTCGCCCTCGGCATACACGCTTATCTGAAAGCCTGGAGGCACAATCAGACTGGCGCCTTCCGGTTTGGGGATGACCTTTGACTGGTTTCGGGGACCAGTCAGCACTTCCGGAGCCGGCAAGTCCGCGAGCTTTATGTCGTAATGACGAAGCACGCTGGGTATTGACTGGGTCGAAAGTTTTGGCGACGACGACTGAGCGCAGGCGAGGGTAACCAGAACAAAGAGCGCGACAGCGGAAACGGGCCCGCGACGCACAACACGAACGATCTCGGGGGTTCTCATCGGATCACATCCTCCGCAAAATGTTTCGTAGTCCCGCCTTCAGGCGGAATGTGACTGGCTTCGCAGGCCCTCCCAATCAAGCTTTCGCCTGAAGACTGGACCACGAAACCTAGCACCGCGATCCATTCTCCCACAAAGAAAACCAAAGCAGAAATGAATGAGGCGGTCCGGTGAAAGGATTTGGATTCTCATTGATTTCAGGGCCTCAGACCAGCGTGCTCGCTTATCGCGGCACCGGCTGGAGACCACGGTAGTGCAAGACTACGAATCGATGCCACCCTTGTTTTATAATGCCGTTATGCCAAAACGCCAAATCGGAGTGGAGGTATTGGTAGAAGATCACTTTTGGAATGATGCCCACGGCCGATATGTTTACTCGTTTCACTGCCCGGCTTGCGCGCAGATGAGGCTTACTCCGGAGCTTGGCATCTATCGTTGTGACTGTGGCTCCTGGCTAATCGTCACCAATCAGCGATGAGAGTGAAACGTGATTCTGATGCACGTTTCACGCATCATGTTTCACGCATCACGTTTCATCACTTTAAGGAGAAAGGCTATGACAGAACCGGCAGAAGAGTTCAGTCTGTCGAGTATTGGACAGATTTCAATTAACGTACACGACGTTAAACGCGCTACCGAATTCTACCGCGATACACTCGGAATGAAGTTCCTGTTCGACGCCGGCGACATGGCGTTCTTCGACTGCGGTGGCGTGCGGCTTTTTCTATCGACGCCGGACAAACCTGAGTTCGATCATCCGACTTCGTTCATCTACTATCGAGTTGCGAATATTCAGCGTTCCTGTGAGATTCTGCGGTCGCGCGGAATCACGTTTGAGCAGGAGCCTACGTTCGTTGCGCGGCTCAAGGATCACGATCTGTGGATGGCGTTCTTCCGCGACCCTGACAACAATCCTCTGGTTCTTATGAGCGAGGTGCCTCTCGCCGGGTGACCGGTGCGTTAATCATTCTGCGCCGTCTTCCTGTTGTAGCTTGAAAAAGACTTCGAGCGTCACCTGATACTCGATCTTTCCATCCCGGTAGGCCCCGCGCTGTTCGCGAACCTCAAACCAGCGAAGCGCGCGGATTGTCTGAGTGGCTCGGTCGACGGCAACCTGAATCGCATCGCTGAAGCTTTCATCCGAGGTGCCGACGATGCTGATGCCTTTGAAAACGTCTTTAGCCATTTTGTGTTCCCTTTCGCTATAGGACCTATAGGACATATAGGATCTATTTCATCATTGAGAGGTCACTTCCTTGCAACTCCCCGGTACATCTCTCCCAGTATCCTGGGCGAGTCAGGCATCACAAAGCGTTCAAGATTGCCGATCTTGAGACCCGCCGCGGTGATCAAGCTATCGATCCTGCGGTTCATGTGACACCCACAGCCGATAAACTTGGTGATCGGATTGGCTAGATCCTGTTGCCTTGCGATTCGAGGATTGTCGCTCCGCCCGTGTTCCAGGAAAACATAGTCGGCCTCGGGTTTGAGAACTCGCTTTATCTCACAAAGCGCCGACCCGATATCCGCGATCGAGCAGAGCGTAAAAGTCGTGACTACTCCGTCGAAGGCGTTATCCTCAAACGGCAGCCGCTTTCCAGCATCAAGTTGGAACTGTTCTACTGGAACGTGACTCCTGGCAATTCGATCGGCGACTCGCGTTGGCAACAGCGTCACGCTGTCGATTGCGGTTAATCGGGTCACCTGCGGCGGATAGCATCCGAGGTTCAGACCGGTGCCAAAGCCGATCTCGAGCACCTCCCCGCGCACTCCCGCAAGTGTCGCGCGGCGCTCGCCTCGCACGACAGCGCTGCCAAGCGACCACTCGACCAAACGCGGGAAAATATGGCGTGAATAGAAACCCACCTGCTGTCTTACTCACCTAACGTTTTGTTACTTTTCGTTTTTGAGCCCGCAACCACTTGAATATCTCTGGCTCTCCATAAGCCCTGTCCCAGGAATTGTGACCTATGCCTTCATATTCGTTGTAACGAACGTTGCCGCCAGCCGCCTTTATTGCCTCGGCCATTTTGCGTGACTCGGAAACTGGCACGACCGGGTCCGCCCCGCCGTGAAATATCCACACAGGGGTCTTGGCTATCTTTGCGGCGACCGCGGCGTAAGGATCCGCCGCAGCCGCAAGTCCGTTACTTGGTTGTGGAACGTTGACCCTGGGCGGCGGCCGGACACCCCCGCAAACCACGGCGATCGCCGCGAACAATGAAGGGTTGTCTGCCGCCATAATCCACGAACCATATCCACCCATCGACAGACCTGTAAGATATGTCCGCCGCGGATCGCCGTTGAATTCTTTGACCGTCTGATCGAGAGCTTTGAGCGCCTGAGCTTGCATATCGGGCTCGGTCCACCAGCGATTTCGTGGACACTGTGGGAGGACCACGATAAAAGGGAGAGTATCTTGCTGTCGCAGAATTGGACCGATGCCGACCTTGGTCTGAGCCAGGTTATCGTCGCCTCGCTCGCCCGCGCCGTGGAGGAAGAGAATCACCGGCGCCTTCTTCTTCCTGGTCCAACCCTTTGGGGTGAACACCCGGAAGTGATACTCGGTAGCGCCGACCGTTATCGCGCGGTCCTGAAACATTTCACCGTCCTGACCGGCGCGAGCAGGCCTGGTCATCAACAAGACGCCGATAAGACCAAACATTATGATCCCACTCTTTGCTGTCATCGCATTCCTCCTTGGCCATATTAGCCGGGGAAAAGGGCAAAGGGCAAAGCGCAAGGAGCAAAGAGCAAAGAGCAAAGAGCAAAGCGTAGATGGAGCGCCTTTGCCCTTCGCTCTTTGCTCTTTGCTCTTTGCTCTTTGCCCTTTGCCGATCAATCCGTTACCTTAGCTCTGCACGTCATGCTTAGCTGCCTGAAACTTCCTCTTTCCTTTGATCCTGGAGGCCTGGAGGACGACCTCAACCGAATATCGGCGGACGAATGGGTGCGCCACTTTAACGACCGATACTATGAGGGCGAGTGGAGCGGTGTCGCGCTGCGCGCCCCTCAAGGGTCCTCTGGGCAGCTCTATTCGGGACCGGGTGAGGAATCATACGCCGAGACTCCAATCCTCGCTCGCTGCCCTTCGCTTCAACGTGCACTCGCAGCGTTCCGGTGCCCGGTGAAATCTGCCAGACTCCTTAAGTTGGGCGCCGGTGCTCGCATAATTGAACATCGCGACTACAACCTCAGCCTAGAAGACGGCGAAGTGCGCTTGCACGTTGCGATAACGACAAGTCCGCTTGTCGATTTCTACCTTAACGGCGAGCGCCTAATTATGAATCCCGGCGAGTGCTGGTACATAAACGCAAATCTGCCCCACAGAGTCGACAACAGAAGCGATTCGCCTCGCGTGCATCTGGTGATCGACTGCACGGTGGACGATTGGATACGCGCGCTTGCAACATCGGCAAGCGACAAACTTGGGGCACGCGATACGGCGGCGCCAAAAGGGGAAAGGCCGTCCTCACCGGAAGCCCTGCAAAGATTCT
>DASRIZ010000337.1:0-4530 GCA_035649735.1 Blastocatellia bacterium | reverse complement strand
TCATCTAAGCCAAATTTTAACAATTAATGCCTTTGGTCGCAGATGCGGTTTCACGGCGCGTGGCCGCCGGTAGAGATACTGGCTAAAGAGGTCGTCAACTGAGGGAGCCGTTTATGGCTTTCGACAAGCTCGCTGCATGCTCTGCGGAAAGGAAAAGCTCGATTCTGAAGCCCACCCGAGCCAAGAGTTTTATCTGTGCTTGGATTGTTCAACGTTTTGGCTTACCGACCATCTACGCCGGAACTGCGCCTAGCGCGGAAGGCGCGTCCAACGAGCCAACTCGCCAGCGGTACAGGCGAATGGAAGCAGCTTGGAGAGCATTAGCGGACGAACAGGATTGGCTTGATGGCGAGGCGTCGGATGACCGCAAAAGCGAACAGAAACCGCGACCCACGGGGCGACATTCAGAGCGCTTTGCTAGTTCGCGACGGGCTGCCTGCACTTAGGAACAACTGTGTCCACGAACCATTTTGTTTGCGGGCTACTTTGTACGCGTATCGGTGGCCCGGCGCGGCCCCCGCCTCAACCCCATGCCCCCGAGAGGGCGCGGGGCCGTGCTCAATCTCGCAGGGGTGGTGCGAATGTTTGATTGGTTCAAATCCGAGCGGCGTGAGCGCCGGAAGAAGGTTAGGCAAGATCGCAAACAGCTTGAAGTAAGAGCGCGGCGATTCCTAAAAAGCTATCTAGAAGCCGATGAAGTGCGAAAGCCTGAGTTCTATCGCGCCGTTGAAGACATCAGCAAGAAATGCCGCCCCCCCGATTTAGATTTTTCCCAACCAGATTTGGACGATGGTCAAATTGCCGAGGCTACGTCGAAAGCTGCGATGCAGATGGTTTTGGAACGTGAGAACCGCCGGGTCGGAGACTTCGTGACTGATGCCTGCGCAACGGTAGCGGTCGCATACAATCGTGCCGCAGGGGTCTACAAAGCCGACGCAGACATGCAAGAGTTAGGAACTGCCGCTGTCCACCTACTAACGATGGCAACGTCCTATACCAACGCACAGAAGGAATGAATGAACCGCCTTCAGAACGCTAACAGTCGGGCGACCGCGTTTGTTGGAAAAACATCGACAACGGACCTTGTCACGATTGTCGGGATTGCTTGGAGCGGAGTTTCGATTGATTGGGATGACGGTCATTCGATTTCAATCCAGCGCAACGATATGGCGCGGGTCGAGAAAGTTAGGTGAATTCGCGTCGGCTGGGCTGGAGCCCAAGCAAAAGTCTTGTACGGCAAGTACGTGATGGCCTTGTGTCTTAGGCTGTCCGCTTGGCACCTAATTCAGCAATCTCTTTCGAGTACTTCCCGAACATGGCGATCCGCTTGCTTGCGAATTCTGCAATGACAGTGAAAAACTCGACGGGCGACCTAATTGTCACCAGCCTCTGGCTGAATTCAAAAGCAAATGTCATGTTAGCTTGCGCCATTTCCAGCAGCTTTGCTTGATAAGCGCGCACGTTTGCGGTGGCTGAAGATAGATCAAATTCTTTGCTCAAACTGTTATCTGTCATCGCCTGAGAGACTTCTTCTTGTAAGGCTGTCACTGGATTCTCGATTGCAAGGGGAGCCGCTGGTTTTGAGTTGCTATGAGGCTTTGGGGACGATTCAGCCGAGCTAGCCGCAACCGAGCGACCAATCTTCGGGCTTCTGACGATAGTCTGGGCGGCCCGCTGGGCCTTCGCGGCTATTTTCGGGCTGCGCGCGTGTTTTGACGCTGTTGCCGGTGTGCGTTTGCTCATCTGACACTCCAAAGGATGGATTGGGGCCACGGGTCTTCGTGCAAAGACAACAGGCGCTGCCGTTTAACGTTCCAAACGGCAGGTTATGGAAGTTCCACATGACACTTTGGCAGTTCCAGATTATTTGGCGTTCAGGCCAGGGGACGATGCCTGCAACGCTACTTCCGTCGGCGTCGTGTTCGCTTAAGCACGCGGTTTTGGCTCCGGCCCGAAAGCCGCTTCGCATTTTTCGCCACATGCTGTCGGTATCGACGAACTATTTCATCCCCGGAAGCACCAGCCGCTAGACTTGCGGTAGCTTCGAAAGCCGCGATTATCTTTTCGCTGACCATTAAATTTGCTTCGCGCCGAGCGCCTCTGCCGCCTCGCATCAGCTTCATCATCCGAAGCGCAATCACTGCGTTTGCTTCGGCTGCCAACAACATCAAAGGATTAAACATTCGCTGCGCTCCACCTGTAACAACGCGAATGGTCAGAAGTTGTTCCAGATGCGCCCGCCAACTTGATCGTCAAACCAAACGCTTTAGCGCGATACGGGAGAAATCGTTCAACCTATCGCCGATCTCGCGCGAAAGCGGCTGAGGGGCAAGGTGTAAGAGGCCCGTTGCTCGCCGAATGTAAAATTCGAGTAATCACTGCGTGCAGACGGCCGCTCCGGGGCATTCGCGTCGGTTTGACACCGTACCGATGACTTCCGTTCTACCCCCATAAATAGACATCGTTCCCGTACGTCGGGATGTCTCAAATGTACCACCACGTAGCAGGTGATGATAACCGTGCTCCGTCATCCATTTGGCTCGTGACAAATGGCTGTCGAACGTATTCCGGACCCGATCACATTCATGTTCCGGATCAAGATGCAGCACGACTCTTGCGACTTCGCGCCAGTCCGCACCTTCCGCATGCGCGTCGAGCAGGCGCAGATACGTCACGAGATGCTCGTTATCGTAAGAGGTCAACATGGTGCCGGAGGGCGCATATCGGCGATATCGGGATTAAGCGACGCGTCTGCATGGGCTTCTCGCAAGGTTGTTGATTGACCTACTTTGCTTTTGTCTCCTTGGCATATTGATGACCCGTACCTGCGAAGTCCGCGTTGCCCCTTATGATCGGACATCGTCAGACCAGCCGGTCAGGTCTGAAAAGTGCCATAAGGCGACAGCACGACTTGCTCAGGTTGCGGCGGGTCGCTAGTTCGACGCCCTAGCCAGAAGCGTCTGAGCCGTCCCGCTGTACCAACTCAACTGTGATGCCCTCGGGACCCTCGAAGAGGCGCAGCTTTCGGCTAATGTAGTCCATCTCTTCGCTCAGCACGGTTACCCCGTTGGCCACTAGGTGCGCGGTGGTCGCCTCAATGTCGTCGACGCGGAACGCGAGGTGATTAAAGCCCCGTTGTCGCAGATTCGTCGGGTGCGCGCCCGGATCGGTCCCCGGGGGTGGGTCGAACTCAAGCAGCTGAATCTCGAAATGAGGATCCGCTCCTTCGAGTGTGAGGGTGATGTGCTGCGCTTTCATGCTCGGCATACCCATGTACCGGGCGGGAAGGCCACCGTCGATCATCGCGACGTGATCCTTTTTGAAGCCAAGGAGCGCGAAGAACTCGATCGCCGGGCCGGCGTCTGCCACTGCAATAGTAACATGATCCGGATTGAGTATCATCTTATCACTCCCTGTCATCAACGCCGCGCTCGCCGCGCCGGCTTACCTCCCCCGGGGGGAGCCTGCCGGCAACTGGCCCTCCACGCTCCTGCAAGACTACCAGCTCGCTCCGTCGCACGGTAGGCGGACTGGCCCGAGGCGAAGAGCTGAGCGGAAGGGGCTCTGATGTCTCCTACGGGCTCATTCGCGTCGGTTTGACCCGACCACGGCGGCTTTCGGTCTACTCCCAGCAACGGACATCGTCAGCGCCGGTCGGCAGGTCTGTTTCGTGCCACAACCGGACCCATGCGCCGCAGCAACTAGCGATACTATTCACGATCATCGCACCGCCCCAATGCCGACCGCACCCATCCAAAACCAATTCCGCCTCAAGCGCGGGAAGCAGCATGTGCTTCCCGCACGGATGACGACCGTCACTTCACAGGCGGAATGAACCGCGATTGCAAATGGGGCGATCTCTCGGCAGTCAACAGCGACGCCGAGCGCTGTCTCACTAAGGCGTCCGTCCAGACGCTTGGTAGCGTCGGCACATTGCGGCCAGTCAGGACCGCTGCGGCCGATGCGGCTCACAAGAACCTCAAGACTCGAAAGCAGCTCTCGCAAGCCTCAGCGGAGCCTCAGAGATCGATGCTAACCGCGATGCTGCGGCCTTTCAACTCGGCAAAGGTAAGTGTGTGCGCGTACAGCTTCGCAAATGCTTCGTCCTTTGCCACTGCCTCCTGTACCTTTCCGTACACTTCCCAACTGGAATAGCGCGTAGAGATAAGAAACTCCCCGGCCCACGTACCAGAGTGAAACCGGGAAAGCCGAAGAAATTCGGCACCGTGCTTTTCGAAGATTGCCTTCGCCTGCTTCGCGGTCTTGGTCATTTCCTCAGGTTTGTCGCTTTTGAAGCGTGTAAATTGTACAATAGCCATGACCTAATCCCTCCGTTGAGCCCCATGATGGGTAAGTCTAGGAGTGGCCGCCGAGGTTCACAGGAAATCCCTATGAGGTCCGGTTCGGGTCAATCGCGTCGGTTTGGCTCTCCTTCGATGACTTCCGGTCTTCCCCCGTAAACGGAACGTCGTCAGGGCCGGTCGCCATGTCGCAAAGGTGCCAATAGGCGACATCACCACTTTCGCGATC
>DASRIZ010000336.1:0-2520 GCA_035649735.1 Blastocatellia bacterium | reverse complement strand
CGGGGGCCGTAGGTGAGGCGACCGAAGGCAAGCTGGTCAGGATAACCGGAAAGATCACTCAGCCGATAGTCAATGATCTGCCATTCGGATTCATCATAGTTGTTAATGATGGGTCCGGCGAAGTTAATTCGTTCGTTAACGCCTCAACCGGGATAGATGTTAGCGGTATAAGCCTGGGCCAGACCATAGGGGTCACAGGATTCAGCGGGCAGTTTGCCGATCATTTCGAGGTTGATCCTCGCGTACAGGGCGACATCAAAGTGGTTCCCTAATGGGTAGAGGCTTATGTCGCGTTACCGGTGGCGAGGCGGCGACACGAACACTTTATGCCAGTAAAGGGTCCAACTAAACCCCATCGAATCTTCGACCATTTTCTTCTCTTCCGTGAATTGTCCGTCTCTCTGGTTGTGTGAAGAAAAAGACGCGCACGCCCCATTTGACGCTCGTCATCTAACGCCGGAGACTCGAACTTCGGGATCCGTTGATTAAGAGTCAAGTTCAGAGCGGACCAGAACGGACATTGACAAGAAAGTCCAACTAGTTCGAGGCCCGCTTGCTTTTTCTCCGACAATGGAAGGTGTATGTTCTGCCCAGGTTCAGGCACAAAACAAGCACAAACGTGAGGCGAAAGGCGTGATGCGTGAGGAAGAAATGAATAAGCGGCAAACTCCGTAGCTTTGCGAGACGCTGAACGTATCGCTCACGTTGCGGCATGAAGAATAAAAATCGTGTCCTCATTTCCGGTGCCGGTCCAGTGGGGCTCGTGGCCGCGAACTCTCTCGCGGACGCGGGGGTTCCAGTCACTGTCTTTGAAGCGGAGCCCCGCCTACCCGAAAATCTTCGCGCTTCGACCTTCCACCCCCCGACGCTCGACCTGCTGTCGAGGTTCGGCGCCTCGCATCGACTGATCGAGAGGGGATTGGTCGCACCGAGATTGCAGTACCGCGACCTCGCGGGCTGGGTCGCTGAGTTCGATTTCGGCCTTGTTGCGGACCTGACCGACCATCCCTTTCGCGTACAATGTGAGCAATACAAGCTGAACGGCGTGCTCGCCGAGCGGCTTGCTCGCTTTTCACATGCAAAACTCGATTTCTCTTCGACCGTAACGGATGTCGAGCAGCACGCCGACGGGGTGTCGGTGACGGTAGAGGGGTCGGCGGGACAGCGCACAGCGACCGCAGGCTGGCTGATTGGCGCAGACGGCGGTCGAAGCCGGGTGGGGGAGGCTCTCGGCATTAACCTGCAGGGTTTCACCTGGCCGGAACGCTTTTTGGTAGCGAGCACGCCGTTCGAGTTTGCGGACATGATTCCGAACCTTTGCGACGTCAGCTATTTTGCCGATCCCCAAGAATGGTTTTTCCTGCTCCGCGTACCTGGCATGTGGCGCATAATGTTCCCGACGCATCCCGAAGAGCGGGACGGGGACATCCTTTCGGACGACAGCATGGAGCGGCGGTTGCAGCGAGTTTGGAAGAAACCAGGCCGCTACGAGATTACGCATCGCACTCTCTATTCGGTGCATCAGCGCGTTGCCGAAACCTATCGCAAGGGCCGCGTATTTTTGGCAGGCGACGCCGCACACCTCAACAATCCGCTCGGTGGCATGGGCATGAATGGCGGCATCCATGACGGGTTCAATCTGGCCGAAAAATTGGTGCGCGTGCTGCGCGAAGAGGTTTCCGAATCCGAGTTGGACCGCTACGAGCGGCAACGTCGCCCGATCGCTCTCGAGTATGTGAACAAGATCACGATCGCCAACAAGCACAACCTCGAAACCCGTGATCCGGAAGAGCAGAAGGATTGGCGGGAGACGATGACGCGCACATCGAACAATCAGGCGCTCGCTCGCGAGTATCTGATCCAGGTGTCGATGATTGCGAGCCTGAGAAAGGCAGCCGCAATTGGATAATTTGCTCGTCCGACAATGACACATGATCGACCTTGAGACGGACCAGTTCGCTGGCAAGTTCGGGTAGCCGGTCGAACTTTTGTTGAGCGTAGCGCCACTCGATTGTTATAGTTTGTCCTTCGATGTAACCGAGTGACTGCAAGCCCTGCAGGAACGCTTTTTCACCGGCTTCAGGCGCCGAGCGCGCAGCTATGTAACCGATCCGTGGAATCTTCTTCGTCTGCTGCGCCTGGGCGAGATGAATGGTAGCGAGAATAAGAGCCGGGAGCGCATAGACAAGGATTTTTGCCTTCATAGGCTTCTCCGAAAGCGGTCAGGCTCAAAGCTTGGACAGAAGCATAAGTGCTCTGCTTATTTCACCACCTGCTATGATCTGTCAAGTTCGCAGAGCCGACGTAATTCAATAATCCCGTGGCCAAGTACCTCCAGCGCTGCTGCCCCAAGTGTAAAGACTATTTGGGAATCGTCGTGCCAGAACGTGGCACGTCAATCTGTCAGGGTAACAGCAGTAACGAGGACTTCTACTAATAGCCCCTAGCCTTCATACACCTATCGAAAACCTGCCGCTTATCGCCAGCGCCAGCAAAGGCGGACTCACGCTCGCACTCAGA
>DASRIZ010000335.1:0-3537 GCA_035649735.1 Blastocatellia bacterium | reverse complement strand
CGGCACAACCGGATTTGAAGGATGAAGTCGAGCAGCTCTCGGCAATCCTGTTGACCTTGATATGCCAGATAAAGAATAATTCAGCCATGGATGAAGGCCCAAAGCTCAAGGCTTTGGCATGGGTCGGATCATCGAGGAAGGACTTAAGGAAGTTTCCGGCCGAGGTTAGGAGCGTGATTGGATACGCGTTGTATCAAGCACAGTTGGGGTTAAAGGCAATGTCGGCAAAACCGCTCGCGGGGTTTGGCGGCGCCTCGGTTCTTGAGATCGTGGACGATTTTCAAACTGACACTTATCGCGCGGTGTACACGGTGAGGTTTGCGGATACAGTTTATGTCCTGCATGCCTTTCAGAAGAAATCAAAGAAGGGAATTGCTACGCCGAAAGCTGTCCTGGAGCTAGTTAAACGGAGGCTTAGAATAGCAGAGGCAGACTACCTGGCGCGCTCAAGCGGCGAAACAAAGGAACACAAGAAATGAACACCAAAGTTGGGCGAAATAAGACTGCCCGGGATCGGAAATTGAAGGGTGAGAAGGTTGAACGCAGTAGCGGAAACGTCTTTGCAGATTTGGGGTTCCGAGACGCTGAGGAACGGATATGGAAAGCTCAGCTGGCTATCAAGATCTCTCGGTTGATACAGGAAAAAGGTTGGACGCAAGCCCGGGCGGCGGAGCGCGTTGGATTGGATCAACCAAAAATATCGCAATTAATGCGCGGCGTGTTGACAGGCTTTTCGGCGGATCGTTTGTTCGTCATACTGAACCGCCTTGGTTATAGTGTCGAGGTACGCATCTCTACGAAGGAGCAGTCTCCGGAGAAGACTCACACTCGTGTAATGATCGCTTAGTTTTCGCTTGATCGACTGCAGGGATCAAACCATCACATTCTTGCGTACCCTGTGACAATGCATCAAATCTGAGAATTGAAAGCGTCTATCTAGGATTTAGATTTGTTTTGGCAGCAGTGATTTCGATTGATACTTCTCGATGTGACGCGTATCGGTAGTGGTGAGCGCTGTGATTACTATTCTCGACACTGTTATCCACGCCAGAGCTTCGATGGCCGCAAACGGCAAAGGTTAGGCCATCACGTTCTTGCGTACAGCCTCGTGTGCGTAAGGAATCACAACCTCGGCAATCAACATCCCATCTTTCTTGATCGAAGCGACGCCGGCCGCTACCGCGGTGCGCACCGCTCCGACTTCTCCCGCCATTACCACCAGTCCCTTGCCGCCGGGTTGATTGCGCGCTTCGATAAGCTTGACGTTTGCGGATTTAACCGCGGCATCTCCAGCGTAGATTGCCGGCGCCACTTCTTTGGTTTCAATGATGCCGATGGCCTCTACGTGATCGACCTTCACCCGGCCTCGGATTGCGGGAAAGAGCTCGCTGTGAACGTTTGGAATTATGAAGTGATCCAGGACCAGCCCGACGGCCGTCTGAAGACCGGCTCGAACGGAAGACTCGACGTCGGCCACGTTCCCGCCGATCATTATCAGATATTTCCCGCGAGGAATGATCGTAGTCATCAGCAGCTCGACGTCGGCCATCTTCATCATCGCGTCCGTGGCCTCGATGCCTTTGGCGATTGAGCTGGTCTCAATAAAGCCTATGCAATGATGATGATCTGTAGGAGCGATTGCGCTCATTTGATCTCCCCTCTCATTTGTTTTGGACGGCGACAACCCCGATGTTGGCGATCGTCGCGCCTTTTGTCATCGACGGCACGGCGCAGATGTAAAGCACGACTCCCGCGGCTGTCGAGTGCGCCTCGGAGATAGTCTTTCCGAAATAGTCGGTCACATATCCGACTTTCATTCCCTGTCCGACGTATGCGCCGCGTTTCACCAGCGGGTAGAAGACTCCTGTATGCTCGCTTACGATGGGGACGATCTTTTCAACCCACACCGGATTCTGTACCGGGGATGGTACGCCGGGCAGCATTTTCAAGTAGCGCATCACGCTTAATGAGCCGTCGATCAAAGCCCCGACGTCGTCGGGTTCGACCGTTCCGGCGTGGCCCGCTTCAACGGTGATCGAAGGCTTGCCACGAGTGGTCGCGGTGTTTTCCAGGTACCGCGAGGCGTTAGGGTCTTTTGGGCGCTCGGTTGAAATTATGATGTGATCGAGCCCAAACGCCAGCACCATCTCTCGGGAAATTCGATCCTGATTCTCATTCCCGGTCCTGGTCCAATAACTGTATTGCCTCAGACTCTCATCGAGATCCCCGCCGTGCAGATCGATCAAATGATCGCATTGCTCAACAACCTGTTTGGTAATCAGGTAGGAGGCGCGGTCGGTCTGCGTGCCGTCCATTTTGCCGGGATACATCCGGTTCATGCTCTTGCCGTCGACGGGATTGACGTGGACGACTTTCTGCTCGAATGAAGGGATGTTTACGAGCGGGACGATGATAACGGTGCCGGATATTTCGCTGGGATTGAGTAACCCGATCAATTTTTCGAGTGCGATGATCGATGCGTATTCGGTTCCGTGAGAGCCTGCTACCAGGGCAAGCACCGGACCGGGCCTGGCTCCGTGAACGATAGCAACCGGGATGTTTGTGGCGGCGTCGGCGCCGGCCGGAACCGCAATGACGCCGGTAGCTTTTTGGCCGCGTTTTGCGGTTGCGGTGCCCACGGTAAAGCTCGGGCGATCCTGGGCGATGACGGCGCCGCTGAGCACGAGAGTTAAGGCTAAAGCGAAAAGTGCGCGTTGCATTGTGGACCTCCAGTGGCAGCCGGCAAAAAGAAAAGCGGCTCAACCCGAGTTTGGCGAGCGTATCGCGAAATTGTGTGCATTGCAACGAAATGCAGTTAGGTTTTCGGCTTATTTGGGTTGCGCGCTCTTTATTTGGAGTGCGCCGCCCTCTCTAGCATTCTTGTCTGTAGCATTTGTGGCGGCGCTTTCGTATATTCCGAGTTCGAGCGTCCGGATGGTTGTCGCTTCGATGCATACCAAAGCGCCGCCACGCATGCGAGAGTTGTTTAATGACAAATAAGGCGGCGCACTCCAAATAATGCCGTCGCATTCAAATATTGACAGCAACATTGAGAGCGAGTAGGTTCAGCACACAGCGACCGTTAAAGCGGTCAACGTTCTCTCGCAACGAAGAAGAGGTGCCGCGGTATGGACGACCAGGACGCTTCCCGACGTTTGTTTCTGATTAAGTCGCTTACCGGCGTAAGCGCTGCCTGGCTCGCATTGCGCATGCCTGAGATCGTCGCTGCCCAGGAACACGCTCATCAGGCGGTTCAGTCTTCGGCGCCGGTCAAATTCGAATTCCTTTCGCCCGAACAAGCCGTGGAGATCGAAGCGGTCGCCGCGCAAATCATCCCGGCCGATGACACACCCGGAGCACGTGAGGCCCGGGTGATCTATTTTATCGACCGAGCGCTTTCCACCTTTGATAAAGAGAGACAACCTCTTTACGTAAAAGGCCTCAAGGATCTTCAGGCTAAACAAAAGAAGATGTTCAAAAACGCGGCGAAGTTCTCGGAGTTGAATTCAGAACAACAGATCCGAGTGTTGAAAGCCT
>DASRIZ010000334.1:0-23000 GCA_035649735.1 Blastocatellia bacterium | reverse complement strand
AAGGGCAAAGGGCAAAGGGCAAAGGGCAAAGGGCAAAGGGCAAAGGGCAAAGGGCAAAGGGCAAAGGGCAAAGGGCAAAGGGCAAAGGGCAAGGGACCATTAGCTATTTGACCTTAGCCCTTAGCTCTTTGCCGTTTGCTCTTTGCTCTTTGCTCTTTGCTCTTTGCTCTTTGCCCTTTGCTCTTTCCCCGTAGCTCTTCACTCATATCGCAACGCGATCATGGGATCTACTTTTGTCGCCCGTCGCGCGGGAAAATAACATGCAAGCGAGGCGATGACCAGCAGCAACACCACGAGTGCCGCAAACGTCAGTGGATCGGTCGCGCTTACACCAAACAACAGGGTCTTCATAAGACGCGTCAACGCAAACGCAGCCCCCAGCCCGATCACCAAACCAATCAGGGCCGGCTTTATCCCTTGTCTCATTATCAGCCCCAAGACATCTCGCTCGCTTGCGCCCACGGCCAGTCGTATGCCGATTTCGTGAGTTCGTTGATTAACCGCGTAAGAGGTCACCCCGTAGATCCCGGCCGCTGAAAGCACGAGTGCGATAACGCCAAAGATACCGAGAAGGGTCAGATTGAATCTCGGTTGGGTGACCGATTCGCTCACTATGTTTTCCATCGTGCGGATTGCTGAGACCGGTTGCGCGCGGTCTACATCCTGAATAGCCTCACGCACTGCGGCCGCCAGACCCGCAGGTTCGATTTGGGTGCGAATCACGAACGACATTCCCGAGAACGCATCTTGCAGAGACGACAAGTAAATCTCACTGTCCGGTTCTTCTCGCAGCTCGATGCTTCTCACATTCCCCACGACGCCTACGATCTCAAACCAAACCGGTTGATTGTTGTTTGTGCCGCCGAAATTGATCCGCTTTCCAACTGCGCTCTCGCCGGCGAAATTGGTGTCGGCAGCGGCCTGGTTGATGAGCGCGACTAACGGATGTGACGCATCGTCTCTCTCTTCAAACGGGCGGCCCTTGAGGATTGGAATGCTCATTGCGCGAAAATAATCCGGCGTCACATTGCGGTAATTCGCGCCCGGCCACTGGTCGATCGGCAGTTCTGGCCGGCCTTCGATTCTAAAACCGAAAGTCGGTCCTTTCTCCAGCGGGAGAGTATTGATCGCACCCACCGCTTCGACCGCCGGAATCGCACGAACCCGCTCCTCAACTTGTTTGTAATATGTGATGAACTGCGGGTCTTCTCGGAAGTTAGTTCCAGAGGGGCTCAGCCGTACGGTTAATGCTCGTTGTGAGTTGAAGCCTGAATCCACCGATTGCAATTGCAAAAAAGTTCGAAACAGAAGACCGGCGCCGACAAGCAAAACCAGAGAAAGCGCAATTTCGGCTATGACAAAAAGATTTCGCAGCCGGTTCCGCGTGCCGCCCGCAGAGCCGCGCGCGCTCTCCTTTAACGATTCGTGAACATCGGTTCTCGAGACTTGCCACGCCGGCGCGAACCCGAAGACTACTCCGGTAATCACCGAAACAATGATAGTAAACGCGAGAACCTTGAGATCCAGCCCGATATCCTGCAATCGCGGAAAATCCTTTGGCAGCAACCGCGTAAGCATATCAACACCGTTCCACGCCAGCAGCAGACCAAACCCACCACCCGCTACCGCGATCATTACGCTTTCGGTGAGCAGTTGGCGCACGATCCTGAGCCGCGAAGCTCCAAGCGCGGTGCGAATCGCGATTTCCTTTTGTCTCGCGGTAGCGCGCACCAGCATCAGATTCGCGACGTTTGCGCATGCGATCAACAACACAAAACAAACCGCGCCCAGCAGCAGCCACAAGATTGTGCTGGTATCGCCCACAAGATGCTCGTGCAAACTGACGACTCGGTTGAATCGTTTGTTGTTAGTCTGAGGATATTGTTCACGCAAGCGGGCGGTGATGCTCTCCATTTCATCTTTTGCTTGCTGAAGCGGGACGCCTGGTTTGAGCAACGCCACCGCGCTCAAGAAACCAAAGCCGCGCACTTGCGTTACATCCATCGTCGGATTGATCGCGGGGGCGAGTCGGACCGGCGGGAGCCATGCCTGGGTTTTGTCCGGGTATTGAAAACCCTCGGGCGCGATTCCGGCGACGGTGTAGCTGGTTCCGT
Organism: Blastocatellia bacterium; assembly: GCA_035649735.1. Taxonomy (GTDB): domain Bacteria; phylum Acidobacteriota; class Blastocatellia; order UBA7656; family UBA7656; genus Onstottus_A. The sequence continues at coordinate 20,886 of DASRIZ010000334.1, read as the reverse complement.
CGAGCGTGATAGCCTGGCCGACGATGCCCGGATCGCCGCCGTACCGTCTCTGCCACAATGCGTGACCGATTACGACGATCGGGGCATGACCCGCCTGTTCGTCCTCTGGGAGAAACAACCGCCCGTGCTGCGCTTGCGCGCCAAACACATCGAAGAAGTTTGCCGATGTCACCGCGAGATCTATTCGCTCGGCTCCATTATCACCCGAGAGATTCGAACCTCGCGTCAGGAGGGCCGCGAGATGCTCGAAGACGGTGTTCTGGGCTCGCCAATCCAGGAAGTTTGCAGGTGTGACTTGTACGCGCTTGCCTTCTTTGTTGAGTTCCTGAATGGCGACGATTCGTTCGGGCGTCCTGTACGGAAGAGGACGCAATAGAACGGCGTTGACCACGCTGAAGATCGCTGTGTTCGCTCCGATGCCCAAAGCGATTGTGAAAACAGCTATCAATGTAAAGCTCGGTTTCTTGAGCAACATTCGCAGACCAAAACGCATATCTTGAAACATTTGACCTCCGGGATTCGGCAATCGCCAATCGGAAATCGAAAATCAAATCATTCATGCCGCAAAGCAGTCATCGGATCAACCTTTGTAGCTCGAAACGCCGGGACGAAAGAGGCCAGCAGGGCCACCACGACCAGCAACATCGTAATCACAGCAAACGTTGCCGGGTCGGTCGCGCTCACGCCGAACAGCATCCCGACCAGCAGCCGGGTCATGCCGAACGCGGCGATCAGCCCAAGGGCCACTCCAGCCAGCGTCATCTTAAGACCCTGATTCAAGACGAGCCGCAGCACGTCACTGCGCTGCGCCCCCAGCGCTACACGAACGCCGAGTTCGTGCGTACGCTGGCCGACTAAATAGGAAACCACTCCGTAGAGCCCGATGCTCGCCAGCAACAGTGCCACTGCGGAAAATGCATTTAGCAGGATCATCGAAAACCGCTGCGTCGCGAGTGAATCGGCAATCACTTCATTCAATGTCCGCGGTCCAAAGATTACGTTCTCATTATTCTGGCTCCGTACAACCGCCCGAATCGAGTCGAAAATTGCGGCGCCGGATTTTCCGGAAGCTGCCTCAGTACGCATCACGACGCTCACGCCGGAGGGGCCTCCCGACAATTGTCTGAATGGTTCGTAGAGCTGAGCTTGAAGCGATTGCTTGTCGTTCGAATCGATATTCCACTGGTGAACGTGTCCCACTACTCCGACGATCTCCAACGCGCCTCGGTCGTCTCCCAGGTTTATTCGCTTGCCGATTGGGTTCGCCTTTGGGAAGTATTGTTGCGCAAGAACCTCGTCAATAACCGCCACAGGCTGGGATCCTTCCTCGTCCTGGCTGGTGAAAAAGCGACCCTGTTTGAGTGGGATTCCCATCGCAGTCAAATAGCCCGGTTCAACCCGATAAATCAGTGTCATATTCATCTCACTTGTATTGGCGGGCTTCGGCTGATCCTCGAGCCAAAAGTACACATCGTCTTCGCCTTGCAGCGGCGCCGCGCCCGCTGAGAAGGAGGCGGCTTGAACACCCGGCATCGAGCTGAGGCTGTCACTGAGTTCTCGCAATGAGGCGCGAATCGCCTCCGGGCTCGCCGTCCTCCACGAAGGCGGAAACCGAAGACCAAACGTCAACACATTGTTCGGACGAAATCCCGGATCAACGTTCCACAGTGCGTCGAGGCTTCGGATCATTAACCCCGCGCCGATGAGCAGCACCAGCGCCAGCGCCATCTCCACCGCGACCAAAACCCCTTGCGCGCGATGACGGCCGCCGCTTGCTCCGCGCCCGCCTTCCTTGAGGGTTTCGGACAGCCGCGAATTCGAAGATTTGAGTGCCGGAGCAAGGCCCGACAGAAGACCCGTAAGCAGCGAGATCCCCAGGGTGAACAGGATTACGCGGCCGTCCAGTCCTATTTCATTCGAGCGCGGCAATGTCGTCGGTAGAACGGCAAGCGCAGCTCGCGTGCCCCACCCGGCAAGGAGCAATCCCAACACGCCGCCCGTTACAGCCAGCAGCATACTCTCGGTTAGCAGCTGACGCAGCAAACGCCACTGGCCCGCTCCGAGCGCGGCACGTATCGCGAATTCACGCGTCCTGCTTGTCGAACGCGCAAGCAACAAATTGCTGACATTGACGCACGCGATCAGCAGCACAAACCCGACCGCGCCCAATAGCATCCACAGAATCACCCGCACATTGCCAACCAGCATTTCCTTTAACGGGATCAGGCTCGCGCCGTGACCTCGGTTGTTGTTGGGGTAAGCTTCGGCCAGATCGCGCATCACTCGATCAAGATCGGTTTGAGCTTGCGCGAGCGTGACCCCGGGCTTGAGTCGTCCAATCCCGTGAAGTCCTAACGCGGCACTGCGATTCTGCAACGCGGGAGTATTCCACTGGCCGATCGGAAGATAGACATCGATGCCACGATACAGTTTGAAACTGGCCGGCAGGACGCCGACTATCGTGTAACTCTTGTCGTCCAGAATCAGACTTTGCCCCAGGACGTCGGCCGCGCCGCTAAACTTGCGATGCCAGAGGTCCGGACTGATAAGAACGACCGGCTCGACGCCTCGTTCATCTTCCCCCGGCGTAAAGTCGCGTCCTAACGCAGGCTTTACGCCGTAGATTGAGAAAAAGTCCGCTGATACCCAGCGACCGTCTACCTGCTCGGCATCACCGGCGCCGATAAGGCTGAAACTGGCTCGACGCGAAATGGCCATAGCGGAGAAGGTCTGGTTCTCTTTTTGCCAGTCACGGAAGTTCGGGTAGGGGATCGCGCCGGTTGCGAAATTGGGCTTGCTCTGGTGAAGAGTTATAAGCTGGTCGGGCTGAGGGAAGGGAAGAGGATTGAGGAGTACTCCGTTGACCACCGAAAAGAGCGCCGCATTGGCTCCGATACCAAGAGCGAGCGTCAGCACAATCACGCAGGTGAAGACGGGGTTCTTAAGTAGGATTCTCGCGCCATACCGAAAGTCTTGGAACATGTCAGCCTCCCAGATTCGATTTTAGAAGATTGGGATAACCGCGGTGTCCTATCAGTTTCTGGTTTCTCGTTTCTGGTTCGAGTGCGTCGAACTATCGAAGAGAACTGAAACCGGAACTAGAAACCAGAAACTAGAAACCACAAACCAATCGGACCGCTACGCGGTTACTCTTGTCGAAGCGCGATCATAGGATCTACCTGCGACGCCCGCCGGGCCGGGACATAGCACGCAAGAAATGCGACAGCCGTAAGCAGCGTTGCGATCTCCGCGTAAGTCACCCAATCGCTCGCGCTAATACCAAACAATAAAGTCTCCAGCAATCGCGTGAGGCCCAACGCGGCGGTCAATCCGATAGCCAGGCCAATAAACGTCAATTTCATCCCGTGTCGAATCACCAGTTTAAGCACATCGCTTGTTTGTGCTCCTACTGCTATGCGAATCCCGATCTCGTGCGTACGCTGCGCGACTGAATACGACATCACGCCATAAATACCCACGGCCGCCAGCACCAGTGCAACCGATGCGAAAAGTCCCATCAACAGCATCGAGAATCGGCGTTGAGCCATCGAGTCGCCGACAATTTGCCTCAGACTGTAGACGTCGTAGACCGGCTGATTGTTATCAAGCGATTGAATAACAGAGCGCAGGGTGCCGCTGAGCAGGAGCGGGTCAGGCTGGCTTGTGCGAACAACCAGAGACATGTTGTAGGCCGTAGGGTCCTGGTAAAACGGGAGGTACACCTGGACACCGGACGTGGCATCGAGCCTTCGGCTTTGGATGTGTCTGACGACGCCGACTATCGTCAACCACGGCCGGGTCGAATCAAGTTTGCCCCGCTTGATTCGCTTTCCGATGGGATTGTCGTTTGGGTAGTGGCGCTGGGCGAACGACTCATCGATCACCGCGACTAGCGGCGCTCCCGAGACATCGTCTTCGGTAAACGAACGCCCAGACAGCAGTGATGTACCAATGGAGGTGAAATAATCCGGCGTAACCCAACGGAGTTCGGCTTCGACGGGCAAATCGGTCGGACCAACGGCGGAGTTTTCGCCGCTGACCGTGGCCGAGCTTCCACCCTGCATGAGCGGTACGATCGAGGCCGCGCTCACCGCTTCAACACCCGGCGTCGTTTCGATCCGCTCAAGCAACGTTTTGTAGAAAGCGGCGCGCTGGGGCGGCTTCTGATAGATCTCAAACGGGAGCATCATTCGCATTGTGAGCACGCCGTCTGGGTTAAAGCCCGGGTCGACCTGCTGCAAACGCCGGAAGCTCTTCAGCAATAGCCCCGCGCCTACCATCAGCACCAGAGCCAGGGTGATTTCAGCAATCACAAAAGCGCTGCGCATCCGCTGGCGCTTTGCGCCGCCGGTTCCGCTCCGTCCGCCCTCTTTTAGCGTTTCGTTGAGATCGGGATTTGAAGCGGCCAGCGCCGGAATAAGCCCAAACAGGATTCCGGTTATCAGCGAGACGGCGAAGGTGAAGGCCAGCACTCGGCCATCCAGGCGCACTTCTTGAATACGAGGCAGGTCACCCGGTGCGAATCGCAACAACAGACCGGCGCCCCAGGTGGCAAGCAATAATCCGGCGGCGCCGCCGACTACCGCTAGCAGTACGCTTTCAGTCAGCAGCTGTCGGGTCACCCGGAAACGCGACGCGCCGAGTGCCAGCCGCACGGCGATCTCCTGGCGCCGAGCCGTCGCTCGCGTCAACGACAAGTTCGCGACGTTGGCGCAGGCTATCAACATTACAAATGCCACGGCGCCCAGCAGCACCAGCAAACCTGTGCGCGCATTGCCGACATAATCGTCGAGTAGCGGCACAACGCTAATGCTCCAGCCTCTCGACTCATAGTTGCGCGGGTACTGCTCGGTAAGCTGAGCCGCCAGATGATCCATCTCGGCTTGCGCTATCGGCAGGCTCACCGAGGGCCGTAATCTGCCGATCACATCCAGCCCGCGATTGCCGCGCCGCTGTTGATCGTATTGATCCGCCGGAAACCAGAGGGGCTTCCATAACGCTGTTCGCTGCGGGAACGAGAACCCCGGCGGCATTATTCCAACTACGGTGTTGTTGCGGCCGTTTACGATGACCTTTTCACCTACGATGTTCGGATTAGCTCCGAATCCGCGGCGCCAAAGTTCATCGCTTATCAACACAACATCATCGTGACCGTCTTGCGCTTCTTCGGGCAAAAAGGCGCGCCCTGCCTGCGGTGTGACTTTCAAAACAGAGAACAGCTCGGGAGTTACGAACAATGCCTCGACTCGTTCGGGCTCGCCGCCCGCCGGGGTCAGATTAGCGCTGAAGTCATCGTATGCGGCGATCTGCTCGAAGCTCTGGGTCTGGTCTCGATAATCGGTGAACTCCAGGACCGAAGCGCTCATGTTGTCCTGACCGGTGGCAAAGAAGTGGCCGTAGATTCTGATCAGGCGTTCGGGCTGCGGGAAGGGAAGCGGGTTGAGCAGCACGGCATTGACGACGCTAAAGATGGCAGTATTTGCCCCGATCCCGAGCGCCATCGTGAGCACTGCAACAAAAGTAAAGCCCGGATTCTTGAGCAACATGCGCAGGGCAAATCGCAGATCTGAAAGCATTTCGTCCTCCCGTAGTTCGTTAGTGGCAGTTTCTGGCTCTTCGTTTCTAGTTTCTGGTTGTTCAGCAGAGCAAAGAGATTCAGTAAGCTAAGAGTGTAACGCTGGGCTCCCGGTAAATTGAAGGAGGTGAGTATCACGGCTAACCCATTGGAGGACTAAATGCGTAGACAAAAAAGAAACAGAAATCATTCGCTGGAGTTGAATGAAGTTGGACACACAAATTTGTCGAGCTGAGAAAGGAAACTATGAGACGAGCTTCTGTTGCATCGCTTGTGATCCTGATTAGTCTTGCGACACTCGCCGGAGCCGACTACAGAAAACGTGTCGCGTCGGAACCAGAGAGAACTCTGATCCTTCGTGTTAGGACGGACGGATCCGCCAAACACGCCACCTTTTCCGGGCAGCTCCAAGAAGATCTGAGCGCTGACCCTATTCTCTTGCAGAGACAGTCGACGCCCTTCGGAATCAAGGTAAGGGCCGAATCCTTAAACGGCTCCTTTCGGAAGGATACAGGCTCGCCAGACTTACACGTTGAATTGATAGAATTCATCGACGGCAGAGAAGTAGGCAGTATAACCAAAACTGGCGCTACTTTTGACATCGAGGCAAATCAATTAGACGGCAAGGGAGTCTTGAGCATCCGCTAAACCTAACTAAGCATGCGCGCAGTAACTTCTGACGAATTCGAGCGGCGACTAGACGCTGCACGCGACTCCCAGGTCAGAGTTGGAGCAAAGCAGAAACGAAGATGTAGGACAGTGAATGCACACTGTCTTCATTCGGTTCCGCCCTTAGCGCGAATGTCCGCAAAGTTTCATCTCCAAATTGCTGGTACACTGGGACCACCCAATCTATAATCGTCCATCCGAAGCGAAATCCTATTGGCTCGGTGCGAGCGTGAGAAGGCGAGCGTGAGAGAAGGCCTCACAAGAAAAAGAATACTCCGTTCGGTTGCCATCGCGGGCCTATCGCTGGCTCTCTGGCTCGCGGTTGCGCCGTCTCTCCGTCGGGCCCAGGGAGCGCAAACCACTTCTGAGTTCGATCGACTCGTTCAGCCCTTCTTCGCTAACACTTGCTACTCCTGTCACAACGCAAATGTCATGTCAGCTGGAGTCAATCTCGAGGCGATTCGGACCGGATCGCTTCCGAAGACTAGCGAAATCTGGGAACGAGTCCTTCGTAAGCTTCGGGCCGGGGAGATGCCTCCCAAGGGCCTGCCCCGACCGGACCCAAAAGAAGTGAACGCAGTCATCGCCTGGATCGAAAGCCAGCTCAAGACGGCGGACACGCTGGCTGCGTCTCGCACCGCTGGCTACGTGACTGTGCGTCGCCTGAATCGAGCTGAGTACAACAACACCGTGCGCGAGCTGCTGGGCGTCGACGTGCATCCGGCGGATAGCTTTCCACAGGACGACTCGGGCTACGGGTTCGATAACATCGGCGACGTGTTGTCTCTGTCTCCAGTTCTGATGGAAAAGTACCTGGCGGCGGCAGAAAGAGTCGCGCGCGAGGCTCTGTTTGGACCCGACCAAATGAAACCGGCGATGGTAAAGATTCGCCCCGCGCTCCAACGGATAATTCCAAGTCTCGCGCCGCTCACTGATTACGACGCCACTGGACTCACACTCCCGAACGCGCTTCACGTTGTTCATCGCTTTCCGATTAACGGTGAGTACATTGTGCGCGCGTTTCTTAATGGGAGCCGCCCGCTTGGGTCGGAGCCTCTTTCCATCGCCTTGTGGGTCGATGGCCAGCAGGTTCAGTCAATAGAGCTCGACCCCACGAAGACGGCATCGTTCGATGATCAAGAGAGACAGGATCTCGGCGGAAAGGTGCAAGAGTTTCGGATAAAGGTGACTGGCGGAGAGCATTGGCTGGCCGCATCAATTCTGCGCCTGTACGAGGGCCTTCCTGCGAGATACCACGGCCTGCGTCCATCCAGGATCCCTCCCCGCCCGCCGCCGCAGTTCAAGCCACGTACCAACATTCCGCCTGCGCAGCTGGAAGAGTTTAAGAAGCGGTTCGACGAGCGCATAGCCAACATCGAAAAGGCGCCGGTGAATGAAGCGCGGTTGACTTCGTTTGAAATCGGCGGTCCTTACGACCAGGCAAAAGGACCTTCGCCTGAGAGTCTGAAAAAAATCTACGCGTGCGGACATCTTGTCGGACATCACAATCGCGCTTGCGCGCGCAAGATCGTAGCTGATCTGGCAGGCCGTGCATTCCGTCGCCCGGCCACATCACAAGAGATCGACAACCTGTTGCGATTTGTCTCTATGGCTGAGAAGAATGGAGACTCGTTCGAGGAGGGGCTCTGCCAGTCGCTGCAAGCCATCCTGGTGTCGCCGCATTTTCTTTTCCGCGTCGAGCAGAATCGAGCTTCGAACGTTAACGACCACGAGCTGGCTACGCGGCTTTCATACTTCTTGTGGAGCAGCACGCCCGACGCGGAGTTGACCCGATTGGCGAACCAGCAGAAACTGCGCTCGCCGGGTGTCCTGGAAACGCAGGTTCGCCGGATGCTGAAAGACCCGAAGGCGGAGGCGCTGGTCGACAACTTCGGCGGCCAGTGGCTTGAACTGCGGAAGCTCGAATCGGTGAAACCGGACCGGCAGCGGTATCCTGGATTCGACGAATACCTGCGTATGTCCATGCGCAGGGAGACTGAGCTGTTCTTTCAGAGCATCGTGCAGGAAGACCGCAGCATTCTGGATTTCATAGATGCGAACTACACGTTCCTCAACGAACGACTTTCGCGCTTTTACAAGATCCCAGGGGTCAACGGACCGGAATTTCGCAAGGTCGCACTTGGGACGGACGGCGAGCGCGGCGGCGTGTTGACGCAAGCTGCGATACTCACCGTTTCATCTTACGCGACGCGGACCTCACCGGTGTTGCGCGGGAAGTGGATTTTGGAAAAGGTTCTCAACGCTCCGCCACCGCCGCCGATTCCGGACGTGCCAAACCTGGATGAGTCAAAGATCGGCTCGGCTGCATCGCTGCGCCAGCAGTTGGAGGAGCATCGAAAGAATCCGACGTGTGCTTCTTGTCACTCTCGGATGGACCCGTTAGGATTCGGGCTGGAGAACTTCGATGCGGTCGGCGCCTGGAGAACGCAAGACGGGAAGTTTCCGATTGATGCTACCGGCACGCTTCCCGATGGCAGATCGTTCAAAGGCCCGCGCGAGTTGAGGGCGATTCTGAAATCGGATCGTGATGCGTTCGCCGAAGGCCTCACCGAGAAGCTGATGATCTATGCTCTGGGTCGAGGACTTGATAGCAACGAGAATCCAACAGTGAAGCAGATCGTGAGCCGTTTAGCCGCGGAAGACTACCGCTTCTCGAGTCTCGTGATGGGCATCGTGAGAAGCGAGCCGTTTCAGAAGCGGAGAGGAGATCGAGCTCAGTGATCAACACCGGAAAACACCTGCCACGCCGCACCTTTCTCAGGGGATTGGGCGTCACCATCGGACTGCCACTGCTTGACGGAATGATACCTGCCTCAGCGAGAGCGGCGCGCGCTGCTGTGACGCCGCCGGTTCGCCTCGCCTTCATCTACGTGCCTAACGGCATAGTGATGAAAGACTGGACGCCAAAAGCGATCGGTAAGGGCTTCGAGTTCACGCGAATCCTCAAGCCTCTTGAGCCGCTGCGCGAAGATCTGCTTGTGCTTTCGGGGCTGGATGAGCACTACGGAAACGCGCTCGGCGACGGACCCGGTGATCACGCCAGAGCGGGCGCGGCTTTTCTTACCGGCGTTCACTGCAGGAAGACCGAAGGCGCTGACCTTCGGAACGGCATCTCAGCCGATCAAATTGCGGCGCAGTCGTTGGGATCAAAAACGCGCTTTCCGTCGATCGAGCTTGGTTGCGAAGACTCCCGAACCGTCGGCAACTGTGACTCGGGGTACAGTTGTGCCTACACCAACAGCATCTCCTGGCGAGGCGAGGCGACGCCAATGCCTCCGGAGTTGAATCCCAGGATGGTGTTCGAGCGGCTATTCGGCACGATGGATTACAGCCTCGATCCGGAAACGCGTGCGCGGCGCGCTCTCTATCGAAGCAGCATCCTGGATTCGGTGCGCGAGGACACCCGGCAACTGGCAGGGAAGCTTGGCGCTCCTGACCGCAGAAAGCTCGACGAATACCTTTCTGCGGTACGAGAGATCGAGCGGCGCATACAAACTGCCGAGAAGGACAATCGCCGGGTGACGCCGGCCATGGAAAAACCCGCGGGGATACCAATTACGCTGCCCGATTATGCGAAGCTGATGTATGAGCTCCAGGTGGTCGCGTTTCAGGCGGACCTTACACGGGTTACAACGATGATGCTTGGCCGCGAGGGCAGCATGCGAGTCTATCCCGAGATTGGCATTCCCGATCCTCATCATCCGCTCACCCATCACCGCGACAATCCGGATTGGATTGAAAAAGTAACCCAGATCAATTGTCTTCACGCCGAGTTATTCGCGTCTTTCTTAAAGATGCTCAAATCGACTTCCGATGGAGAGGGGAGCCTGCTCGATCATTCGATGATTGTCTACGGCAGCGGCATCGCCGACGGCAATCGGCATACCCATGAGGACCTTCCGGTAGTGCTTGCGGGTCGCGGCGATGGGAGCCTCAAACCCGGACGACACATCGTGTATCAGCCCGGCACACCGATTACAAATCTATACCTTGGCCTCCTTGATCGAGTTGGAGTACGTCCTGAGAAGCTAGGCGACAGCACGGGGCGAGTCGAGCAGCTCTCTGATCTTTGAGGTGCGCGCTCAGCCACGATATGTAGCGTAGACCGTCCAGTATGCGCGCAGTGTAGCGTAGACTGTCCAGTCTGCGCGGTCCTATTGAATGTTGTCGCGATTCGACGGTGCGCAGACTGGACAGTCTACGCTACGCTGCGCGCAGACTGGGACTTCAAAACGAGATGATGAACTCAAAGCGGACTTTGCTTTCGCTTCTTCCTATCTTGCTGGTCGTCGCGGTTGTTCTGGCACAGACCACTGAGAACTATCCGACGAACCCTGACTCACAACCCCATGCCGGCGTGCCTAAAGGCGAAGTCCTGAAGTTTACTTTTGAGAATTCGAAGATCTTTCCCGGCACGTGGCGCGAATACTGGGTCTACGTGCCGGCTCAGTACTCGCCGGACAAGCCGGCGTGTGTGTATGTGAATCAGGATGGCATTCAATACGAAGCTCCCACGGTGTTCGACAATCTGATTCACAAAAAAGAGATGCCGGTGACCATCGGCATTTTTGTAATGCACGGTCGTGTAAAAGCCGGGGACGCCAATTCGGCGCTTGACCGGTTCAATCGCAGCTTCGAATACGATGGTCTGGGTGACAACTATGTCCGGTTCCTCCTGGAAGAACTGCTGCCGGAGGTTGAAACAAAAAAGACTTCGGATGGACGGGGAATCCGGCTCTCGAAGAACGGCAACGACCGAGCGATAGGTGGCGCTTCAAGCGGAGCAATCTGCGCGTTCACCGCGGCATGGGAGCGACCCCTCGAATTCAGCCGGGTCTTCAGCACGATCGGGACTTATGTCGGGTTGCGCGGAGGTGAGCGCTATTCCACTTTGATTCGTAAGTATGAACCGAAGCCCATTCGCATCTATCTGCAGGATGGCGCAACCGATCTGAACATCTATGCGGGTGACTGGTGGATGGCCAATCAGACGCTCGAGCGCGCATTGATATTTGCCGGCTACGATGTTCAGCGCGTTTGGGGCGAAGGCGCCCACAACCAGAAACACGCAACGTCTATTTTCCCTGATGCTATGCGCTGGCTGTGGAAGGGTTGGCCTGAGCCGGTGAAGACCGGGCAGACAAAGAACCAGATGCTTAACGACATCCTCGTGCCGGGTCAGGGTTGGCAGCTGGTCAGCGAGGGTTATCGCTTCACCGAAGGACCGGCCGCAAACGCGAAGGGAGAAGTCTTTTTCACCGATCTTGTGGCAGGGAAGGCTTACAAGATCGGGCTCGATGGCAAAACCAGCTTATTTGTAGACGACTCGAAAAAGAGCAACGGTCAGGCCTTTGGTCCGGACGGGCGTTTGTATGCGGTCGCGACCGGTGAGCCAAAGGTGATCGTGTACGACGCCCGCGGGAAAGCGACGACAATCGCCGACGGCTTCGTCGGGAACGACATCGTCGTCGCCAACAACGGAAACATCTATGTGACCAATCCTCCCGTTGCGGGCAGCACCGAGCCGAGCAAGGTCTGGCTTATCAAACCGAACGGAGAAAAGAAGGTTGTAGACACGGGATTGAGCTACGGGAACGGGGTCACCCTGTCGCCGGATCAGACGCTGCTGTATGTGGATGACTTCCGCTCGCACTGGGTATACAGCTATCAGATTCAGGCGGACGGGACGCTCGCGTACAAGCAACGCTACTACTGGTTGCACGAGGCTGATGGGGCCGACGGGAGCGGCGCCGACGGGATGCGCGTAGACCGCGACGGCCGTCTGTACGTAGCGACTCGATTGGGGATTCAGGTTTGCGATCAAGCGGGCCGAGTGAACGCGATCATCCCGACTCCGAATGGAAAGGTCTCGAACGTAGCGTTTGGCGGCGAGAATTTCGACGTGCTCTACGCGACTTGCGGCGACAAAGTCTACAAGCGGAAGTTGAAGGTAAAGGGAGCTCAGGCGTGGGACGCGCCTAACAAACCCCCGGCGCCGAGGCTGTGAAAAGACGAAGCATTCGCACGGAGCCGGCGGTCTATCGTGATCTTCTCGAATGCACAGCGGCGTTTTGACCTCACATGTCGCGCCCGCTTTGACCAGCAATGACAATTTCAAAGAGACTGTAATCGAATCCGGGTGTAGAATGGCTTCTGCAACAAATATCACCTAGCTAGCTGTCACGCAATCAGAAGATAATGGACCTTCTTGAGCGCGAACAATTCTCGGGTGAATTAGAGGCCATACTCGGTGACGTAACCGCAGGCAAGGGCCGATTTGTGCTTGTCAGCGGTGAGGCCGGCATCGGAAAGACGTCGCTTGTTGAGCGGTTTGCCGAAGCGCACAAGAAGCAGGCGCGCATACTCTGGGGCTCGTGCGATGCGCTCTTTACGCCGCGCCCACTCGGCCCGCTCTACGACATCGCTCATCAAAGTAAGAGTAACCTGCTCGCACTGCTTGAAGGCGGAGCTCCCCGGGCTTCTATTCTTTCCGCGGTTCTCGATGAATTGGAGAGCAGCCGCGCGCCATCAATAACGGTCATCGAGGATGTTCATTGGTCGGATGAGGCAACGCTCGACTTATTGAAGTTTCTCGGTCGCCGAATCAATCGCACCCACTCCATGCTCATTGTCACTTATCGCGATGACGAAGTAGGTGCGGATCATCCGCTGAGGCTCGTCCTTGGCGATTTACCTAACCGCTCAGTCGCGCGTCTTCGACTTCCGCCCCTTTCTGAAAGTGGCGTGCACGCGCTTGCCGAGCGAGCAGGTCGTCCCTTTGAAGACCTACACTCGGTAACCGGCGGCAATCCTTTCTTCGTTACTGAAGCCCTTGCAAGCAAACAGCCGGGCGTTCCCGTCACTGTCAGCGATGCCGTGTTGTCTCGCTCGGCGCGGCTCTCGCCTGCCTCTCGGGCTGTGTTGGAACTTGTGTCGGTCGTTCCGGCAAGAGCTGAAATGTGGTTGCTCAATGACACGATTAGTCCGGATATGGTTGCCCTGGAAGAATGCGTCGGCGCAGGGATGCTGCGATCCGAAGGCGAGGCGATTGGTTTCAGGCACGAGCTTGCGCGCCGTGCCATTGAAGATTCGCTTGCGCCGCCTCGTCGCCAGAGCCTGCACGCGCTGGTGTTGAAGGCGTTGCTCAATCGCGGATCCGAAGCGCTGTTGGCGCGGATAGTTCATCATGCGGCGCAAGCCGGCGACAGCGCTGCTGTGCTCGAACACGCGCCCATCGCTGCAAGGCAAGCAGCCGCGCTAAACGCGCATCGTGAATCAGCCTCTCATTACCATACCGCGCTCAGGTACGCAGAACTGCTTGCACCGGGCGAGCGCGCCCGATTGCTTGAATGCCGCTCGTATGAATGCTATCTCACAGGGCAAGGTGAAGACGCATTAGAGGCTCGCCGCGAGGCTCTGCAAATCTGGCAGCAACTCGGCGATGAGCGTCGTAGAGGCGATAACCTCCGATGGATGTCACGGCTCGCCTGGAGTCTTGGCCGCAAGATGGAAGCCGAAGGACACAGCCTCGAAGCCGTGACGATTCTGGAGAACCTGCCGCACGGCCCTGAACTGGCAATGGCCTACAGCAATCGCTCCCAACTGCACATGCTCTCGGAAGAACACGATGAAGCCGTCCTTTGGGGGTCGCGCGCGATCGAGCTGGCCGAAAAGCTGGGCGGCGCGCCTGAAACGCTCGTTCACGCGTTGAACAATGTCGGGGTCGCTGAGTTAATTGCTAACAACGAGCAGGGCCGCATCAAACTCGAAGAGAGCTTGCGTCTCGCGCTGGCGAACAATCTTCAGGACCACGTGGGTCGCGCTTACACCAACCTTGCTTTTATCACAGTGAGACAGCGGAAGTATGAACTGGCGACCCGCTATCTTGAGGACGGCATTGCTTACACGACTGAGCACGACCTCGATTTTTATAGGCTTTATATGATGGCGTGGCGGGCGCGCGCGCATTTCGAGCAGGGCGACTGGGACAGCGCCGCTGATGATGCGGATTACGTTCTAGGGCGTTGGGGAGTAGTGGCCATAACGAAGATTGCGGCGCTTGCAGTTCTTGGTCACGTGCGAGTTCGTCGTGGCTACCCCGGTGCGGCCCGACTGCTGGCTGAGGCCCGCGACTTGGCGATTCAGACCGAAGAGCTCCAACGCATCGCGCCGGTCGCCTCGGCGCTGGCGGAGTGTGCGTTGCTTAAAGGCGACCTTGAACAGGTGATGGCCGAAGCGCGTATCGTTCTGGAGATGGCAGCAGTCCGCAATGACCCGTGGCTTCGGGGAGAGTTTGCCTTCTGGATGTGGCGCGCCGGCGGCGCTCGAGAAACCCATGAAAACGTCGCCGCGCCTTACGCGCTCCAGATGTCAGGCGACTGGCGCGCTGCGGCCGAAGCATGGAAAGAATGCGGCTGCCCTTATGAAGAGGCGATGGCGCTGGCAGACGGGGACGAACCGGCGCAACGGGCGGCGCTTGAGATTCTTGAGAGACTCGGAGCGGGCCCGGCAGCCGAAAAGTTGCGGCAATCCTTGCGGGCAACGGGCGTGCGCGGTATTCCGCGCGGCCCAAGACCCAGCACGAGGGAAAATCCCTCGGGACTCACAAGCCGGCAGATGGAGGTACTCGGTTTGATGGTTGACGGACTGGGCAACGCTGAAATCGCCGAGCGCCTCTTCGTATCTCCACGAACGGCTGAACATCACGTCTCTGCGATACTGGCGAAGCTCGACGCCCGCACCCGCGCTGAAGCGGTTTCCCTTGCTTTGCAGACCGGTCTCATAAAACCAAAATAGGTAACAGTCGACGCCAAAATAGGCAGACCTTCCGATGCGCGGCCCGCGCCCGTTTCTGTATATTCCCGCAAAGTTGGAAAGCTTACAAAACAACTGGAGGAACTCTTATGCCGCGCTAACCGGCAACAGGGTTTAAAAGGGAGAAAATTATGAAACGTGGATATTTACACTCAATCGGTCGTCTACGCCATGTGCTGCGCCTTTGCGCACTTGCGCTCGTGGTTGCTCTCACCCCGGTCATCATCAAGGCAGATGATGACAATTTGCTCAAAGTAGATCGCGTGGATTTTTCGGTCACGCTCTCGGACGGCAATGCTTATACGATTGCAGGTTTTCTCTACTATAAAGGAAGCTTTCGCAATCGACCGCTTCAGGTGCTGGTTCACGGCGGCAGTTACAATCACAAGTACTGGGACGCCCCCACGATTAATGGCCAAAGCTACTCTTATGCCCGCTTTATGGCCGAGGAGGGGTACGCGCTGCTCGCAATTGACCAACTCGGCGCCGGCGAGAGCAGCAAGCCTGCCGGCGACTTCGTGACCCTCAACGAAACCACTCTCAGCATTCATCAGGTGCTGGCACAAATGCGAAGTGGTAACAACCCGTTGGGTTACGCTTTTCAGCAGATCGTTCTGGTAGGCCATTCATTCGGCAGCATCAACTCCATCTTCGTTCAAGGCACCTTTCACGACGCGGATGCCCTGGTGGTAACGGCGCTCGGCCACGTCCCCCACGAGCTTCCGATCCCGCCTGAGTTGATTATTGCGTTGGCGCAGTTCCCATATTTCCCTTTGCCCGCGGAGGCGCGGAGCGCGCTCTTCTATTTCGCGGATGCGGCTGACGCAGATGTCATCGCCTACGACAATCTAAACCTCGCGGATCTGCTCACGAGGGGCCAGTTGTTCACTACCTTTGCTGCGGTCTTCAATCCGGCGGCAGACCGCGTAGGCGCGGTGACGGGCCCGGTCCTCGTGCAGTTGGGAGAACACGATTCCCTGTGGCCTTCGTTATACGCGGGCGGTGAAGCGGCGTTCTGGACGAATGCGTCGAGCGTCACGGTCGAGAGCCTGCCCAGTGTCGGGCACTCTTTCAATACTCATCTGGACAATAAGACCGGCTGGAAATCGATCAATCGCTGGATCAGATCAACCCTGCCCGCCAACTGAAATCTGCATGCGTTCTACCATCTCCGGAATGAGTATTCGCTTCAACGAAATCATTCCGGAGGAGCGCTAGGCGCCCTTAACGGCTACTCAGTCTGCGTTTCGGTTTACTCGATGAGAGAAAAGGGAGGAATCATGAAAATCAGAGCAGATCTTCGCAGAAAATTATTGGCTTTGAGTTTGTTTACAATTTCCATAATGGGGGCCGCGGGCCAAACAGGTGTACGCGCCCAGAGTACCGATCGGCCGTTTGGTGACGTGCAGGTACTTGCTACCGTGCCCTTTCCCCCAGGCTTTCCAGAAGGTATCGCGGTTAACGGCAACAAAGTGTATGTTGCAGGGCCGGCGAGATTTGGAACTGCTGGAGAACCTCCTTCCAAGGTGTTCGCCTATGACACGAGCAGTGGGATTCTTGTCGATACGTTTACGATTCAGGGCGAAAACCTCGGCCAAGATCACGCGAACTCCTGCATAGCCTTTGACGGGCAGGGTCGTCTTTACGTGGTTAATCTCCAATTGGGGATCGTTCGCATTGATTTGGGAAGCGGCCAACAAGAAGTCTACGCTCCGCCAATACCTAATCTCTTACCCTGCTCAACAGCTCCGGTAAATACGGCTTGCTCACCGACATTCCTTGATCTGCCGCCTCTCCCAAATGATATAGCTTTCGATGAAGCAGGCAATCTCTATCTGACCGATTCTTTTCAGGCCACAATCTGGCGCATTCCTCCGGGCGGAGGACAGGCCGCAGTTTGGTTTCAGGACAGCCGTCTCGATACACCATTCGGCCCAAACGGGCTCAGGCTCGATCCAGCGGGGACCCATGTATACTTCGCTGTCACGGCAGATGGAGTAGGGCCTTTCGGAAATTTTCTGGGAGGAAAGATATATGTCTTGCCGCTTGTAGCCAGCCCCACCGGCGCAGACCTTCAAGTCTTTCATCAGTACAGTGGCGAGGCGCCCGACGGAATTGCGTTTGGCCGGTCGGGGAAGCTTTACGTTGCGCTCGCCGCTCCCTTCAATTCAGGGATTTCAATTCTACGGCCTGACGGGACGGAAGAGGCTCAACTGCATAACGCTTCCGGCAGTCCAATCTTTCCTTACGATTCGCCAGCCAATATTGCCTTTAACAAGCACGGGTCGCTGCTACTTTCAAACCATGCGTTTGCAACGGGAGTCCCGTCAAACTTCACGGTGCTTGATGTGTTCGTTGATGATAAGGAGTCACCACTCGTAAGGCCCAATCTCCCCTAGAGGCAGCATGTCAATCTACACTTCAGCCGATTGCGCTGAGGGTCTGTGCGACTTTGCATCTTAAGGCGGGCAAGACTCGCATGGGGTCAGGCGTGGAATTTGCAATTCCTCTCGTGTGGATCGTGGAGCCAAATTGCAAATTGCCTGACCCCGGGATGCTCTTCTCCACTACCACTCGAGCTCCAGCGATGTTGTCACGAACCGAACCAGCGGGCTCATCTTCCGACAGGTATTTGCAAACTCTAAAATGAATTTCGGATCGCACACTTGCTTGTCGGTATACCTGACCGAACTGACAAAGTCCTTTAACTTTAAGTCCTCGATGAACTGGTGATTTGGATCGAAGCCTTTTGGCGGACGCGTTAACCTGTCGCCCTGCACTCCGAGTTTGCTCCGCCGGATTGCCTGCCATTCTTTCGGCCGTTCTACAATTGCTTTGCGAACACGCGCCAACGTCGCGGCGTCAGGATGCCAAACGCCGGCGGCGGCAAAACAACCTCGAGGCTCGAGATGAAGATAGAAGCCAGCGGCCGAGAAGTCTTTCCGAGCGCCAAGATGGGGAAAGCTAGCCGCAACGTGCGTCTTGTATGGACTCTTGTCCTTCGAAAAGCGAATGTCTCGGTAGATCCGGAAGAGCGAGCCGCCGTTCGGCTTCGGATCCGCAACAAAACGCGGACTGATTCCGTGAAGCATCGGAGCAAAGTCCGCAATGAAACGCAGGAAGGGATCGCGCACCGATGTTTCGAATCTCTGCTTGTTTTCAGCGAACCATTCTCGGTTGTTGTGGTCCTTCAGTTCCTTTAAGAACCTGAACAGATCTGTAGAAAAATGATTCTCGGGCATGACTCCGGATAGTAGTTGTCGCTCACGAACATTTGCAACAGCAACTCTCCGGCCTGGTGCCAGGCGTGCAATTGCAATTTCCAATGTGGATCGTAGTGCCAAATTGCAAAATGCACGCCTGACCCCGAGATTTGCGCGAAAGCGAACGCCACTACTCAGGCCACGCTGAGGAGGTGTCCCATCCTTTCCTTCTTGGTGCGCAGATAGCGCATTGCCGGTTCCGCCGCTTCGACCTCGAGCGCGACCCGCTCGACGACCTCGAGGCCACACTCTTCGAGCGCGCGAATTTTCTTCGGATTGTTTGACAAGACTCGAAGCTTTGAGAGCCCCAGATCGCGAAATACTTCGGCGCATTGTTCGTATTGTCGACTGTCAACGTCGAGGCCCAGCCGCTCATTCGCCTCAACAGTGTCCGCGCCTTCATCCTGCAACGCATAGGCCCGAATCTTGTTGATGATTCCTATGCCGCGGCCTTCTTGTTGTTGATAGACGATGGCTCCGTGCCCTTCGGTTGCTATGAGTCTCATGGCTTGGTGAAGTTGCTTGCCGCAGTCGCATCTGGCCGAACCAAACGCATCTCCGGTCACGCACTGCGAATGAATCCTGACGAGGCTGGCTCGATAGGGATGCGGAATACCCATGGACAGAGCGATGAACTCTTCCGGTGACGTAAGCGATCGGTAGCCGATGATCTGGAAATCACCGAATTCAGTAGGCAACCTTGCTTCGGCAACTTTTCGGATTGTAGTCAAGCTCGGACGCTCGCAGAGTCGGGGCTCCGATAGTTGTTGTATTACGTTCTGCATGATTCTCCTAGCTAGCCAGCGCGCTATGGGTCGTGTGCCCGCTCAGCGGCATCGGCTGCGACTCAGTGGCCTCTTGCCTTTGCTCTGTGAGTCGCGCGAGCGTGTACGCTGCAATCGCCATCTCCAGATCGCGCACAGCGACATCCAGGAATCTTCCAGTAGAGAGAAGATTGCCGGCTATCAAGACAAGCCAGACCATTGCGACGTAGCTGCCAATCCGGGTCCAGCGCGTCAGAATCGCCAGCCCGACAATCATTTCGATTACACCGACCGCGTGCATGAAAGTCGTTCCGCTGACAGGTATCAGCCGCTCCACGGTGGGGCTCAGGTAACTCTCCCAGTTGGTGAGTAAATTAAAGAATTTGTCTAACCCGGCCAGGAATGGACCCGCGCCCAGACCGATTCTGAGCGCCCACCAGACAGAGTTGAGTTTGTTTTCCGATATTGACATAGCATTTTTCCTCCTACCCAAATAGAGTTGTTAAGAGCGGATAGGTTACCGAATCGGGACGAAAAGAAAGTTTGTAACCTTTTTCGAGTGAGAGACTCTGTACTGATGAAGGCGGATTAGGATTTCTAAAACAATGGTAACTACTACGGCGGTTGGCGCAGCAGCAAGCGTTATGAGTGATGAAGAGGTAGTCAGGCGGGTAAGGGCCGGCGAGACCGCGCTGTTTGAGGTGATAATGCGGCGCTACAATCAGCGCCTATTCCGCGTAACCCGCTCTATCCTGGGCAACGACTCCGAAGCCGAAGATGTGACACAAGAGGCTTATGTTCGCTCATACATGCATCTGGATCAGTTTGAGGGTCGCGCCCAGTTTTCAACCTGGCTTACCAGGATTGCAGTCCACGAGGCGCTGGCCCGACTTCGCGCGCGCCGCCGACTTGTAGACATCGACGCTCAGTCAGAATCATTAGAGGAAGGCATGAACCTGGAATCCAAAGCGCCCTCTCCAGAACAAGAAATGCTGAATCACACAATAAGGATAGTCCTGGAGACTGCTGTGGACCGGTTGCCCGAGACCTACCGGTCAGTCTTCATGTTGCGTGAAGTGGAAGGGATGAGCACCGCAGAAACGGCTGATTGTCTCGATCTCAGCGAAGAGGCCGTAAAAGTGCGCCTGCATCGAGCGCGGTCCCAGCTGCGTAAACACATATACGCGCAGACTGGGGCTGCTACCCCGGCGGCATTTCAGTTCTTGGGCGCTCGATGCGACCGGATGGTGTCAACGGTATTGGCCCGTATAAACGCACTTGCGCGGGAACACGGCAGCTGAAAAGCGAGTTGTCGCGGATGGATTCTGGATCTGCGAATTATCGAGCGTGACGCTGGGTGACCACTCGAAGTGTCAGGTGGCGTTCCGCCCGGCGCGGTGGCCACGAGTACCTACACACTCCCACCCATCACCGGCAGATTAGCCGTAGCTGTCATCCCCAACCGACGAAGATGGTGGCTGAGCCGATAACCTCCTGACCAAACGAATCATTGCCGGGGTCCGAAGTGCGATTTGCAAATTTTGATCTTGTCTAAATCCAAATTTTCAGTGGCTTTCATGTACCTGATCACCTGATTCTGTTGGTCAATGAACCGGCGTATGATCGCCCCATCAACTGTGCTGCTTGAGGGAGGAAAAATCTTTGGAGCTTTCAACTTTCTCGTGGATTCTGGGTCGAGGGACTTAATCAGCAGGTTTCCCCAAAAGGCGGGAAGCCAAGGTAGTCTCTCCCAAAAGGTCTTCTCTTTCTCTCCGCTAAG
>DASRIZ010000333.1:0-10954 GCA_035649735.1 Blastocatellia bacterium | reverse complement strand
TATTCCCCCGCGACGGCAAGTGATAACTGCCCCGGTGTGGTTGCGAACTGTAATCCGCCTTCGGGGTCGTTCTTTCCCGTTGGTACCACGACCGTCACCTGCACGGCGACAGACGCGGCGGGTAACAGTGCCTCTTGCACGTTCAGTGTTACTGTCAACGACACCGAGGGGCCAGTCATCAGCGGTGCATCGGCTAACCCTTCATCGCTATGGCCTGCGAACCACAAGTTCGTCCAGGTGACGGTGAGCTACACGTCTGCGGACACCTGCGCGGGGGCGACTACCTGCGCGCTGAGCGTCACCAGTAACGAGCCCGTAGATAGTACGGACGACGGTGATACGGCCCCTGACTGGATCGTCGTCAACGACCATATCGTGAAGCTGCGCGCCGAGAGGTCCGGGATGGGATCGGGGCGCATCTATACGATTACAATCACCTGCACAGACGCAAGCGGCAACTCGTCGAGTAGATCCGTTACTGTGACGGTCCCGCTCAACCAATAATAACCGACGCGGATCGAGGTTTCGGTCCTTAGAAGGTAATAAGGGGAGAAGAAGCGTCCCGCTTCTTCTCCCCTTTCTTTGGTTTGATGTGCCGAAGCCTCGTGTGCAAGTCGACCTGTACTATCGAGAGACAAACATGGTCTGCCGCCACTGGTCGCACGCTTGATGACAGCACGCTTGATGACTATGTCGCTTGATGACTATTGAAGCAAACCCCCGTAGGGCTTAAGATACGCGAGCAGCCCCTGCAATCAGGATTGTGCGCCCCAACTCTAAACTTGAGTCGCGATGCATTCTGGCTTTGAAGGCAATCTAGGCCTCCAACGGCTACCCGACCTCCTGCGTGACATAGCTTTCAAAGGGCTGACCGGAGTTCTCCGCCTGTCCCGCGACAAGACTGTCAAAAGCATCGCGTTTGAGTCCGGCCAGCCGATAAACGCCTTCAGCAGCACTTCGTCCGAGCGTCTGGACGTCCGCCTGATTAAGGAGGGCCGCACCACCGCGGGCTTGGTGGCCGCCGCGGCGCGCAGCCAGCCCGATCCTACCATGCTCGGCGCTGCGCTGGTCGATAAAGGTATTGTCAGCCCGGATGTGATGAAGAAAACAGCGAGCGTGCTCGCGGCCCAGATCGCCTGCTCGGTGTTTGAATGGACCGAGGGCGAGTACAAGTTCGAGGAGACCGAACAGATCGCATGCCCTCGCGTAATGGAAATCAGCACCACCGAACTGATCGTAGAAGGCACACGCCAAGCTACCGCTAACGTCGCCATCCTGGATCTGGTTGCGCCGTCCGGTCGGCTGATCACCCGAAGTCAGACCGCCGGCGATGAGGGCGCGCCTTCGGCGAAACTGAACGCGACCGAAGGCTACGTCCTTTCGGTGATAAACGACCTGACCCGCCTCTCAGACATGGAGGTGCTCTCGGGTTTGCCAGATGAACACACCCGACCCGCAGTCTGCGTGTTAATTGCGCTCGGGTTGGTCAACACCGTTGATGAGTCCGATGGTCCACCGTCGCCTGACCAACCTGAACAGGCGGACGACGGGATTATCCGGGGACTGGCCCGCAAACGACGACTCTTCGAGACAGCAAGCTATTACGAAATCCTCGGGGTCGATAAACTGGCGACGATGGCCGCAGTCAACCGAGCTTATCAGCAACTGGAAACAATGTTTGAATCACATCGAGCGGTCTACGCAGACAGCGCTGACGTGCAGCGCCAGCTCGAGGAAGTGTTTAGCAAGATCAAAGCTGCCCATCAAATCCTGGGAGACCCGGCGGCGCGGCGTGAGTATGATCGGCCGCCAGGCACCCCGCCAGCACCTCCGCCTTCTACTGCGGCAGAGCGATCAAACTTGCAAAAGCCGGTTCCGATACCAGTGACAATTCCGCCGGGCCCGCCGAGGCCAGCAAATGACAAGCCGATTAGCGAGCGCGTCCAGACTTCGGACTCGCGCAACAGTGTGACGCAGTTGCCGCCCAGGACACCGATTAAGATTCCTGAGCTCCGGATGCCGGTGACTCCCCCGAATGATAAGGCTCCGCGTCTCGAGCGGGGGCGGCCGGCCGCGAGGCCGGAGTCGCCCGGGCCACCAAGTCCCGAGCCGATCATCGAGCGGGGCCAGGCTTCGGACTTGGGAAACAGCAGCAAGACGCAATTGCCGCCAAGAACACCCATTACTATTCCTGAACTCAAGATGCCGATCGCTCCTCCGAACCACAACACTGCCCGTATCGAGCGGGGTCAGCCGGACACTACACGCCAGACCCCTGCGCCGTCGCGGCCGGCTGCACCAATGACGCGTCCACCTGCCGTTCTTACGCCGGAAGAGAGGGCAAGACTCAAGAAGCCGGACAACAACGATGAGCAGGCGCTCCATTTCTATCGCCAGGGTCTAGTGCGGTTCGAGCGTCGCGAACTGGATGCCGCGACGCACTTGTTCCGCGAGGCGGTGAGGCTTGATCCGTCGCAATCCTTTTATCATTATTACCTTGGCGTGGTCCTTTCGATCCAATCCCACGCGAGGCACGAACACCAGCATCACGAAGGTTGTCACGTCACCTGCAAGATTGGTGGAGCGCTTGCCGGAAACCCCAAAGTGCGTTACGAAGCCGAACAGCACTTCCTTCGCGCCGCCGAGCTGGATCCGACGAACGCGAAAATCCCGCTAAAGCTTGGCGAGCTGTACAAAGAGGCAGGCTTGACCAAGAAGGCGGAGCATTCTTTTGAACTAGCACTGATGCTCGATGGGAACAATCACGTCGTTCAGCGAGAGCTTGAAAGGCTGCGCGCGGGTGTCGAGGAAGTCGACCCGGTTGATGAAGAACTCGAAGTCGAGGTCAAGTGAGGTATGAATTCAGGTAGTGTCCTAAAACTTCAGGACACCACCATTTGTTGTGCTATACTAGCGCTCTTCGTGACTGCACCACCCGGGCGCCGTTATGAAAGCACTCACCAAAATCGCAGCTGCAAGTCTCTTTATTGGTTCTTACCTTCTCTGCCTACAGCTTTCCGCGCATCCAGTTAGTGCCTTACAGGAACCTTCGCGTGAGGGCATTGAATTCTTCGAGAAGAGAATCCGCCCGGTCCTCCAGTCCAATTGCTTTGGATGCCATAGCTCGCAAAGCAAAAGACTCCAGGGCGGGCTGTTGCTGGATAGCCGCGAGGGAATGCTCAAAGGAGGTAACTCCGGACAGCCGAGCATCAAACCCGGTGATCCCGAGAACAGCTTACTGATAAGAGCCATCCGCTACGTCGATACGAAACTGCAGATGCCGCCGGGCGGTCAGTTGACAGCCGAGCAGATTAGAGACTTTGAAGCCTGGGTCAAGATGGGCGCGCCGGACCCGCGAACACAAACAGCTTCGACACCTGCGGTTGCGCAGTCTTATGACTTTGACGAGGCGCGCAAGTTCTGGTCGTTTCAGCCCGTAACCAACCCGCCAGTTCCTCAGGTAAATGAAAAGACCGCGCAAGCTACCGCTATTGACCGCTTCATCCTGGCCAAGCTCGAGAGTAAGGGGCTCAAACCTGTCGCCGCTGCCGACAAGCGAACTCTGATCCGCCGCGCGACTTTTGATCTGACGGGGTTGCCGCCTACACCAGAAGAGGTCAATGCCTTTGTCAATGACACGTCCGCGAAAGCATTCGAGAAAGTCATCGACCGCTTGCTTGCCTCCCAGCATTATGGCGAGCGATGGGGCCGTCACTGGCTTGATGTTGTTCGATACGCCGATACAGCCGGATGCAATTCGGACTTTCCAATTCCGGCGGCATACAAGTACCGCAACTATGTAATCAAGTCCTTCAACCAGGACAAGCCCTACGATCAATTCATCCGAGAGCAGATCGCCGGCGACCTTCTATCTGCTAAGAGCGAGACCGAGAAACACGAGAACATAATCGCCACCGGGTATCTCGCAATGTCGAGGCGGTTCGGCTCGCGCACAAAAGAGTTCAATCTGACTATTGATGATACGATTGACAACCTGAGCAAGACGTTTCTTGGTCTCAGCGTGAGTTGCGCGCGATGTCACAATCACAAGTTCGATCCGATCCCCGCAAAAGACTACTACGCGCTATACGGCATCTTTAACAGCTCGCGCTACGCGCATCCTGGAGCAGAAATTTACCCGCACCCCGCGGATATGGTGGCCCTGGCTTCGGGCGATCCGGCCGAGAGGTTTTACAAGTGGCAGAGCGAGCTGGCGGCTCTGGATGATAGAAAAGAATTCCTCACTGTAGAAGCCGGTGCGGCGGCTCGCAACAAAGCGAACAAAGAGAAACAGCTAAAAGAGGCGGCAAAGCAGGACCCTGCATCGCAGGGCAAACCCGCCGAAAAGCAGGCAAACAACCAGAGCGGTTCTCCGGCTCAGAATGTCACGCCAAAGAATACGAAAAGAGAATTGCACCCGCCCGGCGAACAGCGGCCGGCTGATTACGACCGGGACGCGGTGAACTCGTCTACTGCTTCAAAATCGACGCGGATGCCCGATGAGGTCTCAACAGAGAGCACTGAGATCAAAGCGCGCGGCGCGGAACTGGCGGAGCACACGCCGAAGATCGAAAAAGCTTATGCGGTGGTCGAGGGTCTACCGGCCAATGCGCGCCTCCATCGTAAAGGCGAACCGAAGGATCTGGGTGAGGAAGTTCCGCGCGGGTTCCTTGCAATTCTGGGAGGTCAAAAGCTGCCTGCAGATCACCGTGGCAGCGGGCGGGATTATCTGGCTAAATGGATCGCCGACCCCAACAATCCCCTTACGGCTCGGGTGATGGTCAATCGCATCTGGCAGTACCACTTCGGCAAAGGTATTGTTCCAACCCCCAACGACTTCGGCTCGCGCGGTCAGCCGCCTTCGCATCCGGAACTGCTTGATTATCTTGCGACGCAGTTTATCAAGAGCGGATGGTCCCTCAAGACCATGCATCGGATGATCATGCTTTCGCGGATCTATCAACTTAGCGCGGCCGATGATTCGCGCAACGCCGGGATCGACCCGACGAACGATCTGCTGTGGCGGTTTAATCGGCGGAGGCTGAGCGCCGAAGAAATTCGGGACGCGATGCTGGAGCTCAGTGGTTCGCTTGACCCAACGATTGGTGGAGCGCATCCGTTTCCCCCAGAGAGTGAGTGGCGTTACACACAGCACGAACAATTCTTCGCGGTTTACGATACCAATCGCCGCAGCGTCTACCTGATGCAACAGCGCCAGAAGAAGCATCCGTTGATGGAGATCTTCGATGGCCCCGACACGAATACCATTACCTCGCCGCGTCCGGTAACGACTACGCCGCTGCAGGCCTTGTTTTTGATGAACAATCCATTTGTGCACCAGCAGGCGGACTCTTTCGCGGTGCGCGTTGGCATGGCTTTCGACTCTTTTCAACAGCGCATCAACTATGCTTTCCTGCTGGCTTATGGGCGGTCGGCGCGACCGATGGAAATACGCGAAGCGCAGTCTTACATTCAGGAAGTTCGTAAAGAGCTGGAAACTACAAGCACGCCGGTAGATCAACGGAATCGCGCGGCGCTCGCGAGCTATTTGCGCGTGCTGCTGGGCAGTGACGAGTTTCTGTATGTAGATTGACTCTGCAAGGGCGGACAGGACGATGGAAAGAGATTGCTGCAACCATTCCAGACGCGAAATGATGAGATCGCTGTTTTGCGGGTCGATCATGTTGCCTGCCGTTTTCTCGCAACTCTTATCGCTGGAAGCGCGCGGGGAGGAGAACTCGCTGGCCCCCAAAGCGCCGCATTTCCCGGGCAAAGCAAAGCGGGTGATATTCATTTATCTGCCCGGCGGCGTCTCGCACGTTGATTCTTTCGATTACAAACCGAGGCTGATTGAGGATGCGAAGAACGGCCGTCTGTACGAAGGGCGCCGAACGCTCCTCACACCAATGTGGGAGTTCAAGCCGCGCGGCAAGAGCGGTATTATGACCAGCGATCTTTTTCCGCACATTGGCGACGCAATCGACGACATTTGCGTAATCAACTCAATGCGCGGCGATCACAACGATCACTTTCAAGCGACGATGGGCATCCACTCGGGTTCGGTCACGTTCAAACGACCGAGCCTCGGCTCCTGGGTGAGTTATGGGCTGGGCACCGAGAATCAAAATCTGCCTTCATTTGTTGTGCTCGCGCCGCAGCTGCCTTATGCCGGCGGCCAGGTGTGGGATTCGGATTTTTTGCCGGGAGTTCACCAGGGCACTCGCGTAGTCGCCGGAGATGAGCCGGTGGGCAACCTCAAGCGCCGCGCACCTTCGAGCAAGATCCAGGAGGCCGAGCTCAGCTTGCTTGAGCGTTTTAACCGCCGGCACAAGCAGACTCGAGCGAGCGACCCGCAGCTGGACGCACGCATAAAAACGTATGAGACCGCTTTCGGTATGCAGCGAGAAATGCCCGACGTGTTGGATCTATCGAAGGAATCGGACGCGACACTAAAACTCTATGGTTTAGAACGAGGTCAGACGACAGGCTTTGGGTGGCAGTGCCTGGTCGCCCGGCGAATGGCCGAGCACGGCGTGAGATTCATCGAGTTGATCGATGTAGGCGCGTCCAAAAACTGGGACGCCCACGGCGATATGAAGACACACGAGCCACTAGCCAGGAACATCGACAAACCAATCGCCGGGTTGATCAAGGATTTGAAATCACGTGGGCTGTTTGAAGATACGCTGGTCGTTTGGACTACTGAATTCGGTCGAAGCCCGACAGCGGAAGGCAGCTACGGGCGCGGCCACTTTTGTTTCGCCTACTCGTCCTGGCTCGCCGGCGCGGGAATCCGCGGCGGCATGGTCCACGGCAAATCTGATGACTTTGGTATGAAGGTCGTAGAGAACGAAGTCCACGTGCATGATCTCCATGCAACAATTCTTCATCTGCTCGGGTTCGATCACACGAGGCTGACTTTCCGATACGGGGGCCGCGACTTCCGTCTAACCGATGTTCACGGAAAAGTAGTCAAAGCCATCCTTGCTTGACCTATTGTTCGAACGCGTAGTTGGTAGCGCCTCAGAATCTTTTAGAGACATACATATCGGGAGGGACCTTACCAGAACTCCCTTTGCGCTGAGCCTGATTCAGGCGAGGCGTCGTGACCGCTACTGAGTGTCCGCGGTAGGCCCGTAGATCCCCGGGACTTTACCTCCCATTGGGCGGAGGTAGGTGCTCAGCTGGCCGCGGTGGTGAACCGAATGCTTGAGCGTCAGCGCAACAAAGTTGACTGCGGGCATTTGGATCATTCCTAACAGGTCGATAACCTCAGCGAGTTTCTCGCCTGGAACAGCGCGCACCCGATCAAGGGCAGCAGGAACCTTTTCTTTGTAACGGGCGACGGCGTCGGCCGGATTCATTATGCCGCAACTGTCAGAGTCGTCAGGCGGCGACGTGAACTCGCCATTCGCGATGCAGTTCAGCAGCCACTCGTCTTCAAGAGTGATGTGCCGCACGAGTCCAAGACCCGTCTTCGATTTCGAGTTCGGCCGGTAGTCGAGATTGTTGTTAGGAACCGCCTCGATGACCCGCACGGTCGTCTGCATTTCGTTTTCGAAATCGGCGATGAGGAAATCCGCTACGGTCTTGGCTTCTTTGGAATCCATAGTGTCCCCTTTTCTTTATGTATTTGCGTTCTATTGTCTCTGTCGGACCGCGTTGTGTAAACTTGGTTCGAGTTTGATAGTGGGATGTGTAACGAACTACTTTCCCGTTACACATAAATAATGTTGATCGAAATTCAACTGAATGATGCTGAGTTGGCGCGGCGAATTGGCTCCGGCGATAGCGAAGCCGAGGCCGAGCTATTTCGCCGGATGGCTCCGCGGATTCGGCTCTATGGTTTGCGACACTTGAGAGACCAGCACGCCGCGGAGGACCTTGCGCATGAAGTTCTTATCACGACGCTGGAAGCTCTAAGGGCGGGTCGTCTGCGGGAGCCAGAGAAGCTCGCTTCTTTTGTGCTGGGGACGTGCCGGATGACGGTGCTCAACCTGCGCCGAGGCGCCCAAAGAAAAGAGCGTCTGCTAGACCAGTTTGGAACGGATTTGCTCGCGCCGGTCCAGCCCTCCATTCCAAATTTGGATCGTGAACAGCTCGCAGGCTGTGTGCAGAAGTTGAAAGAACGCGAACGCGCAGTCGTCGTCATGACGTTCTATGATGAGAAAACCGGTGCGGATGTCGCCAGTTTCCTGGGCGTTTCTGAAGCCAACGTACGGGTGATTCGCCATCGGGCCATTCACCAACTCCGCGAGTGCATGGGGGTCGCGTTATGAGCGCTGGAAACGAGGGTCGCTGTTCGGATGTCATTGACGCGGCGGTCCTGGCCGACTATTGGCTTTCTGCGCTGACAGCCGCCGACGAAGAAGCGGTCGAGCAACATCTGTTCGACTGCGACGTGTGCGGGGCGCGACTTCGCGAAGTGATCGCCCTTGCCGAAGGAGTCCGCAAGCTTGCTGGAGACGGCTCCCTACGTATGGTTGTAAGCGACGCATTTCTTAAGCGTGCCGCAGAGGAAGGCTTGCGTATCCGTCAATACGACCCTCCTCCTGGAGGCAGCGTCCAGTGCACGGTCACAGCCGAAGACGATATTCTCATCGGGCGCCTTGCCGCGAACTTAAGCGGGGCAAAACGAGTCGATCTCTCCCTCTGTGACGAGCGCGGCGTTGAACAGTTGCGCCTGCCAGACATCCCCATAAACCCGACTTCGGGCGGTGTTCTGCTGCAGGAGTCGATTACTTTTGCGAAGGCCGCGCCTAACCACAAGATGATCGCTCGTCTGGTCGCCATCGAGGAAAGCGGAGACGAACGTCTTCTCGGCGAGTATACTTTTAACCACACGCGTTCATTGCCGGGCCCAGGTGCCTGGTAGTCGAGAGGTCTCGCCAATAAGTTACCAATCACCGAAGTTTTAGAAAGCCCTTCCTGATCAGACACTAATTAATTTCTGGACTCGATGTAACGCGAGTGCCGGTTGTTACACATCCACCTCGACAACGGAAGATGAGTAAGCAACCAACAAACACTAGTTCAACCGTCCGGGGTTCAACGAAAATCCCGGCTAACCAGGAGGGAGACTTCATGATTGATTCGTACAAGGCTGCGGCGGATATCGAGGTGTTAACGTCAAACTTCCCGATCCCGGGCTACGGGTTCGTGCCGATCAACTCTTTCGTCATAAAGGGCTCGGAGCCCGTGCTGGTAGATACCGGAGCGGTTGTGCAAAGCGAGGAGTTCATGACAGCTTTGCGATCGGTTATCGATCCAACCGAGCTGAAGTGGATCTGGCTCACGCATACGGACTTTGACCACATCGGTAGCTTGCATCAGTTGCTCGCCGAGAACCCACGGCTCCGAGTGATTACTACGTTTCTCGGCGTGGGGATAATGAGCCTGAGTGCTCCGCTGCCGTTGGACCGGGTCCATCTGGTCAACCCGGGCGAGAAGATCACCGCGGGTGACCGCACACTTACCGCGGTCAAACCTCCGGCCTTCGACAACCCTTCCACGACTGGCTTCTATGACGACAAGTCTGGGGTGTTTTTCAGCTCCGACTGTTTTGGGGCGCTCCTTTCAGCGGTTCCCCAGAACGCAGCCGACCTCTCCGATAAGGAATTGCGTGATGGGCAGGTCTTGTGGGCGACGGTAGACACACCGTGGCTGCACAAAGCGGACAGCGGGGCGTTGGCGAAGCAACTGGACGGCATCCGCAAGATGGAACCAAAGAGGATCCTGAGCAGCCACTTGCCGGCCGCCTCTGGAGATATGACAGAACGGTTACTGGCTTCGCTTGCGGCGGCCCCGACTGCTCAGCCGTTCGTCGGACCGGATCAGGCAGGGCTCGAGCAAATGTTGAAGGCGATGACGGCGACGTCTCAGTAATTGGCAGCTGGCCGTGCCGCAAGCTCAAAGGCGGTCAGGGTCAGGCGTGCACCCGCAATGTGAGGTCTCCTTCTTTCGCGCGTTGCTTGTTGGGTTGTATCGCTTTGTGAAACACTGCCAGGCGCATGGCGTTCAATCACCCTGTACAGCGAACCCACGACCCTGGTTGGCGTGCCGTACTCATTCGACTGCGAGCTTTACTGGTCTTCGGTTTTGTCATCACCATAACCGCGGGCGCAGCCGTCCCTGGCAAAATTAGACTGCGCGCTACACCGCAGAAGTTTCGGACTGTCTACGCCGTCGACGACACGCGGATTCCCAAAAAGATTCGGGATCAACTCGCTCAGCCTGCGCGAACAGCACGCATTGGCAGTGTGCGTTGGACCGTAGAATCAGACGCATTGATTCGAGACTCTGGTGCTAAACTTCGGCTCTCATTTGACGAGGGGTTACCGGTAGGCCGGCTCCGAGCGATAACCATATCGACGGATGGAGCGATCTGGACAGGAGGCGATGACGGATTGGTTAGATACGCAACCGCCACTGATGCATGGGATCGATGGCAATACTTTGGCGGGAAACGTTACTTACCTTCGGATCAGGTGACGTCGTTAGCGCCGGGGGAGGCGGGGTCTGTGTGGGTTCGAACAGCGGACGGCATAAGCCATATAGAGTTTCGTTTGCTGTCGCTTGCTGACAAGGCCGCCCACTTTGAGAAGCGTCTAACGGAGCGGCACGAGAGACATTACCTCGTTGCCGATTCACAGTTGTCTGATGCCGGCAATCCCGCCACAAGCCATCAGTATCCCAACGACAACGACGGACTGTGGACGTCAATCTACGTGGCGTCCCAGGCCTTTCGATATCAGGTGACTAAGGATTCGCGCGCGCTCGAGTCCGCGCGCAAATCCGTGGAGGCAATGCTGCGCTTGGAAGCGATCACCGGACGCTCCGGATTTCCGGCACGATCATTCAGACACAAGGACGAGCCGCGACACAACGATGGCATCTGGCATTTCACATCGGACGGCGAGTGGGAATGGAAAGCGGACACCAGTTCGGATGAGAT